>NZ_ANBH01000141.1 GCF_000341185.1 Nocardiopsis chromatogenes YIM 90109
CCTGATGGTGCGCGACGGCGTGCAGGCGGTGGAGGTGGGCGAGCTGTCCCAGGAGGAGGCGGAGCTGCTGCTGCGCATCCGCCTCGGCGCCGAGCGGGTCGCGGCCGACCCCGGCGGGCTGCGGAGGCTGGTGGGCGCGGCCGGGCGGCTGCCGCTGCCGCTCAGCATGGCGGCGGCGTGGCTGTCCATCCACCCGGGTGCCGCCCTTGCGGAGCTGGCCACCCGGGTGGAGGGCCGCGATGAGGACGCCCCCGCGGCACGGATGGCCGCCGCGCTCGACGGCGATCCGCGTTTCCTCATCGGCGGCCGCGAGTAGGGACAGGGCCCAGAGCGCAGGGCCAAGAGCGCAGGAGGGGGAAGGCGCCTGGCGAGGACGACCGTCCCCCGTTCGCCCCGCCAGGCCCGGTGCCCTTCCCCAGTGGGGCACCGCATCCCCCCGCGAGCCGTCCGTCCTCCGGCTCGCGGGGAGCCGGACCCCTGTCCGTGTCCGGCCCGTTTCTCCTCCCCGGAGGGTGCGCGGCCGCGGGGAAGCGCCGGCCGTGAAGCCCTCCGAGGCCTCCCAATGTGCACGAGGCGGCTTTCATCGCACTGGCGGTCCGCTTTCAGGCGGGCCTCCAGGGCCATCAGCGGTTCGGAAGCGCGGCGCTCGGGCCGGGGCGCGGCGGGGTCCGGACGTCCGGAATGGCCGGAAACGGCCTGGGGGCGTGCGGGGAGTTGCGCCCTAGGCTTCCCTTATGGAACGCGATGTGGTGATCGGTGTGGACGCCGGCGGCACGTCGACCCGGTGCGTGGTCGCCGACCTGGACGGCCGCGTGCTCTCCCGGGGGAGCGCGGGCGGCGCCAACCCGTTCTCCAGCGCCGACCCGGCGGGCGCCCTTGAGGCGGCCCTCGGGCAGGCGGTCGGCGGCACGGAGGCCGGGCGGGTGGCCGCCGCGGTGTTCGGTATCGCTGGGGCTTCGGCGGCCGGGCACGCGCGCGCGTCCGAGGCCGCGGGCCGCGCCTGGCGGGCCGCGGGGCTGCCGGGCGCGCCGCGCGTCACCGACGACATCGCGGTGGCGTTCGCGGCCGGGACGCACGCGCCCGAGGGGGCGGTCCTGATCGCCGGTACCGGGGCCGTGGCGGCCCACGTGGCCGACGGCGGCGTGCGGCGGCGGTGCGACGGGTACGGGTGGCTGCTGGGGGACGAGGGGTCGGCCGTGTGGATCGCCCTGGCCGGGCTGCGGGCCGCGCTCGGGGGGATCGACGGCAGGGGAGGGGCGACCGTGCTCTCCGCACGCATGGCGGAGGCACTGGAGATCGCCCCCGGGGACCCCCAGGAGTTCATCCGCACGGTCTACGCGCGTCCGCCCGCGGAGCTCGGCGGGCTGGCCCCTGAGGTGACCGGGGCCGCACAGGAGGGGGACGCCGAGGCGGTGCGGATCTGCGGCGAGGCGGCCGGGCGGCTCCTCGACGCCCTCGGGGCGGTCCTGCCCTCCGGGCCGCCGAGTCCGGTCGTGCTCTCGGGGGCACTGCTGGGCGGCGGGCCGGTCGCCGAACGCGTGCGCGCGGGGGTCGGCGGGCGGTTCGGGAGCGCGCCCCTGGCGGCCGCCGACGGGGTGCTCGGCGCGGCGGGCCTGGCCCTCCGGGCCGCCGGGGCCCCGCCGGAAGCGCACGCCCGGCTGCTCTCGGACCGCCGATGAGGAACTCGCCGACGGATTTCACGTCCACAGGGGACCCGCTGGGGTCCGTGAGTCGCTAGGGTCGTGCGCATGTCTCAGAAGAATGAAGAGAACGTCGATCCCGCGGGCTCGACCGTGATGTTCCAGAAGTTCGTCTCCGAGAACGACGAACCGCAGGCCGCGCCGCGCCGGCCCATGACCCCCTACATCCTCGCCGGAGTGGGGGCGGTCGTGGCGGTCGCCATCATCGTCGCCGTGGTGGTGACGTGGAGCTGACCGTCCCGGCGGACCATGCACGCTGAGGCCCCCACCTTCCGTCCACCGGGGAAGGTGGGGACACCGGATGCCCGCCGCGCGCGCGGCGCGCGGCCGGGAGGCGGAGCCCCGGACACGGTGTTCCCGGACAATCCGTTCGCGGCCGCTCCGGGAGGCTGCTAACCTTGACGGCGTCGGACGGAGCCGACCAGGCGGAATCCGGCACGCGCCATTAGCTCAATTGGCAGAGCAACTGACTCTTAATCAGTGGGTTTGGGGTTCGAGTCCCTGATGGCGCACAGCACAGGCCCCGGGTGGGAAGCGGTTCGGAACCGGCTTCACCCCGGGGTCTCCTCGTTTCCAGGGCCGCCGCTCCAGGTGTGCCACAGCGCGGCGTAGGCCCCGCCCCGCGACACGAGTTCGTCGTGGGTGCCCAGTTCGACGATCCGCCCCCGCTCCATGACGGCGATGCGGTCGGCGTCGCGCGCCGTCTGGAGCCGGTGCGCGATCGCGACCACCGTGCGGCCCTCCAGCAGGTACCCCGCTCTGGGACTCGGCCGGGCACCGGGTCACCGGAGTGTGAGGTGGAGGGGTGGCGGCGACCGAGGTCGGCAACCCTTCGGGCAGTGCTGTCGATCGCGCGGGGTGTGCGTGGTCGCCGCCAAGCACACCGACCATGTACAACGCCGCACGGTCGATGGCGCTGCCGGAAGGGTTGCCGACCTGCGCCGTCGCCGCCTTCCCCCCACACCCCGGCGGCCAGTGGTCGAGCCTGGGGCTCAGGTCGGGGCCCAGACGCCCGGCCTCCCTCGGCCTCGGGGGCCAAGGCGGCCCGCACCTCCCGGAGAGGTGGACACCGGCGTGGTCAGGCCGGTGCGCGCGGCCTTGAGGCGGGTGGCCACGACCGCCTCGGTGTGGGCGTCGAGGGCGGAGGTCGGCTCGTCCGCGAGGAGCACCTCGGGCCGGGCATGGACGGCGCGGGCCAGCCGCAGGCGTTGCGCGTGGCCGCCGGAGAGCGTGCGGCCCCCCGGGGCGACCGCCGAGTCGAGCCCGTCGCCCAGCCCGTCGATGACATCGGTGGCCGCGGCGGTGTCCAACGATTCGCGGACCGCTCCGTCGTCTCCGTCGCCAGGGGCGGTCCGGCCCGCGACGACGGCGCGGACGGGGCCGGGGAACAGGGCGGCGACGGCGCCGCCTCCCGGCCCGGTGACGGTCAGGGTCTGCGCGATGACCTGCACGTCGGACATGCCGATCGCGGACATCTCCCCGGCGGTGGTCCGCCGGGGAGCGTCGTGCCCAGGAGCATGGAGTGGTGCACCGCGGTGCGGACGGTGCGCAGGGAGGCGTCCATCCGGATCTTGGACATCGTCCGGTGGCGCAGGGTCGCGAGGGCGGCGGTGAGCAGTCCGGCGCCGGACAGGGCGGACACCCACAGCAGGGAGCGGCCGCCGTCGCCAGCGGCCAGCCCGTCGTCGATCGCCCGGGAGAGCAGGTAGGGCGGGAGGGCCAGGCCCGGCATCCAGGCGGTGCCGATGACGGCCCCGAGCGCGACCCGGCCCTTCTGGCGGGCCGCCAGCCAGACAAGGTACCGGGCGGGCGTCGGGGGTGGTGGGGGAGGGGCGCGCGCACGATCACCGTACGGTGGGGCGCCGTGTGCGGCTCTGGGCCCCTGGAGAGCCACCGTCGACGGCGGGGACCGCGCCCCCGCGGCGGCCTCGCCGCCGGCGGCGTCCGAACGGCGGATGAAGCAGCGGGTGAAGCGGCGGCGGCCGCTCCCCGCGAACGGGGAGCGGCCGCCGGACGTCTCCTGGTCCTCCCCAGCCGGGGCTCGCGCCGCCGGCTGCCGTCCTGGGCGGATCAGGAACGCGCACCCTCGCCTGCCTCGCGCGCGGGTGGTGCCGCTACATCCACGGCCCATCCTCCCCTCCCGCGATTGTGGTCCGGTTGGACTACGGTTGGATCCCCCGCGCCACCCTGGACGCGGGAGCGATCGGCGGGCGACGGGCCCGCCGGGGAAGGGAGCGCATGCGGTTCTCCATACTGGGGCCGCTCCGGGTCCGCGACGGCGACGGGCGCGAGGTGCGGCTGTCGCCCAAGCTCGCCGGGATCGTCGCCGCGCTGCTGTGCGCGCGCGGGGCGCCGGTGGCCGACGAGCGGCTCATCGACGTCCTCTGGGAGGGCGATCCGCCGCGCTCCGCCCAGAAGAGCCTCCAGGTGTACGTGCACCACCTCCGGCAGGCGCTGGGCGGGCCGTCGACCGTCGCGCGGGGCCCGGGGGGCTACAGCATCGAGCGCTCGGACGGCGACCTCGACGCCGACCGCTTCGCAGACCTGGTCGACCAGGGCCGCCGCGCGCTGGGCGAGGGCGGCGCCGAGCCCGCCGCGGCCCTGTTCCGCGAGGCGCTCGGCCTGTGGCAGGGCCCGGCCCTCTCCGGCATCGACACCCTGCCCGTGGTGCGCGACGAGGCCGCCCGCCTCAACGAGCTGCGCTGGACCTGCACCGAGGAGCTGATGGGCGCCGAGCTGGACCGGGGCCGCCACGCCGAGGTGGTCGCCGAGCTCACCGCCCTGGTCTACGAGCACCCCTTCCGCGAGCGCCTGCGGGCCTGGCTCATGCTGGCGCTGCACCGCTCCGGGCGGTCCGCCGAGGCGCTGGAGGTGTACCGGGCCGGGCGCGGGCTGCTGGTCGAGCAGCTCGGCACCGAGCCCGGCCGGGAGCTGCGCGAACTGGAGCAGGGCGTCCTGCGGGACGACCCGTCCCTGGCGGCGCCCGCGCCGGGCCGGTCGGCCGCGCGCCCGGCCTCCGGCGCCTCGGCCGCGCTCCCCCTGCCCCTCCCCGCCCAGCTCCCGCCGGACCTGCCCGACTTCACCGGCCGCGAACACGCGCTGGAGCGCATCCACGCCCACCTGGCCGACGCCGAACCGGTCCCGGTGGTGGCGGTGTCCGGCATGGGCGGGGTCGGCAAGACGGCGCTCGCCCTGCGCGCCGCGCACGCCCTGGCCGACGACCACCCGGACGGGCGGCTCTACGTCGACCTGCGCGGGGCCGAGGCCGAGCCCCTCGACCCGGCGCAGGCGCTGTCCAACCTCCTGCACGCCCTGGGTGTGGACGGGGCGGGCGTCCCCGACTCCCTCGACGCGCGCTCGGCCCTGTTCCGCAGCATGGTGGCGGGGCGCAAGGTGCTGCTGGTGCTCGACGGCGCCGCGAGCGAGGCCCAGGTGCGGCCGCTGCTGCCGGGCGCCCCCGGGGCCACCGTCCTGGTGACCGGCCGCCCCCGGCTGACCGGCCTCGACGGGGCGCTCCTGGTGGACCTGGAGGTGTTCACCCCGGAGCAGGCGGTGGACCTGCTGGGACGCATCGCCGGTCGGGAACGGGTCGGGCGCGAGCCCGCCGCCGCCGAGCGGATCGCCGAGCTGTGCGGGTACGCCCCCCTCGCGGTGCGCATCGCCGGGGCCCGCCTGGCGGGGCGCCCCGAGTGGCGGTTGGACCGCATGGTGCGCCTGCTGGAGGACGAGCGCCGCCGACTGGACGAGCTGGCCGCGGGGGACAGGGCGGTGCGGGCGAGCCTCGCGCTGAGCCACCGCGCGCTGGGGGAGGGCGCCAAGCGGGCCTTCCGACTGCTGGGGGCGCTGGAGGTGCCCGACTTCCCGGAGTGGGCGGTGGCCGCCCTCATGGCCGTGCCGACCGACAAGGCGCAGGGGTACATCGAGCAGCTCGTCGACGCCCGCCTGCTGAGCATCGCCGAAGGGCCCTGCGGCGCGCTGCGCTACCGGATGCACGACCTCATCCGGCTGTACGCGCGGGAGCTGGGCGAGTCCGACGAGCCCGAGCAGGAGCGGCGCGAGGCGCTCAGGCGGGCGTTCGGCGGGTGGCTGTGGCTGGCAGAGCAGGCGACCGAGTACATCCCCGGGCCCTGCTACGCCACCCTGCACGGCCAGGCGCTGCGGTGGCCGCTCCCGGCGCAGGAGGCCTCCGAGGCGCTGGCCGAGCCGATGCTGTGGTTCGACGCCGAATGGCAGGCCATGGCGGCGGCGGTGCAGCAGGCGGGCGCGCTGGGCATGCACGAGGCCGCCTGGGACCTGGCCGGGTGCCTGGAGAAGTACTTCGACGTGCGGGGGCGGTTCGACGACTGGCGGCGCACCCACGAGAGCGCGATCAGCGCGTGCCGGGCGGCCGGGGACCGTCTCGGCGAGGCGGTGCTGCGGCGCGGGCTGGCCGACCTGACGACCTGGGCGTCGCCGCAGGGGCCGGGTGAGGCCATGTCGGGCATGCGCTCGGAGGCCCAGAGCGTGTTGGAGATGTTCCGCGACCTGGGGGAGACGCGCGGGGTGGCCGACGCCCTGGTGATGCGCACCTGGGGGCAGGTGTCCCGGGGGGAGGCGAGCGCCGCGCACGTGTCGGCGGAGGAGGCGCTGCGGATCGCGGAGGAGGCCGACTACCTCGGCGGCCGGGCGCGGGCGTACCACGTGATGGCGATCGCGGCCTACGAGGACGGGCGCATGGAGGACGCCGTCGCCTGCCTGGAGAAGGCGCTGGAGCTGGCGCGGCTGCTGGGCAACTCGCGGTTCGAGGCCACGGCGATGCAGTTCCTCGGGGCGGCGCAGGCCCTGTCGGGCCGGGTGGAGACCGGCCGGTACCACCTGGTGCGCTCGCTGGACATGGCGCGGGCGATGGGGGACCGGTACGCCGAGGTGTTCTCGCTGATGTACCTGACGCGGCTGTACATCGCCCTGGGCGACCCGGAGGCGCTGCCGACGGTGGACAAGGCGATCGCGCTGAGCCGCCGCCACGGGATCAACCACCACTTGGCGGACTCGCTGGGCCTGGCGGGGGAGATCCACCTGGCGGCGGGCCGGACGGGCGAGGCGATCGCGGCACTGGAGGAGTCGGTGCGCCTGTGGCGGACGCGCGGGTGGTCGTCCTTCCTGGCGGGGGTGCTGGAGACGCTGGCGGGGGCGTACGAGGCCGACGGCCACCACGCGGCGGCCGACCGGGCCCGCCGGGAGGCCGAGGAACTCCAGATCCCCGCGCAGGGGGCACAGGGCGCACAGGGCGCACAGGAGGCCTTCTGAGGGGGCCTGCTTCCCCGACTGTGACCTGTACGGCAGCGGGGATGGTCGGGACACCCTGGAAAGTCCGGTAAAGTTGAACCCGTCGCGAGCGAGCCCCCCAGGGGCATCGGAAGCGGCACGCGCCATTAGCTCAATTGGCAGAGCAGCTGACTCTTAATCAGCGGGTTTGGGGTTCGAGTCCCTGATGGCGCACAAGAGAAACCCCAGGTCGGAACCGCTTCAACGCAGGTTCCGCCCTGGGGTTTCGTCGCGTTGTCGGCTCCTGGCGTGCTCCGATGTCGGCGCCGTGCTCAACGCCCAGGCCAGGGCCCTGGAGTGTGCCGCCGCCCGCAGGGCCCGTAGGCCCCTGAGCGGCCCCGCTGGGCCCACACCGCCCCGTCCCGTCCCGGGGCCCTGTCAGGCCCGCTGGGGCCCGCCAGGGCGGCCCTGCGCCCCCTGTCGGGCCCCAGCGGGCTACCGGGAGTTCGCTGTGGTCGTTTTGCGGTTTTTGAGCGGGATCATGGCGGCGGTGGCCTCTGCGGCCTCCCGGGCGACCTCGGGGAAGACGGTCTGGTAGGTGTCCTGGGTGAAGTAGGTGGTGGAGTGGCCGAGTTCGGCTGAGACCACCTTGACGTCGACCCCGGCGGCCAGGCTGTTGGAGGCGGCGCCGTGGCGCAGCCCGTGCAGCCCGATGGGCGGGAGCCCGGCCTCGTGGCCGATGCGCTGGAACAGGTCGGTGACCCAGGCCGGGTGCAGGGGCGAGCCGTCGGGGTGGGTGAACACCATCTGCGAGTCGGTCCATGCCTTCCCGGCTTTGAGGTGTTCGCGGCCCTGGTGCGCGCGCCAGGCCTTGAGGACGTCGACGGTCGTGGCGTCAAGGGTGATGGTGCGCCGTCCCGATTCGCTCTTGGGAGTGGTGGTCAGGGTCTGCCAGCCGAGCTGGACGACCTGGGAGCGGATGTCGATCTGCCCGTCGGCCAGCCGGACGGCGTCCCATTGAAGCCCGACGGCTTCGCCGCGGCGCAGGCCCTTCATCGCGACCAGGTGGAACAGCGCATACAGGCGGTCCCGGCCCGCGCGGTCGAGGAAGTCGGCGGCCTGCTCGGGCGTCCAGACCATCACGGGCGAGGGCACTTCCCCTGTGGCGTTGTAGCGGGCGACTCGGTCGGGCGTCCAGACCATGGGCTTGACGCGCGGGCACGAGGGCAGTTGCAGGTGGGATGCGGCGTTGACCTGGACGGGCAGGTCGGGGCGGGCGATCGCGGCGGTCAGGGCCGAGCGCAGGGTGGCGCGGATGCGGTGCTTGGAGGACAGGGACACGGTCCGCTGGCCGCGCACCGAGGCCCGCACCTTCGGGTCGTCGGATTCGCGGCAGGCGCGGATGTGGGTGTTGTGCTCCTCGATCGCTTCGAACATGGCCTGCAGGTGGCCGACCTGGAGCTTGTCCAGGCGCACTCGCCCCAGGTGCGGGGTGAGGTAGTTGGTGATGTGGCCGCTGTAGGAGCGGCGGGTGGCCGGGGCCAGGCGGGTCTTGGTCTCGAGCCACTCGGTGAGCCATTCGGCGACGGTAGGCACCTCCACCCGCAGCGCCGCCCCGGCGGTGGTGCGCTGCTTGACCTCCTCGGTGGTGGGTAGGTGCTTGCGGGTCTTGAGGGTGTGGCAGATCAGGTTGGCGATCTGCACGGCGGTGTGCTCGTCGTCTTCGGCCAGGGTGAGCAGGGCCTTGGTGTGGTCGAGCTGTTCGAGGGCCTCCTCCCGGCCGGGCAGGCCGATGCGGCGGGCCTGCCTGCGGGCGCCTTTGTCGGTGCGGGGCAGTTCGAGCTGGAAGCCCCAGGCGCCGTGGGCCGAGCTCCAGGCGCCCCCGGGGCGCTTGAGGCGCGGGCAGGCGGCGCCCAGGAGTTTGCCGGTGGTGGTGTTGCGGCAGCCGCAGCGTTTGAAGATCGAGCCTTCGGTTCGGGCCATTACTGGTCCTGTTCGTGGTCGGTGGCGGGCGAACCGTGGGCGCAGGGGCCGGGCGGCGGGTAGGCGATGCCGAGCAGGTGGCAGATGCCGCTGGTGGGGATGCGCCACTTCTTTCCGGCGCGGAAGGCCGGGGCCGGGAAGGTCCCGGTTTCCAGGAGCCGGTAGGCGGTGGTGCGTCCGATGCCCAGCAGGCGTCCTGCGGTGGCCGCATCGAGCACGGCCGGCAGGTGCCGGGCGTGCTCGGCGGTCAGGCCGCCGGTGGGGTGTTCGGTCATGCTGGTCCCCCTTTCGTGCTGGTCCGGCCCGGGTGTGCGCGTGGTTCGCGGTCCCGCGTGGTGCGGGACCGGGCCCATGGGCGCTCGCCTTGGGGCCGGAGGGCAAGCGGAGTGGGGGAGGTGGCCAGCTGTTCGGGCGAAGAACCTCGAAGTACGCCTGGTGGGTGTGCGGGTTCGCGGTGTTCTGTCCGACATGGCTGGCCTGTCCCCGTGGTGGTCCGCTCGCCGTTCGTGCGCTTTCACCTGGGCTATAGAGCCGCGCGGGCGGGGGAGTTGGACACCGCAGCCTCGAAAGAGGGGCGTCAGAGACCTGCGAACGCGTGGGCGCTGGGAGCGGCGTGCGCGAGGAGATCCCCGGGTGCGCATGTGTTGGAGTCTGTGGCGAAGCGCCTTCTGCGGTGGGGTCGTCGCCAGCTGCTCTCTGCGATCGTCCTAGTGCGGTCCCAGGGGCGGGATTCGCATTCACCGGTATGGTGACGTTTCGGTTTTTCTCGTCAACGAAGAGTGACCCGCCTCGGGGCATGTCCCGGGTCTGCCTACGCCCCTCCCCCCCTCTAAGGAGAGCCGTTGAGCTATGACGTGGTAGCCCTAGTCGCCGGGAAGCCCGACGAGCGGGCGATCGCCGATGCCCTCGACGACGTGGACCCCGGCCTGTGGCTGTACCGGCACGGTGACACCGCTGTCCTGCAGATCCGCGACGGCGACGGTCGCCTCCTGGCCACGCTCGAACCCGGCCAGCATGTGGAGCACGCGGACGCGGTCGTGGGCCTGCTCGGAGAAGAGGTCGTGGCCGGTCTGCCGGAGCCTTTCTGGTGGGTGGAGACACGCGCCCGCCCCGATGCGCTGGGCCGGGACGTCGCGCACGGGTTCGCCGACGGGCTCGCACTGCGGCTCGGCGGAGCGGTGTGGACATCGGGGCTGGCTGATTTCGGTCTGTGGGAGGAGCCGGAGCACCCGGCGGTGGAGCGCACCGCGGAGAGGGCGCTCCTGGTCGCGCAGGACCGGGAAGTGGTGCCGTTCTCGTCCTGGCTCAGCGACGCGGTCGCCACCCACCGGGGCGAGAAGATGATCCAAGTGCTCACCCCGCCCACCGCGCGGCTCACATATGCGATGCGCACCTTCGCGGCCGGCCCACTGGGACGCTGGGTGGTTCAGGGGCACGACGGCGGGTGCTTCGACGGCCTCACCGGCCTGCCCGTGTACTGGGATGACGAGTACGGCTTCCGCTCGGCCGAGGAACCTGTCGGGCTCGCGTGGGCGGCGAAGAACCCGGAAGCCGAGCCTGTGCCGGGGTTCCTTGCGGGTTTCGCTGAGGAGGCCGGGACGCAGTTGGTGATGGAGGCCTCCGTGCTCCACTCCGACCCGTTCGCCGCGGAGCCGGGCCGAGCCGTGGAGATCATCGCTGAGCATGTGGCGGAGTCCCCGCCTGTGTCGTGGGGGCCGCACGAGCCCGCCCTCATGGCCTGGGACCGCGAGCGGATGGGCGGGTTCGTCCGTGAACGCGCGCCCAAGCCCTCGATCCTGTACCTGTCCGGTCCTCTGGGTAAGGGCAGCCCGTTCTCCGGTCAGATCCACGTGGTCCGCCGCGGAAGCAGGGTCTTGGAGCGGGTGTCGGTGGCCATCGGCTACGCGGGCGAGGACGCAGTGCCCTTCGAGGCGCTGCCCGGCTTGGTGGAGGCTCTGGCGGCGGAAGGCGGGCTGGAGGCGTTGCGGGTTCGGCGTCTTCCCGGTCGCAGTGACGTGACCTATGTGCCGGTGTGGGCCGGGCCCGCGGTCCCGGTTGGGTTGGCGCTCGGGCCCGAGCGCCTGCGGCGGATCGGAGCCGACCGCGCCCAAGCGGGGCCGATCCCGGGCACGCTCCTCGGCCACGGCGGAGACCAGGCCGTCTGGTATCCGGTGATGGCCGAGGCGCAGGCGCCGCTGCGGGCGCTGGATCTGCTGCGCAGGCAGAGCGACTTCCTGGCCGCGGCGTCGGCGAGGTGAGATGGCCGGTTCCGGCCCGCGAGGGCTGAACTTTTCCGGCACCGAAACATGGCGCGTACCACTGCCGTTGCCCTGGTCTGTGGTTTCCGCTCGTCACTCCCGGCGCGTGGGCCATGGGGCCGCATGCGGTCGGGCCAGTCGGCGAACCGAAACCATTCGCGAAATGTCACCCCCTATGCGCATGCTGCTACAACTGCCCCGCGAACATGTGCGGAGTGGACGAAACGATCGGGAGGTGCCGCCGGTGAAGTTCGAGTGGGTCGATCCTCCAGGGGAGACCGCCGACGCGGAGCCCCGGCCTGCTGTACCCGCCGGTGACGAGGTGGCGGAAGAGGGTCGGTTCGGTGAGGGGGCACCGGGCGAGCCCGCGGCCCGACCCGTGGGCGAGCGCATGGCCACGACCCTCGACGGTGTACGCGCCTCGTTGCACCTGCTCGCGGCCCGGGCCGCCGAGCAGTGCGTGGCCGAGGCAGGCCGCCTGGCCGATGCCGGCACGCCGGTCGCCGCCGAGGCGGTCTTCCGCCCCGACCGCTTCTCCGCCGCCCCGAGAGGGGAGCGCCGGTGAGCCGGTGGAACATCGACGTCTACGGCGTCTCGGTGGTCCTGACCAATGTCGGGGACAAGCTCGGTGTCGAGGGCGGAGGGCTCTCCTCCACCATCGACTCGGCGTCAGATGGCATCGAGACGGCGTTGAACAACGCCAAGAGCCCGCCGGTGGAGGCCGCCCTGGGCGGCTTCTTCGACCACTTCACCGGCGAGACCGACGCCATGTTCATCCGCAGCATGTCCTGCATCCAGGGCGCGAGCGACGCCACCCTCGCCTACAACCAGGGCCAGGAGGAGATGGCGGCCCAGGCCCAGCAACAGGCGGGAAGCGGCGAAAACCTCGACCTGTGACCTGACCCTCCCCCCACGGAAGGCCCCTGGTGAGTTTCGAACCCACCCAGCCCCAGAGCGGCGTGGATCCGAACATGTACACGCTCATCGATCCCGACGCCATCCCCTACCCCCTGACCGATGTGGAGTCGCTGGCCTCCGCGGCCGAAACGCTGCGCACCAAGGGGCAGGACCTGCTCGACGGGGCCGAGGACCTGCGCTCGACCTGGAAGGGCTTGGACGCCCACTACGAGGCGCCGGAGAGCGAAACGCTCTTTTCCAAGATGGACCCGGTGGCGAGTCGGGGCGAGGACCTCCAGAGCGACCTGTCCACCGTCGCCGACGCGCTTGAAGAGCTGGCCGATGCCGCCAGGACCGCGCGCCGCTCACTCAACAACCTGCGGATCGATGCCCAGGGGCTGTGGAACCGAAACCACGACAACGCCTTCTGGTGGCTGACCAAGGACGAGCAGACCGACGAGTGGGCACTGGCGGAGAACATCCGTATCAAGGACGCGGTCAACAGCGCCTGGTCCACCTTCAACCAGGCCGAGAACGACTGCGCCAACAAGATCTCGGCGATCTACGGCGGCCCCACCTTCGTCTCCCCCGGTGAAGGCGGCGGAAAGAACGAGATCGTCTACGGGCTGGCCCCGGACGCCGGCGAGCGGGACCTGTCCCTGGAGCACGCCCTGAGCTTCGAGGGCGTCAACAGCACGTTCAACGACGTGACCGCCTGGGCGGGAAGCTACTTCGACCCCTCCGAGGTGGAGTGGGGCAACGACGCCGGGCAGGCGCTCTGGGACGTGGTGGTCACCGACGCCGTGTGGGGCTCGGTGGTGGGACTGTACTCCAAGCTGGGGTTCTGGCACCCCACCAGCGGGTGGCGGTTCGACCCTTCGGGGCGCTGGGCGAACTTCAAGGCCGCGTGGAAGGACGCGGGGCTGGGCGCAGCCGCCCTGGTCGGTATCTACGACGAGCACGGATGGCTGACGGACCCCGGCGAGGGCGGCCGCCAGGGGTGGGATGCCGGGTGGGACCGGTGGCTCGACAACCTGGAGGCCAGCAAGAACGAGATCGTGGAGAGCCACACCGCGTGGTCCACTCGCGAGGACGGCACCAGTTACTCCAACACCACAATGCTCGCCAGCGGGCTGATGCTGACCGGGGGGCTGCCTCTCAAGGCAGCCAAGATCGTACTCGGAACGGGTGTGGAAGCCCCGAACGGCAGACACTCCTCCGACTCCCCCGACTCCGAGGAGAGCGAGTCCGACAAGTCCACCGCGCACGGGGGACCGGGGACCAACGGGTGGCCCAGCAGCCCGCTGCCGCAACGCTCCGAGGGCAGCACTTCGATCACCGAGCGGTTCCAGCACCCGCTCACCGTGCTGCGCGAGTCGATGCTGGACCCCAACCGGCTCCGCCCCGCCCCCTCCGGGCGGCCGGACACTCCTTCTCCGACGCCTGCGCCCGAGTCCGGCGGCGGCCGACCCTCTCCGCAGCAGGGCGGCACCCAGGACTCCCCGGAGGGCGGAACACAGCCCACCCGCCCGGGCGGCGAGGAGCCCAAGGGGAGCCCGGACACGGGCACCACCGAAGCCCCGGGCCGCCCTGGAGGGAAGTCCGGTACGCCCGGCCCGTCCACGCCCACGGCGGGCGAGTCCCCGCGTGTTGAGGGGAACGACCAGGACAAGAAGCCTGACCAGCACCGCGACGAGGACCAGGAACCGGCAGGCAAGCCGACCGAGGAGCCGAAGAGCCCCGAACCCGCCGCCGCAGGAGGCGGAAGCGGCGGATCCGACGAGCCCCCGAAGAACCGCACGACCACCGGAGGCGGCGACGAAGACGGACCGGAGGAGCCGTCACAAGGAGGCGAAGGACATGAGGGGGCGATTGGCAAGCGAGACGAAGGCGGAGGGCGAAACCAGGAAGGCAGTGGAGACCAGGCGAGTGATAAAGAAGCAGCAGAAGAAGAAAGGCAGCGCAAGCTCGAACGCCGGGCCGATAAGGCCGACGAGATACTCAGGAAAGCTGGGCTGTCGGATGCCGAAATTGAGAACCTTAGGGGAGGGTACCCGAGGACGAGCAACGCATGGATGCGGGCTGTAACGGCCCTCGATGAGGGGATGCCGAACAAGGCGAGAAAAATTTTCGACCCACCTGCGATCAAATTTGCGGCAGAGGGCGCCGAAAATCCTAAAGAGTTTGCCTATAAATACCAGTATGCTCGTGGTGTCTATTTGCAGGAGAAGGCTCGCCTGTCCGACGAGGGCGTCGGTAATATCGCGGCGAATGCAGCCCGTGCAACGGTGGATATCGACCTCAAGGCGGAGTTTGAGGCGGACGTGCGTGAGGTGGAGAATCTTGACCTGGGCGGAGCCGAGGTTGATCCTGGTGTCACCGGCCGATCGCGGGATGAGGACATTCGAAGCCAAGCAGATAGTATCCCAATGCAACATGAGTACTCGTCGGCATACCACGCGCGAAAGCACTATCAAGAACTTGTCCCTGGCGAGCAGACCGGAAATCCTGTTCGCGACTACTTCCGGAGCGCACAGGAGACTGTCAGGGAGGGAGAGCTCGTTCAGCAAACGACATTTGACAGCGGTGCGGAACGCAGGGTGTATGAACGAGAAGTCTATGATTCCGATGGTGAAAAACGTCGAATCATGGGAGTAGTGCTTATTGTTGCCCCGGACGGTAAAATTCAGATGAATACATACAATGCAGGAAATATGAGGTGAGTTGGATGGGGGATGGAGGTAAAAACGCGGTGTCGGAGTCGGCTGATCGAGTCATATGGCTCTTGGATAAGGGGGCGTCCTCGGGGTTCTCGTCGCTCGACTGGCGCTATAGTCCTCTGGAAGAGATCATGCAGATCCGGGAGTCGGGAGGACTAACGGGGGAGCAGTACGAAGAATTTCGGCGCCAGGTTAATTCACTAGTCACGAAAGGGCAAAACCCTGTCCTATTGAGGAGATATATACTGGAATGTTCAAATCTATTCGAAGAGGCGCCATCAAACGGGGCTTGGTGGGCATGCTGGAAAAGAAGTGCAATTCAATTCTTTAATGATGAATATATTTCTCTCGATAGTGTACTTCCCGGGCTCGCTGAAGGTGATCTAGCCGACATCGATGATGTGATTGAGGACATCATGGATCTGTCTCCACTGCTCGACTCTGCGGATATACCGGACTGGGTGCCAGCGTCGCATTCCTGGTGGTGGCGTCTATCTGACGGCGGAGCTTACATTCCGGATCTCATCGAAGGGGGCTAGAAATCGGTACCCCGGACCCCTCGATTACCTCTCGAGAGTGACCATGTCCCTTACGCCAGGCCGGGACCTCGGGCGGGAGGGAGGTAGCGTCGTCTGGTACGTGACCGCTCATCGTCCTTCCCTCCTCCCCGGCTCAGACGCGCATCAGTCGAGGCGGCCTCGGATGAGCCGCCCGGACAGTGTGTGGCCAAAGCTTACAGGTAGAGACGAAGCTTGCAGCAGATATTCTGATAACCCCCCTTACCGGAAATCGCAAGTGGTGTACATGGGTTCGCCATGACCAGCCACCACATGAGGCTGGTCGCTGTGCCTCCGTATGCTGCTCCCCGCCATGTCCATGCAGGTCCGTCTCCTCATCGAGGTTCTCGAGGTACTCCTCCGCCTGGTCTTGAAGGTTCTCGTCGAGGTGCGGGTCCATCGGTGGTGATCGCGCCGCGCACGGCGGCACCGGGCCACGGGAGGGGCGTCCATGCCGACCACCACCGCCACCGAGACCGTTCAGGGCACACTGGGCCGCTGGGGCTGGTGCGACCCCGCCCGCGCGGATCGACTGGCCCCGCGAGGGCGTTCGGCAGCCGCCGACACCCCACCGCGGCGCCCCTGCAGGGGTGCCCGCGCCCCGGGCAGGCCACCAGCCCCAGGACGGGTACCAGGGCGCTGCTGCGGCGCAGGCGCTGTTCGCGGCCGTGCAGGCGGCGGGGGTCCACCGGGTGTTCGGGTCGGCGGACGCGCGGGTGTCGGTGGTCTCGCTGCCGGGTGGAATCACCGTGTGGGTGCGCGGCGGCGCGTTCTTCTGGCGCGGCGCCGACGGCGCCCAGCGCACCCACTGGTGGGCGGATGCGCAGGGAGCGGCCCGGCGGCTGGTGGACGAGCTGGCCGCCCTGCTGCGGGCACCCACGGCGGCCTGACGCCCCGCGTTCCGAGCGGCGGTGCGGAATTTTCCGCGGTCCACGCAGTGATGGCGCCGTGAACACCCCGGAGTGTGACGGGACGGGCAGACGCCCGCGTCTTCGGAGGGGGTGATCTGCCGGTCAGACCATACTCACGGCGTCATCGCGGCGCGCAGTGCCCCCCACTTGGGAGCCCCGCTCCGTCACTTCGCGCCGGACGGCGGTCGCGCCGCCGGATGCTGGCCGAGCCCGCCCCCGCAGACACCGAGACTGAACCTGCTGACGAGGGGGCCGAGGCGGCCGGCAGCGCGAACGAAGTCCTGCAGCGCGCCGTCGCCCTCGGAGTGCTTACCCCGGCCGGCCGAGCTGATCGGCACCACCCGCCTTGAGGGGACCCCGCTGCGCGGGATCGCCAACCGGTCCGGTGAGGGGTACTGGGCGCTGGCCAAGCGGCGGTCGCGGGCCGAGGAGCGCCTGGCCGCCGCGGTCCGCGGCGGCGAACTCGACCCCGACGCCGCCCTTGAGGGGCGGCCGCGTGGCCTGGTGGTGGATTCGGTTTCGCCGGTGGTGTCCAAGGCGGGCTGGGCGCTGGCTCTTTAACGGGGTAGTTCGGGCGCACACACCCGGGGGTGCGGGGAGCCCGCCTCTCCGCACCCCTCCCGGGGGCGCCAGGCCTACTGCGAGTGGCCGAGCCGACTGAGGAGCCGAACGGAGACCAATGAAAGCCGACACACACGAGGACGCCCAGCGTCACGCCGAGCTCGCCCTCCTGCTGTCCGACCGGGACCGCGACGTCATCCGCGCCATTGGCAAGCACCGCGTCATGACCACCCACCACCTGCACGCCCTGTTCTTCGCCAACGTGGACACCACCCGCACCCGGCGGCGCCTGAAAGTCCTGTACGACAGCGGCCTGCTCCAGCGCTTCCGCCCGTCCCTGCGCAAGGGAACCGCCCCCTGGCATTGGGTGCTCTCCCCCGAGGGCGAGCGCCTCCTGGACGACATGACCGGCGCCCGGCGCCCCTACGGCGCCATGACACCGGCCATCCGTCTGGCGCACTCGCAGCGCCTGGGACACTTCCTCGGGATTTCCGAGACCTACGTCGCCTTCGCGACCGCCGGACGCGCCCTGCCCGGTGAAGGCCTGAGGGGGTGGCGCAACGAGGCCGAGTGCGCCGAAAAATGGGATCGGCGCATCTTTCCGGACGCCTGGCTGCTCTGGGCCCAGGACGGCACCGACCTCGGCGCGTTTATTGAGTACGACAACGGCACCGAGGTTTTGTACAGCGTCGCCAAGAAGCTGCGCCGGTACAGCGACATAGCCGCCGTGTACGGCGAAACCTGCTTTGTCCTGTTCATCGTCCCCGCGCCGGGGCGAGAGGAGGCGTTGGCCCAAACGCTGGACCTCCATATGAAAGAGCGCGTTCAGGCGCTGCTGACCACCACCGGGCTGCTCGCTCACCCTGGCCCTGCTGCCGCCATCTGGCGAACTGCGCAAGACCACTACCGCATGCCCTTGTCCGCCGCCGAGACTTGAGCACGCGGGGTGCCACCTCCCATGGGGGCCAGTACCAACCGTGCCCTCACCGCACGACAGTCTCCGGACGTTATCCGGGGGCGTGTGGTCTCTGTCCGCTGGCTTCCAGAGCCGGTCGTCGACGACGTCGCGGACGAAGGGCGAGCAGGCTTCGGCGGGGAACTACAGGTGTCCCCGTCCGAGGTTCTGCGAGTCGCGGACAACCGAGCCTTCGGGTGTCGGCGAGCTCCCTACACGTGTTGCCCGACCCACGGTAGCTACTGGACTTTGCCCAGGTAAGCATGCGCGATGCGTCGTCCATGCCTCTCGGGTGCATCACGGATGCTCTGGGCTCACGTCTCACGAGCGGCTTGACTCCCAGAAGGTCGCCGCGGGCCCCCTACCCGGTGCTCGGCGACTCGGCCCCTTGCCTGAGCCGCGGCCCCTGCCGCGGACCCCGGCTTCGTGATCGACCTGGGAGGACGGGTTGCCCCCTCGAATCGTCGTCGCCGCATCCGGCGGCCTGGACAGCACGGTACTCGCCTACGACCTGGTGAACGCAGGCCATGACACCGTGCTGATCTCCTTCGACTACGGACAGCGCCACCGCCGCGAGCTGCACGCCGCCGGCCACATCGCCGACGAGCTGAAGGCTGAACACGAGATCGTCGACCTACGTGGCCTTTCTCGGCTCTTCGCCGGATCAGCGCTGACCGACTCCGCCGTCGAAGTCCCCGCACGCCCCTACACACCCCAGTCTCTGCGAACGACCGTCGTTCCGGCGCGCAACGCGATCCTGCTCAGCGTTGCTGCCGGTGCCGCCGCCTCGCGGGGGATCGGGGAAGTCGCCTTCGCCGCTCACGGCGGCGACCACCCCACGTACCCCGACTGCCGTCCGGCCTTCGTCGAGGCCATGGACCACGCGGTCCGTTCTGCGACCGAAGGCGTCGGCGACGTCCGGATCTCCGCGCCCTTCGTCGGGTGGAACAAGGCGCGCATCGTCGAGCGTGGGCACCGCCTCGGAGTGCCGTTCGCGCTCACGTGGTCGTGCTACCGCGGCTTGGAGCGGCACTGCGGGGTGTGCTCCACCTGTCTTGAACGCCGAGGGGCCTTCGCCGAAGCGGGAGTCATCGATCCCACGGTCTACGGCGAAGGGAGGGGGTGAGCCGTGGCAACCACGATCGGCAAGACCTTCACATTCGCCGCCGCCCACTACCTCTCGAATCTGCCACCAGGCCACAAGTGCGCCCGCCTTCACGGCCACACGTACACCGTCACCGTGGAACTCACGGCCGACGACCTCATCGAGCCCGGCTTCGTCACCGACTTCGGCGACCTCGCACCGTTCTACGAGTACCTGAAGGTGCACCTGGACCACCGCCTCCTCAATGACGTCCTCGATCAGGAGCCCACCTGCGAACTGATCGCCCGCCACTTGGCTGACTGGTTCCAACGGCATGTCGAAGCCCAGATCCCCGGCCGCCTCCATGCACTCGCCGTCGCGGAGTCGCCCACGAGCTGGGCCCGGTGGGAGGTCCGGCGATGAACCTGCTCTTGCATCCGGCATTCGACGAACCGGACCTGCGCATCAGTGAGGTATTCGGGCCGACACTCCAAGGCGAGGGGCCCAGCTGCGGCCAGCGGGCCCTCTTCATCCGCCTCGCCGACTGCAACCTCGCGTGCGACTGGTGCGATACCCCCTACTCCTGGCGTTGGAGCGACCACGACCGCGCCGAGGAAACCCACCTGTCCGGGGGCGATCCGCTGCTCGCCCGCATCCGCGCCGAACAGCCGGCACTGGTCGTGATCACCGGAGGGGAACCACTGCTCCAGCAGTTCGCCGTCGAACCGTTCGTCGGCACGCTCACCGAGGAGCAGATCCCCGTCGAGATCGAGACCAACGGCACGCGGATCCCAGGCCCCCTGCTGGGCGGCGCGCGATTCAACGTCTCACCCAAGCTCGCGAACTCCGGGATGAAGCGCGAGCGCAGGATCGTCCCGAAGGCTCTGCGTGTGCTGAACCGCACCGGGCGGGCCGTCTTCAAGTTCGTGGTCGAGGCCCCTGAGGAGCTGGACGAAGTCGAAGCCCTCACCGACGAGTTCGACCTCCACCCGGTGTGGATCATGCCCCAGGCCGCGAACCGCGAGGAACTGCTCACCCGCCAGGCTGAAATCGCCGACGAGGTCATTGCGCGCGGCTGGAACCTCTCCACCCGGATGCAGACCCTGCTCTGGGGAGGCGAACGTGGCCGCTGACACCAGGCCTGGGCAGGGCCGTCTTTTCCCCTCCGCCGAACCGCGCGTGTTGGGGAGCGGTGAGCCGCGAAGAGGAAGCGTTCCTACTGCCCAGGTACTCCCGAGCCTATCCCGGATGTGCCGCCCCGTCCGCTGGATCAGAGTTCCGGGTCCGGACCATGACGACTTCGGCGACTTGTGGTGGGCCGCGACTCCCTTGCTGGCCGTACCGCGCCGCATGCAGCACGAGCGACCGCTCACCTGGATCGACCACCACCAGGCGGCCCGCGCCGCTGAGGATGTCGGGGGCCGCATCCCGACCGGTGCCGAGTGGGAATGGATGGCCGGGGGCGGCCATCGGCGCTACCCATGGGGCGATGCCGATCCCGACGAACACCGGGCGAACCTGCGGGGCGCGGCGGGGATGCCGACCCCGCCGTGGGACCGTCGGCTCGGTGCGACTCCCGAGGGCTTGCTGGACGTCGCAGGCAATGTCTGGGAATGGACGTCCACCACTGTCCCTGGTGACGGCGCCCAGATCCGCGGGGGCTCCTACAACTCCATCCCCTTGTACGCCACCTGCACCTTCGTCGCCGAGGCCCCGAGAACCCTCAAGTCGCGGGGGATCGGCGTCCGGCCCGTGAGGGAGGTGCCGCCGTGCCGGTGGCAGGACTGATCATCGTCGGATGCTCCCGTAGAAAGAAGCCGTACGCCGCCCCCGCACTCGACCTCTACGAGGGCTGGTGCGTACCCCGGCTGCGCCAAGCGATCGCGCCCCATCAACGGAACCGCGTCCTCGTAATGTCCGCACGCCACGGCCTCCTCCAGGCCGACGAACAGGTTGACCCCTACGACCAGGCCATGACGCCCGAGAGGGCCCAACGGCTGCGCCCTCACACGTTCTTCGCTCTGGCCGAGCTCCACCGGAACCTTCGCGTCAGCGAAGCGCTGCTGCTCCTCCCGGAGCTGTATGTGGCGGCGCTCGACGCCTCCAAGGTCGCCCCGGTCGTCCACACCGTCAGCGACCCGGTAGAGGAGTGGTCCAGAGCCGAAGCGATCCTCAACTATTGGGGGTGGTCGCCATGACGGCCACCGAACGCGCCTTCAACGACGGCCATCTGTGGACGCTGGACTTCGCCACAGCACTGGAAGGGGCACGGCTCCTCGCCGACGCCCCCGAAGTACGCCACGCCGACCTTGTCCTAGCGGTGGCACGGGGAGGTCTCTGGCCGGCCGCAACGATCGCGGCCCGACTGCGCCTTCCCCTCGTCTCCGTGCAGGCCATGCACAACCCGTCGGACGCAGTGCGGGTCCAGGCCGAGAACGTGGTTAAGGTGTCGCCGTTCTCAGGCTTCGCCGACGTCCCTCAGCAAGGCGTCATCGTCGACGACATCTGCGGCACCGGGTCCACGCTTGAGGCGGTCCGTGCAGTTCTTCCGCCTCCACTGAACCAAGCGCCTGCCGTCACTCTGTGCCGCAACACCGCCGCCCGGCTCAGCCCGGAGGCGTGGGTGTGGGACGTGTCCGACTGGGTCTGCTTCCCCTGGGAGACCCCTCCTTCGACCCATGAACCGACCCGTCCGCTGCCACTCCCAGAACAAGGACGTATCCGGAGGCGTCGATGAACATCGCATTCGTACTCCTGACCTACGGCATCGACGAGCCCGCGGGGATCGAATACAGCGTCGACGCACTTGCGGAAGGGTGCCGCCGCCTCGGCCATGAAGCGTTTATCCTCACCTCCGCCACTTCCCAGGGTCGCCGTAGCGATCTCGTACGGCTCAGCACAGTCCACCTCCCGCGTCCCGCGACCGAGGAGGACCTGATGAAGGAGCTGAAGGACCCGGCGCCGGTCTGCCGCGAGGTCGAGCGGATACTCACTGACCTGCGCGTCGATGCCGTGTGCTGGGCGGACGCGAGTTGGGGACTCGGCTATCTCGCCCCAGCGCCTCCCGGAATCAGCACGGTTCTGCGATTCGGCGTGCTCCGCACGGACCCGCTCATGCAACGGGCGCTCGGACACGGACCGGACGCCGTCTTCACCTGCTCCCCTTACCTCACCCGGTCAGCGACCGACGCCGGACTGGACACCACGGCCTGGCGCTCGATCCCCGATCCGCTGCGCCGGACCCCGGATCCCGTCCCTCCCGACCGGCGGGAACACCTCAGGAAGAGCGCGCCGGTCCGCATCGCGGTCCGCGCCGAACCGCACAAGGGCATCGAGGAGTTCATCGATGCGTGCCCCAGCAACTGGTCGCGCCCGGTCGAGATCGCACTCGCAGCGGCGGCCTTCGAGTACTGGCCCGGCATGCAGCAAGAGGTCATCGACGAATGCCGACGCCGGGCTGAGACCAGCCGAACGGTGCGCATCCTCCCCGCCCTGCCCTGGGACCGGGTCGGGGACTTCTTCGCAGGCGCCGCCGTGACGGTGAACTGCTCGACCGCCCCTGAGACGTTCGGGATCGCCGCCGCTCAGTCCCTCGCGGTCGGTACCCCCGTCGTCCACTACGCGCTGGGGCATCTACCGTCCCTCGTCGGAGAAGGCGGGCCTTCCATCGATCCAGCAGCCGGTCCGCACCGGATCTGGGAGGAGATCGACGCCCTCCTTGCCGACGCTGAGCGCTATCACCGTGCGGCCGGGCGGGCACCGCTCCGCATCGCCGACCTGACGCCTGAAGAGTGCGCGGCACGCTTCCTCTCCCTGATCAGCTGACTCCCGCCCCGTGAAGGAGTTGCGCCATGCCCGTATTCGGCATGCCCGAAGGCGGAACCGCTCTGGTCATCGCCCCTCACCCCGACGACGAGACCCTTGGTGCCGGCGGAACCCTCGCGCGCCTGGCTCGTGAGGGGATCAAGGTCTGCATCCTGGTCCTCGGCATCCCTGAGGACGATGTCGACGTGCGGACGAAGGAGTTCGACGCGGCCTGTCGCACGCTCGGGGTCGCCGAGGCCCTTATGGCGAGCCAAGTTCCGTCCCGCCCGTATGACCTGGTGGGCTTCCTAGAAGCCGGAACCCCTCTCGGTCTGGACGCGCTGCGGCCCGATCTGCTCCTCATCCCGGCCGCAGAAGGCCACCACCACGATCACCGAATCACCCACCACGCCGCCTTGGCTGCCGCTCGTCCCCGTCCCCGGGGTTTCCCGCGTGCCGTACTGGGGTTCCGCGGGCCGGACGACTACTGGCCCGAGGCAGGCGAACCTGCGCGCGTGAGCGTCGACATCAGCGCCCACCAGGCCACCAAGATGTCGGCCCTGACCTGCTACGCGAGCCAGTTGCGCGAGCCGCCCCACCCGCGCAGCCTGCTGAAGATCAGCGACCTGGACTCGGCTATGGGTGCCCGCGCCGGGACTGCGGCCGCCGAACAGTTCATCGCCTACCGGATGGTGGTCTGAGTGCCCGCCCAGCAGCGCACCCTCGTCGCACACCAGCCCGCTTACCTGCCTTGGGGAGGCTATTTCTCCCGCCTCCTGGACGCCGAGGAACTGGTCCTGCTCGACCACGTCCAGTTCGTTCCACGGAGCCCGCAGTGCCGCAACCACGTTCGCGCGCCCCGAGGCGGTCCGCTCCGGTTGAGCGTGCCCGTCGTCCAGCGCTTCGGACAGCGCATCGAACACGTCCGCATCGCCGACGAGCCCTGGGCGGCCCGGCACTGGCGCTCATTACAGGCCAGCTACCGGCGCGCCCCGTACTGGGACTCCTACGCCGAGCGGCTCCACCACATCTACCACCGCCGCTGGGAGCGCCTTGCGGAGCTCGACATCGCGGTGACCCGGCTGATCACAGACGCGCTCGGCCTGGACATCGGGTTCGTGCGCTCTTCGGCGCTCGCCCCAGCCGGGACCCGCACCGAGATGCTGATCGACCTGGCGCGAATCAGAGGGGCGGACCGGATCCGAGTCGGGCCCAGCGGGCCGGGTTACCTCGACCGTGAACTCCTCGTCGACGCCGGGATCGGCGTCGAAGTCGCCCACTTCGACCCGCCTGCATACGACCAGGGCCCGGGAGCGTTCACCCCGGGACTCTCAGCGTTGGACCTGATCATGTGGGCAGGGCTGAAGGCGAAGGACATCCTCGCCGGTGCCGGATCCATCGCCCCGCTGAAGGCGGTGCTCAGAGCATGATCCGGGCCGCTCACAGCATGATGCCGCTCCTCACCGACCCGGCAAGGCTGAAACGCGCCGCGCGGGCCTGTATGCGCCGGTCCGGCGGCCCCGGCATCGACGGTGTCACCTGGGCCGACTACCGCCGCGCCTTCGACGATCGGCTGAAGGCGCTGGCTCAACGGCTTGCAGACGGCACCTGGCGGCCGTCCCCGGTGCGCTTCGTGTCCTGGCCCTCTTGGGGGAAGGAGCTGCACATCGGCGTGCCCACCGTTGAAGACCGGATCGTGCACCGCGCTCTGCGCAACGCCCTCGAACCCCTGCTCGACACGGCGGCGTACCCGCCCTGGCTCTTCGGGTGGCGGCCTCGGCGCGGACGAACGGAAGCCGTCGCCGCGGCGGCTCGACACCTCTACACCGGTGCACCGTGGGTCGCCGACCTCGACATCGCACAAGCGACCGCCGGTGCGGCCACCGAAGAGCTCATCGACATCCTGGCGGCATATGTCCACGACGGCAGCTTCCTCGCACGGCTCCGCGAGGTTCTCGACGGACTGCCGTCACCGCTGTATCCGGGAAGCGGACTCAGCCCTCGCCTGACCAACGTGCGGCTGCTCCCCGTGGACCACGCCCCTGAGCTCAAGGAACGACGAACCGTCAGACTCACCGACAACTACGCGGTGTTCGCCGCGTCCCGCCGGGAGGCGGAAGCGGCCATGAAGGATCTCGTCTCCCTCCTGGCGGCACGCGGCCTGGCTCCAAATCCACAGAAGACGAAGGTGTGGAAGCCCAACCCCGAAGACCTCTTCCTCGCAGGTTAGGAGCGACGAGAGTGCGAAACCGGGCCTTGCTCTACTGCACCTTCAACGGCGTCTTCAACTGCACGAACGGGATCGGCCGGCAGACCCGAGCACTGCTGTCCGCGTGGACCGAGCGGACAAGCGAGCTGTTCACCGCCTCCGTCCCATTCGACCTGCACGTGGCCGTCCCCGCCCCCGACCGGCGGATGTGGGGGTATGACCCCACACTCCTGGAAGAGTCGCGGAGCGTGCTCGGCGGCAACCTGCACTGGCTTGACCACGACCCGGCCAGTGAATTTTGGGCGCTTTCCACCTGGGAGCGCCTCTCCAGAGGAGCCGCTGAACTCGCCACCCGGCTTGCGGGCACCTACGACGACGTGTTGGCCGTCGCTGTGGACACGCCCTTCGCGCACACCGGCGCCCGGCTTCCGAGCACCGACCTTCCCCCGGCTCGACGTGTCCGCGTACTGCTCGCCCTGTACGGGACGCAGATCCTTCACCGCACTGCCGACCCGGGCCGAACCGATTGGGAACGCGAGGCGGTTTCCAGCACCCGCGATCCCCGGGTCCGCGTCGGGCACGTCGGAGACTTCTTCACCCGCCACCTCATCGAGGAGTACGGGGTGGACGCCGAACACACCGTCCCCTACCGGACCAGCCTGGACCTGAAAGCCGACGACCTCAGCCCGATGGCCCCCGGTCATGCGGCCCATGTCCTCGAAGCCCACGGAGTTCCACAAGAGCGTCCGATCATCGCGGCGATCGGGCGCACGGACCCCGTCAAGGGCATCGACCTACTGCTCGACGCCATGGCCCCCATCGCCGACCGGGCACACCTGGCGGTGATCGCCGCCGGCTCACCGGGCACCGGCCACCTGCTCGACCAGTACAGAGAGCGCATCCGTCGCAACCACCTGGACGCGACCCTCGTCCCGTACTTCACACGAGACCTCCCCAGGGCGCTGTGCAGCGCCGCGAACACCCGCGCGCTGGTCTGCCCCTCCCGCGCGGAGACACTGGCGAACGTCCCCTTTGAAGCCGCCTGCTGGGCGCGGGACGGCGGCCCCGTCGTCATCGCTCCGGGCCGTCACGGATTCATCGAGCAGATCGTGGACGGTACGACCGGAGTCCTCTACGCAGCGGACGACCCCACAGCGATGACCAAAGCCATCACCGCCGTGCTCGACTGCGGAGACGAGGAGCGGGCCCGGATGCGCAGTGCCGCACACGCAAAGACGGCAGCCGAACGAGACATCGTGGACAACCTGGGGGCGACACTGCGCCACTACTGGGAATCCCCGGCCGCACTGCGCTAGCCTGGCGCTCTCACCTCCGCAGGTGGGACCCGATCGCCCCGGTCAACAGGCGCACGCATCACTCCGCTCCTACCTCAGGGACGCCATGCCTGCTGCACCGGTCCTCCTCGTCGACGGCCACCATCTTCTCTACCGGGCCGCGTTCGGCTTTCCCGCGCGCATCACCTCCCGCAAGGGACACGACCTCACGGGAACCTTCGGTTTCCTCGCTCTTCTGCGCAAGGCCCACCGCACCTACGCCCACGACCACCAAGTCGTCGTCGCCTTCGACGGCGAGTACGGAAGCGCGCAGCGCGCCTCGGCCGACCCGAATTACAAGGCCGACCGGGCCGAGGCCGACCACAGTCCCGTCGCTTTCCTCGCCGACATCAAGAGGGGCCTGGAGGAAGTCGGCGTCGCCTGGACTGAGATCGACACTGCCGAAGGCGACGACGTCCTCGCCACTCTGACCAGGCAGGCGTGCGAAGCCGACCGGGCCGTACTGGTCATGTCCGGGGACAAGGACCTCTATCAGTTGCTGGCCTTTCCCCGGACCCGCCTGCTGAACACCGCGTCGTCCGCCGCACGGCGCTTCGTGTCGGCCGCTGACGTGGTCGACCGGCACGGCGTCCGCCCCCACCAGTGGCCGGACTACCGAGCGCTCACAGGGGATCCCGCCGACAGCATCCCGGGAATCCGCGGTGTCGGCCCCGCCACCGCTGGACGGCTCCTGGCCGGCGGCCTCGCGCTCGAAGACCTCCCTGCCTCCGGTCGGCTAGCAGGGAAGTCAGGAGAGCGTGTGGGCGTCCATCTCGCAGACGCCCTCGCCTGGCGAGAACTGATCCGCCTCGACCACAAGGTGGACGGCTGTCAGCTCCCCGGCTCAGCCGACCCGACCCCCGAGCTGCCGACTGCGGCCACCGTCCTCGAACGGCTCCGGCTGTGGTGACCTGGCAGGCCTATCCGGCTGACCTGGGCACCGTTCTTGGTTCGACTGCGTTCGCCTTCGTCGATGTTGAGTTCACGACCTTGGACGAGCGGTACCGCCGCCCATGGGAGATCGCAGTCATCCATTACTCCGACGGGCGGCGCGAAGAGCACCGGTGGCTGATCGCCGACGTGGACCTCGCAGGTGCGGACGAGGAAGCTCTGGCTGTTGGGGGTTCCATGAGCGCCACCCGCGAGCGACCGCGCGGGCGTCCACGGACGATGCCCGGGTCCAGACCGAGGCGGAGACCGCAGCCGAACTCGTAGGCCTGCTTGAAGACGTCCGGTGGGTGGGTGTCGTGCCTGAGGCGGATGCATCGACCATCACGGCGATGCTTCGACGCCATGGGCTTGAGCCGACATGGCACTACCAGCTGGTCGACGCGGCGGTCTATGCCGCGGGGGTCATGCGGACACTGCCGCCGCGCAGTTCGTGGGCGGTCTCCGAGAGCATCGGCGTAGCGGCGCACGGCCGCCGTCTGCATCACGCACTGGAGGACGCCCGCTGGGCCCACGACCTCTTCATGGCGGCGCTGGCCTACCGCTGAACCCCGCGTTGAGCCGGGGCGGATTCGGCAAGGACCGGGATGGCGGCGATCTTGTCGTCGGTCAGGTTCTCCCAGACCACTCCGGCGGGGCGCTGTCTCCTCGGGCAGGGGATCAGCTCCTCGGGGGTGACGATGAGGTCCACGGCGAAGTCGTGCGCACTCTCGGGGATGTCGTCGTCCACGACCTGGAGCCCGTGTACCGGGGCGACGATCGTGGTGGCGTCGGTGATGAGCCCGGCCTCGATGAGGAGGGCGACTTCGAGGTCGGAGTAGCCGGCGCCCTTGCCGATGCGCGCACCTGACCGGTTGACGGCCACGCTGCCGCACACCACGAGGTCGATCGGCCGCATCTGAGCGGCGCCGACCCTCTTGCCCGCGCGGGCCGCGCCTTCCTTGTCGGCGGCTTCGGGGAGGGGAACCGTGATGGCGTCCGGATCGAGCTCGTAGAACGGGCGCGGGTCGGCCATTCGCGGAATGGCCATGTACAGGTGCTTGCGGTCCTCCAGGGCCCGGGCGCGAACGGGGAGCTGGGCCCAGTCCGGGTTGGCCTTGACGGTGCGGGCCCGGTGCCAGGCGTCGGTGGCGGCGAGTCGCTCTGCGGTCGCCTCGGCCCCGTAGAAGCCGGGGATGGTGCCGTACGAACCCTCAGGGACAGCCCGCTTCTGTTCGAGTAGGCGCCACACCTTGTCGCGGAGAGCCTGCTTGGCCGCGTCGACGCCGTCCATCTGCCCGCCACCGCTCATGTCGCCTCCATCAAGGAGAAAAGCCTGTCGTGCACATCCTGCACCCACGGCTCGTGGCGCCACCTGCGGAGGGTCCGCCCGGCGGTGAAGGCGATGTTGAGCCCTCCACCGCCCCGGGTCTGCTCGACCTCGTCGAGCGCGTGGTGGAGGACGTCGACGCCTTCGTCGGCTCTGCCCTGACCGATCAGCGCTAGGGAGAGGTTGCCGAGGACGATCGCCTGGCTCTTCTTGCGTGCTCGCAGCTCCGAGGCGGCCGCCTGAAGGGAGGCTTCAGCGCGGCCCATCAGACCGAGGGAGAGATAGCAGGACCCTGCGAGCCGGTCGTACTCTCCGCGGGTGAAGTATGCAGTGGCCGGGTCGTCGTCGTTCTTCCGCTGGAGAAGCGCCTCGGCCTGCCCGAGGGCCGCTTCGCAGGAGCCCTGGTTCTGCGCCATGGCGCCGCCCTCTGCCACGTGGAGTTGCGCGAGGCCGGATAGGGATGGGCTCTTGGCGTGCGCCATGTCGGAAGCCACCTGGGCGAGTCCGGCACCGCGGATGGGGTCCTTTTCGCCGTAGAGCGACAGGTAGCTCTTGCGGAGAAGCGAGTACGCGGCCAGGTGTGCGTCCTCGGCGCGGTTCGCGGCCTGCGTCGCCTGGTCGAGGTAGGCCGCGGCGGATGAGTGGTCGCGCCGCTGGCTCACATCCCACACGAGCTGGGCCATGACGATGGAGGACTGGGCCTCGACCTGCGCCAAAGCGGACTGCTTGGCGTGGGTTGTGGTGTGAGATCGGAGGTGGGTGATCTGGGCATGGACCTGCCCGGCGCTTCCGATGAGGGCCGCCGACGGCAAGGCGTCATAGCGACTGTCCAGCTCCGACACCAGTTCGCGCAGTTCCTCGATAACTTCCGAGTCCGTGCGCGACGGATGCCTCAAGGCGAATGCGAGGCGGTCGCTTTTCGCATCCTTCAGGTCATTGTCGGCCTGGAGAAGGGATTCCAGCTCCTCGGGCTCGATACCGAGGGTGCGGGCCAGCCGGGGGCGTTGCCATGGCTGTGGGGTGGTGTCACCCGCTTCCCAGCGCACGACGGTCGACCGTTCAACCCCGAGGCGCTCGGCGAGGTCCTCTTGGGTAAGGCCGACCGATCTACGGCACCGGGCGAACCTGACTCGCTTGCCAGCCACGTGAGGCGCTCCATGCAGCTCGGGGTTGCTTGAGGCCGTTCCCCGATGGGCAGCGAGGATGACGCTGTCTCCTCAGCCGTTCCCGAGGGTGGTCCCTCCATCCTTCGCCGCTTCCAGGGAACTTGTCCAGAACGAAGTCCGGAGAACCTTCGAGTTGGGGGCATAGGCGCTCTTCGGGGGCTGCTTCAAGGGGACCGCGAGGAAGCCCCCGAGGTTCTTTGCCTGGGGCACTGCGGGCAGAGCAGGCGTTCCTGGAGTGCCGGGTATGTCGGATTGGCGCGTCGTCGGTACTGGTCAGAGTGTTGGACATGAACCTTCCGTGGTGTAGGCGACAGTTTTCGTCGCTGTGAGTTACCGGATTCCTGTTGTGCGGGCTGTGGGGCGTGGTTAGAGTCATCTCCGTTTTCGGAGAGTAATCGTTTGATTGCTTAATGGAATGAGGGGTGGTCGTGCGTCCAGCCGTCGTATTCGTCGTCGGGGGCATTGTGGTGCTGGCGGGGTGTACCTCGTCGCAGTCCGCCGAGAAGCCGGAGGTTGAACCGTCCGCGAGCGCACCGGATACCTCCGGAGCCGAGGAGCGGGCCCTGGAGGCCTACGAGGGGATGATGCAGGCGCTGGTCGACGGTTCGCACGAAGGGGCGACGGAGAGCTCTGAGATCGACTGGTACGCCAAGGGGCAGGCGGCCGAGCTGACGCAGGAGATGCTGACCGGGGTCGAGGCCACCGGCGAGCCGGTGTTCGCCCCCGAGGTCGACAAGGTCGACCTGGATGCCGACCCGCCGACCGTCACCATCGAGGACTGCATCGACGACAACGAGTGGCGGATCGTCGAAGAGGACCTCGACTCGCTGAAGGGGGACCTGGAGGACGGTGAAGGACCCCGTCCGGCAACTGCGAAGGTCACGGAGGAGGCGGGGTCCTGGCGGGTGGCGAAGCTCTGGTTCGGTGAGTACGGCGAATGCGAGCAGTAGGAACACTCATGGGCGCGGCCGTGCTGGCCTCCGGCCTTGCCGTCATCGCCGCTCCGAGTGCGAGTGCGGGTGGGGACAAGTGCCTCGGGGAGGCGCGCTGCTCAGGGCCCTCGTGCAGCGTGGTCGCCAGCTCAAAGCAGGAGCCAGAGCGGTCTCCGAAGTCCTCGCGTGATGAGAGGAGCGGGGCGCCCGGTACGGCGGCGGCCGTGCCTGGCACCGTGTGCGACGGCGCCCTTGGCGGAACGGGGCGGTGCTGGACCACTCTTCGCCAGCCCGGCGGCGGCGATGCCCCGCAGGTCGACTTCTCCGCACTGGCTGAGGAGGCCAGGGCTCAGCTGGTGCTGCCGCGGCCGGCAGTGGGAGGGGCCCCGCCGCTCGGGGGTGAGGGGTACCAGGTGGTGCAGTTTCCGACCTGGCTGTGGATCGACCGGGACCAGTGGGAGCCGCGAACCGCCCGTGCGGAGGTCGGCGGCGGTTCGGTCGAGGTGACCGCCAGCCCGGACGAGGTGGTCTGGGACATGGGCGACGGGAACACGGTGCGCTGCTCGGGGCCGGGAACGGCTTTCCGTCAGGGGGTGCATGAGCCGGGTTCGCGCTCGCCGGACTGCGGCCACGTCTACACCTCCTCGTCGAAGAACCGGTCCGGGCGCGATCGGGTGGAGGCCCGGATGGTGTGGCAGGTGGAGTGGTCGGCCACCGACGGGCAGGGCGGGGCCATGGAGCCGATGGAGACCTCGGCCGGCAGGACGGTCGAGGTGGTGGAGGTCCACTCGCTGGTGACCGAGGGCTGAGCCCCGAACCGCCCGTCGACGAGAAGCCGAAACGGAGCGGCGAAAGAAGTTGAGGCCAGCTGTGGTCCTTCCGCTGGGTGGCGGAAGGACCCAGGCCCGCGATTTCGCCAGCGCCACTTCCGTCCAGGACTGACACCCGCCCCGCCCGCAGCCCGCCTTGTTGGGGAGTGATGATGCGTCCGATCCGCGACATCTGCGCCGCCGCCGCTGGGGCCGCCTTCTTCCTCGGCGCCCCGGTCCTGCTGCTGCACATCGGGTCGCCCTTGCAGGGCAGCGGCCTGACCTGGCCGGTTCTGCTCATGTACCTGCGCGGTTTGACCCTGCCCGTTCCGGTGGTCATGGCGGGCCTGGTGGCGGCCGCCTGGGCGGCCTGGGGCGCCTTCGCCGCCGTGCTGGTTGGCGACCTTGTGCGGGTGGTGCGTGGGGCCGCGCCGCGCCTGGCGCTCCTGCGCCTTGTGGCGGCGCTGTTGGCCGCGAGCGGGACCGCCACCGGCCTCGCCGCCCCCGTCCTCGCCGCTCCGGCCGAACCTGCGGTCGACAACGGTCAGGCCGCAGGGGAGCAGAACAGCGCGCAACACGCGACCGAGGATGAGGACCTGCCCGGCGGCGGGGAAGCCCCGGTGGAGGCGGCTGCTCCGGTCGAGCGCACCAGGGCCGTGTCCGGGTTCGCCCTGGACTCGGCCGAGCTGGACGGGCCGATGCGCCACAGCCTGGACGATGCCGCCGAGCTGATCACCGCGATGGGCGCTGAGCAGGTGCATATCACCGGCCACACCGACCCCACCGGGCCCCACGGGCACAACCAGGAGCTGTCCCAGCGCCGGGCTCAGGCCGCAGCCGACCGCCTGCGCGATCTTCTCGGTGAGGACTTCCAGGTCACCGCGAAGGGCATGGCCGAAGGGCAGGAGCGGGCCGATGGCAGCCGGGACCACGCCGACCTGCGCCGCATCGAGATCACCTACACCCTCCTGCCGCCCGACAGGCCCGAGGCCGAAACCGTGCCACCAGCACCCGCTCCGGACCAGAGGCAGCAGCCTGCGTCCCCTGGAGGCGTCGAAGAAGAACGGTCAGGCGGGAACGGGGCGATCCCCGTCGGCGCGGCGGCCGTGGCCGGTGCCGCGGCAGGGTTCGCCCTGGGCAGGCGCACCAAGAGTAACCAGGCCGGTGACGGTCGACGTGGGGCTCCCCAAACGCGTGACGAAGAGGGAGCTGCGGCGGACACAGGACACGAGGACGACGAAGCGCCCGGGGGCACCGCCGAGCTGGAGGAGAGGACACCGGACGCCGTTCAGCCCGAGGGCATACTCGACTTCGGCGGCGGTGTGAAGGTCGACGCGTCCCAGGGGGTGACCGTCACCGGGTCGCACGCCCCCGGCATCGTCGCCCGCCTGCTGGACGAAGTGCGGAGCGATGCCTCGGCGCGTGCCGTGGCCACCCGTGCCGCGCTCACCCGCCTCGGCCACGCCGAAGGCGCAGAACCACCAGGAGTGCGTGTGGCTGCCACGAGTCAGGCGGCACTCGTGCGCGCCGAGGCCCACATGCTCGCCGCCCACCGCGAAGGCAGTAGCCCCAGGCGGGTGCTCGTCATCCTGGACGACCCCGCTGAGGCCGCCGACCGCCTGAAGAACGCACTCACCGCTCCGGGCCCGGGGCGGCTCCAGGCGGTCGCCCTGAAACAGGGCCTGGGAAGCGGTGTGCATCTTCACGCCGACGAGCACGGCACCCGCTTGATCGATGCCGAAGGCGAGGAACACCGTCTCGAAGCCACGCCCGTGTACGCCGCACCGCCCCCACCCCCGCCCCTGGCCGAGGCCCCGGTGCCCGACGACGCCGGTCAAAGCACCGGCACACCGGACTCCTCAGAGTCCACCGGCAGCCCGAGGCCGGTGCAGCTCCGCCTGTTCGCCCCGCACCTGGCCGTCGAGGCCGGCGGGACCGACGTCGCCGAGCGCATGCGCTCCTCGGCCCGCGTGCTGCTGGCGCTGCTGGCCATACGCCCCCAGGGCGTGCGCGCCGAAGAGGTCGACGACCTGCTCGCCCCGCAGCTCGATGCGGCCAAGGCCCGGACCCACCGCAACAACGCGATGAGCAGCGCCCGCACAGCCGTGCGCAAGGCCCTGGGCGACGAGAAGGCCGCCGTCATCGAATACGACTCCGCGCAAGCCCGCTACCGGCTGCAAGAAGAGCTCTTCGACGCCGACCTGTGGCGCTTCGACGAGGCCCTGCGCGAGGCAGGAAGCGACACCGAGTCCGCTGCGGTTCATTGGAAGGCAGCGGCGGATGAATACACCTGCGACCTGCTCTACGAGATCGCCGAGCCCTGGGTGGAGACCGAGCGCCACCACCGCAGTCAGCAAGCCGTGGACGCGCTCATCCGACTCGCCGAAGAAGAGGAAACACAGAAGGGCATCGATCTCCTCGAGCGCGCATGCGGTATCGACCGGCACAACGAAGTCGTCCACCGAATGCTGGTGGAAAAGCAGGCCGAATGCGGAGAACCCCACTCGGCCCACCGCACCTACAGCCGCTTCGTCCGGAACCTGTGCGAGATCAACACCGCACCATCGGCGGACTTCCGCTCCTACATCGAAGAGATCACCTCGGCCACCCCGATCCGCGCGGCCAAGAACCCCCAAGGCCGGTCCGCGGTTGGTGCGAGGAGGGGCGCACGATAGGCGCCTGCTTTACCGCCTGATCGACGCGTGATAGACGCCTGCTTTGCCGCCTGGTGGGCGCCTGATAGGGGCCTGGTTATAACCAGGCGCCCAGAGTGCGCCAATCAGGCCCTATATCAGCGCAGGTCAGGGCGCAATCGGTGGCGGCGCGCGGCTGGGCCGACTCTACACCGTAGGTGTAGTCCCTCCTCCGTGGGCGGGCCGCCGCACCGGCCCGAAGACCCTGCCGCGTCCCTGGGGTTCTGCGATTCCAGCGCGGCCTGCCTCACTTCCTGTCTTCCATACTTCTCCATACTCTAATGACTCTTCTATTAGAGAATTCACCATATTCATTCTCTACGGAGCCTGTCAGGCGCCGATGATCACCCGCGCATGACGCCGCCTGAGAAGTTGGGTTGTTTCCTTCTCGCGCGAGGGCGCCCCTATGCGCGTGCAGCGAAGAGCGCCTGTGGGAACTCTTCCAGCGCGTGGTTCCTGATGCGCCTACCCGCCCGCAGGGCGGGGGCCGACGCAGATACGGCGACCGCGAGGTGCTGGCCGCGATCATCTTCGTGGCCACCACCGGCTGCACCTGGGCCCAGCTCCCGCCGGTCTTCGGCCCCTCGGGGCTCCCCGCGCCCCGGCGCTTCACCGAATGGAGCCGCGCCCGCGCCTAGCCAAGCTCCACCGCCTGGTCCTGGACGTTCGCCCACCGCATCGCCCGCAAGGACCTCCCAGCGCTTGGGGTGGCACCGGTGGCAGGTCGAGTGGACCATGGCCTGGCCGGTTGGATGCCGAAGACCGCACCGCCGCTACAAGCGCAGGGCACCCACTTCCCCGCCTTCGCCTGCACACTGATCTGCCACCGCAGACTCACTAAATGAGAGTGGTCGCCCCTGTGCGGGTCCGGGCGGTTCAGCCTGCGTCGGGCTTCCCCGCAGAGCTGGTCTGCCTGACCACCGTCACCCCCACCACGCGCAGGCCGTCGAACCGCCTGGCCTGAAAGTAGACCGCCTTTTTGTGCTGCAACTGACGACGCTGCACTGCGTCTGGCCGGTAGCCTTGCCCAAGGCAACTGCCGCTGTGGAGGGGATGGTCGCCATCAAGGAGAAGGTGCTAAAGGAGCTGACCTTCGGTGCCCGGGTGGCGGAGGAGGAGGCCAGCGAGCTGGCCTCGTACTTCGTGGAGACCGAGCAGTGGAACCAGGTCTGGCAGGACGAGGTCGACATCGTCTACGGGTCGAAGGGCTCGGGTAAGAGCGCGATCTACGCCACTATCACAGCCCGCGAGTCGCAGCTGTTTGACCGAAACATCCTGATAAGCCCTGCGGAGTCGCCTCAGGGATCGCCTGCATTCGCCACACTTGACGCCAACACCATTATTGATGAGGATCAATTCGTCGGGCTTTGGAAGCTTTACTTCTTGGCGGTGATCGCTGACACCTTTGCGGATTACGACTTGCGCAGCCCTGCGGCAAGGTCGGTAGTTCGGACGTTAACAGATGCCGGGATGGTGCCGGGGCGCAACGTGTCGCTCCGGCAGAAGCTAGCTAACGCTGCGGACTATGTGCGCAGGATGTTCAGCGAAATCGAGCCCAGCGTCTCAGTAGCCGGGGTCGTAGATGTCAGCACCCGCATCCGGTTCACCGAACCGGACAATACGCAGCGCTCCAATGGGGCGGTTTACGTCGACGATCTACTTGACACGGCGGGACGGGCGCTAGAGGGTGAGGGGCTGAAGCTGTGGTTGCTACTGGACCGGCTGGACGTGGCATTCGCTGGTAAGCCAAATCTGGAGCGGCAGGCACTGCGAGCCCTGTTCAAAGTCTACCTAGACATTAGAAGCATTGATCGGATCCGGCTAAAAATCTTCCTGCGCAGCGACATTTGGAAAGCTATTACTGCTGGTGGGTTTCGCGAGGCCAGCCACATTGCGCGGGAGCTTACGTTGAGCTGGGGAAGGGCAGCGCTGCTACAGCTGGTCACGCAGCGCATGGTTCGCAATAAAGCGCTGCGTGACTTCTACGGCGTGCCGTACGAGGATGTCGCCTCGGTCGCCGGGCAGGAGGATCTCTTTCAAAGGGTGTACCCCGAGCAGGTTGAAAACGGTCCGAACAAGCCGAAGACATTCGACTGGTGCCTGACGCGGACCAGTGACGGCACCAAGCGCACCGCGCCTCGGGAGCTCATTCACTTGCTCACCGAGGCTCGGGGCGTCCAGCTGCGACGTCAGGAAGTAGGCGAGGACGAGCCAGCTGGGGAGGCCCTGTTTGACGGTAGCTCCCTCAAGGGTGCACTGCCGGCGGTCTCCGAAACTCGGCTGAACAAGACCCTCTACGCCGAGCACCCGGATCTCAAGCAGTACATGTTGGCACTGGAGGGCCACAAAACCAATCACAGCATACAAAGCCTCGCTGCGATCTGGGAGGTGCCGCCGGACGAGGCGAAGGCAGCTGCTCTTCGGTTGGTAGACATCGGCTTTTTCGAAAGGCGTGCGCAGATGCAGTTCTGGGTACCCTTTCTCTACCGGCCAGCTCTAAATCTGGTGCAGGGAAGCGCCGAAGGTATCAATAGCTCCGGTGATACCCCGCCCGCGCTCGCCGGGGAAGACTCTCCCGCAGACAAGGATTAGGGGATCGTAACTCCCCTTAATTCATGGGCGCGCCCGGCCTGACTTCGTGATCTCGGGTAGTCCAGGGTCGGAACAGTGAGCTTCTTCGATCTAGCCACCAATCAGGTGCTCGAGCGCGAAGATTCTGGGTTGGGTGCGCCGAGGGTGATCAGCCCGTTGGTCCGGGAACGGCTCCGTGTTCGCTCGGGTGCGGTGGACGGGGGCGGGATCATGCGGGCCTGCGCGGCACGGGTGGCGCTGCCCAGTGGGAGGAAATGGGCGATAGCGGTACACGGCAGTCGTGCCCGGTAGGTATCGAGGGAACTCTTAATCAGCGGGTTTGGGGTTCGAGTCCCTGATGGCGCACAAGAGAAACCCCAGGTCAGACCGGCTTTAGCGCCGGTCCGGCCCTGGGGTTTCGTCGTTCACCGAGGGCCCTCGTAGCGGGCGGCGATCGCGGCGGCGCGGGCGTGCAGGGCATCACGCAACCACTGCGGGGCCAGGGCCTCGGCGTCCGTGCCCAGGCGCCATAGCGCCCACTCGGCGTGGCGGCGGTCCTGGAAGACCGCTGCAAGGCGGAGGCGGCCGTCACCGGCGGTTTCTTCGCCGCGGACGGCCAGCGCCGTGTCCGCGAGGTCGCCGTAGCGCTCGGAGGCGAGCGCCAGTCGAACGGTGACCTGGTCGCCACCGGTCCGGAACCGGGCGGCGCGCTCCTGCCAGAGCCGGTCCAGGTCGACCTGGCCGGGGCGCTGGGCGGGCTCGTCGGTCTCTTCGGCGGCGGTGATCCTCGACAGGCGGTAGGTGCGGTCCTCGCCGGACCGCGTTGCCAGCAGGTAGCCCTGGCCGCGCACGTCGACGAGGCCGATCGGGTCCACCGTCCGCCATCCGGCGGGCCGACCGGCGGCCGTGTAGCGGATGCGCAGCCGGTGTCCGGACAGCACCGCGCGCCGGACCGCGTCCGCGACGGCGGCGGGCACCTCGTCGGCGGCGGCACGGCGCGACAGCAGGTCGGTGTCCGGGTCGACGAGCAGCCGACCGGCCGAGCCCGTCGCGGCGGCACGGTCCCCCTCGGGAAGCGCGTCGACCACCTTCCGCATGGCCGACGCCAGCGCCGGGCCCAGGCCGAACACCGCCGCGCCGCGCCGCGACCCGGCGACGAGCAGGGCCAGCGCCTCGTCCCGGTTCAGTCCGGCCAGCTCGGTCCGGAAGCCGGGCAGCAGTGCGAAACCCCCGTGCCGCCCGCGTTCGGCGTAGACCGGGACGCCCGCCGCGGACAGCGCCTCGATATCGCGCAGCACGGTGCGGGTGGACACCTCCAGCTCCCGGGCCAGCGCGGACGCGGACATCCGCCCCTTGTGGCGGAGCAGGAGCACAAGGGATACCAGCCGGTCGGCGCGCATGCGCCGACCCTACTGGAATACACGACACAGGATGTCGTGGTTTCTTGGCAGGCTCGTCTCCGCGAAGCCGGGGACGCCCGGGCGATGGTCGCCTGATGCGTGAATTCCCTTGGAAGGAATGGAGATGGAATGGCTGTCGAGAGAAGTGCCGTCAATCCCGTGGAATGGTCGCTGCGGTTCGGGTTCAACCAGGGCGAGGTCGTCTCCGGAGGCACTCGGACCCTCTACTGTGCCGGTCAGGCGGCGACGAACGCCGAGGGAGAGCCGCAGCACGAAGGGGATATGGGCGCGCAGCTGGAACTGAGCCTGGACAACCTGGAGGCTGTTCTCCGCGAGGCCGGCATGTCGCTCGCGAACCTCGTCCGGCTCAACGTCTACACCACCGACGTCGACCTGCTGACGCGCAACTACGGTGTACTCGCGTCGCGGCTGACCGCCGCGGGCGTGCGGCCGCCGAGCACACTTCTCGGAGTGGAACGGCTCGCCTTTCCCGCGATGATGGTCGAACTCGAAGGCACCGCCGTGGCGTAAGGCCGCTGCGAGTTCGACGTGGCCGTGGCCGAGGGCGTCCGCACGGGCCTGCTCGGGGGAGGGAAGCCGGGCGTGCCGATGACGGTGCGTGTGTGGGTCGTGGTGGCGCCGTCCAGAGCGCGGGCGATGCCGAAATCGATGACGCGGGGCCCGTCGTGGGCCAGGATCACGTTGGCCGGCTTGAGGTCGCGGTGGACCAGTCCGCACTGGTGGATGGCGGAGAGCCCTTCGGCGAGTCCGGCGCCGAGCACCGCGACCGACTGCAGGGGGAGCGCCCCGTGCATCCGGAGGGCCTCCTGCAGGGAGGGGCCCGGGATATAGGCGGTGGCCCGCCAGGGGTGATCGGCGGTGGTGTCGGAGTCGACGAGCTGGGCGGTGGAGAACCCGCCGACCCTGCTCGCGGCCTCGACCTCGGCGGCGAACCGCTCGCGGAAATCCGGATCGGCGGCCAGCTCGGGGCGCACCACCTTGACGGCCACGGTGCGTCCGCCGGGGGAGCGGCCGAGGTGGACCTGGCCCATCCCGCCTTCGCCGAGGCGGTCGACCAGACGGTAGGGGCCTACGCGGCCGAGCGGGACCGTGGGGGAGCCGGTCACGGGACCTCCGTCCGTCCGAAGTGGAAGGTCAAGCCATGATGCCACTCCTCCGGAGTCGGCGACCAGGTGTCCGCGGATGTCTGCTCCGGTCACCTCCCGACTCGGCGCCGCCGACCCTTGACCCGGGGTACCCTGCCGTAAGAACTTAGGTTAGCTTTGCCTTATCGGCAGTCCGCGCGGCCGACCCTCCCTGCACTCCGTCATGAGACGAGGACCCCACATGCCCGTCCGGGAAGTCGAGGAACGCGAAGAGTTCGACGTGGCGGTGGTCGGCGGCGGCCCCGCCGGATCCACGGCGGCCACCCTCATCGCCCAGCGCGGCCACCGCGTCGCCCTCCTGGAGCGCGAGCGCTTCCCCCGCTACCAGATCGGCGAATCCCTGCTCCCGGCCACCGTGCACGGGGTGTGCCGCCTGCTGGGGGTGTCCGACGACATCGAGGCCGCGGGCTTCCAGGTCAAGCGCGGAGGCAGCTTCCGCTGGGGCACCGCCCCCGACCCGTGGAACTTCCTGTTCGCGCTCTCCCCGCAGCTGTCCGGGCCGACCTCCTACGCCTACCAGGTCGACCGGATGACCTTCGACGACATCCTGCTCAAGAACGCCGCCCGGCACGGGGTCGACGTGCGCGAGGAGTCCACCGCCCTGGAGGCCCTCCGCGGCCCCGACCGGGTGGAGGGCGTGCGCTACACCGGCCCCGACGGCGCCGTGCGCGAGATCGCCGCCCGCCACGTCCTGGACGCCTCCGGCGGCTCCGGGCGGCTGAGCCGCGCCGTGGGCGGCGAGCGGACCTACTCCGAGTTCTTCCGCAACCTCGCCGTATTCGGCTACTTCGAGGGCGGCGGGCGCCTCCCCGGGCCCGACCGCGGCAACATCCTGTGCGCCGCCTTCGACGAGGGCTGGCTCTGGTACATCCCGCTCAGCGACACCCTCACCAGCGTCGGCGCCGTCCTCCACCGGGACCGGGCCGCCCGCATCCAGGCCGACCGGGAGGGCGCCCTGCTCGACGCCATCGACCGGTGCGACATCGTGCGCGAGTACCTGTCCGGGGCCACCCGGGTCACCGAGGGCACCTACGGCGAGATCCGCGTCCGCAAGGACTACTCCTACGCCAACACCCGCTTCTGGGCCCCCGGGATGGCGCTGATCGGCGACGCCGCCTGCTTCATCGACCCGGTCTTCTCCACCGGCGTGCACCTGGCGACCTACGCCGGACTGCTGGCCGCCCGCTCCGTCAACGCGGTCCTGTCCGGCGAGCTGGACGAGGCCCGCGCCTTCGGCGAGTTCGAGGCGCGCTACCGCCGCGAGTACGCGGTCTTCTACGAGTTCCTCTCCGCCTTCTACGACATGGACCAGCAGGAGGACTCCTACTTCTGGAAGGCCCGCAAGGTCACCGGATCCGAGAACCTCACCTCCATGGAGGCGTTCACGACCCTGGTCGGCGGCGTGTTCTCCGGCGAGCGCGCACTGGTGGACGCCTCCTCGGTCGCCGAGCGGTTCTCCACCTCCTCGGCCGACCTGGCCGAGGCCGTCGCGCGCACCGGTCCGGCGCAGACCCGCAGCGGGGAGCGGATGAACAACCTCTTCGGCGCCCCCGTGGTGAGCGAGGTGATGCAGGAGATGAACAGCATCCAGCGGCGCGGCGTGGCCGGACCCGGAACCGGGGAGGCGCCGCTCATCGAAGGCGGCCTCGTCCCCTCCGCCGACGGTCTGGGCTGGACCGAGCCCGACGCCTGACCCCGGGCCCGATCCCCGGCGGCACGCAGGGGGACCCCGGGCCGGAACCGCGGCGAAGCGGTTCCGGCCCGGGGTCTCGCCTGTGGGTCACCCGGGGTCCCGTGGCCCGTAGGCGAGCAGGAAGGTGTCGACGGCGGCTTCGGCGACCGAGCGCAGCTCCTCGTCGGCGACCGGCCGGGTTCCGAGGGCGGAGCGCAGCTCCATCGGGCCGGTGAGCAGCGCGAGGAACTGCTCGCTCGCGCGCTCGACGTCGGTGGTCTCCAGCCGCTTGGCGAGGGCGAGCCGGGCGAGCCGGTCGGCCAGGGCGTCCTGGACGCGCTGGGCCCCCACGCGCTGGATCTCCTCCAGGAGCTCCGGGAAGCGGGGGGCCTCCGCGCTGAGGAGGCGGCGCAGCGCCTGCGACTCCTGGCACACGTGGCTCCGCAGGAGCCGCAGCCCCGTCTCCTCCAGGGCCGGACGCATGTCGTCCCCGGGGGTGCGCAGCGGCTCCAGCGCGCTCAGCGATCGGTCGGCCGTGTGCTCCACGGCGGCCTTCATGGCCTCCCGGAAGAGGGTCTCCTTGTCGCCGAGGCGGTTGTAGATCGTGGGTTTGGCGACGGCGGCCTCATCGGCGATCTCCCGCACACAGGACTGGCCGTAGCCGTCCCGGGCGAAGGTGCGGAACGCGGCCTCCAGGATGGCCCGCCGCTTGTCGGCGTGCCCGCGGGGTTCGCCGCGGCCTCCCGCCTCAGGGGTCTTGGCTCTGCTCACAGCGGCATCCTACCGGGTGTCCTGGAAGCATGAACCGAGCGGTTCAATATTTTTGATTCCATGGTTGCGAGTCGGGTGTGGCGCGCCGTACCTTGAACCGGCCGGTTCAAATATTTATAACGCTGGTATCCCTTGGGGAGGCCATGACCGACGTCGGAAGCGACCGTCTGGACGGTGCGCTGCTGCGGCTGATCGGCGTGACCCTGCTGGGCGGGATCATGGGGATCCTCGACAGCACGATGGTCACCGTCGCGGCCGAGGCGCTCTCCACGGAGTTCGACCGCTCACTGAGCATCATCGCCTGGGCCACGACCGGCTACCTGCTCGCGCTCACCGTCACCATTCCGGTCACCGGCTGGGCCGTCCGCCGCTTCGGCGTCAAGAGGCTCTGGCTGTTCGGGCTCGTCCTGTTCATAGGGGCCTCGCTCGCCTCGGCCCTGTCCTGGAGCGTGGAGAGCCTCATCGTCTTCCGGGTCGTGCAGGGCATCGGCGCGGGAATCCTCGACCCCCTGGTCCTGGTGATCCTGGCGCGGGCCGCCGGACCGAACCGCGCGGGCCGGGTCATGGGCATGATGGGGGTCGTGCTGTCCCTGGGCCCGGTCCTGGGACCCGTGCTGGGCGGGCTGCTGCTGGACTCCTTCGGGTGGCGCTCGATGTTCTTCATCAACATCCCCATCGGCGTCCTCGCCCTGCTTCTCGCGCTGAGGGTGATCCCGGCGGACGCCCCCGAGGAGCGCAGTGCCGGGCTGCCCCTGGACATCCTGGGCTTCGCGCTGATGGCCCCGGGGCTGGCCGCGCTCGTCCTCGCGCTGACCGAGGCCGGGGAGCGCGGGGCGTTCGCGACGCCCACGGTCCTCGTCCCGCTCGTCCTGGGGGTCGGGCTCCTCGCCGCCTACGTCCTGCGCGCGCTCCGGCTCCGCGCCACCGAGCCGCTGATCGACGTACGGCTGTTCGCCGGCCGGAGCTTCGCCGCCAGCGTCACGGTCCAGGGGCTGGGGGGGGGGGGCACGTTCGCC
>NZ_ANBH01000142.1 GCF_000341185.1 Nocardiopsis chromatogenes YIM 90109
GGCTGTTCGCCGGCCGGAGCTTCGCCGCCAGCGTCACGGTCCAGGGGCTGGTGGGGGTGGGCACGTTCGCCGGCCTGTTCGTGCTTCCGCTGTACTACCAGATCGTCCACGGCCACACCGCCGCCGCCGCGGGGCTGCTGGTGGCGCCGCTGGGCCTGGGGTCGGCCGTGGCGATGCCCATCGCGGGGCGCCTGAGCGACAGGCTGGGGGCGCGCACCCTGGTCCGGGGCGGCGCCCTGATCGCCGTGGCGGGCGCCTTCGTGCTCACCTTCGTCGGCGCCGAGGGCGCCGAACCGCGGTCGGCCCCGGCCGCGTTCGCCATCGGCCTCGGGCTGGGCGGGGTCGGTGCGCCGACCATGGGGTCGCTGTACCGGACCCTGCCGCAGGAGAAGGTCCCCCAGGGCAGCTCCGTGCTGTACAACCTCAACCAGCTCGGCGGGGCGCTCGGTGTGGCCTGTGCCGCGCTCATCCTCGCGGCCTCGGGGACCGGCACCGGAACCGGCGCCGACGGCGGGACGGGCGGCTTCGCGAGCGCCTACTGGTTCCTGGTCGCGGTCGGGGTGGTCATCCTGGCCGCCAGCCCGCTCCTGCCGGGGCGCGTCCAGGAGATCCCCTCGCCTCCGGCCGACTCCGACTCCGGGGCCGGGTCCGGCACCGGGGCCGAGGACGAGCGGCAGCGGACCACGGGGGAGAGGGAACCCTCTTCCGGTCCGATGCCGGCCTCCCGCGAGGGGTGCGGTACCGCGGAGCGGGAGAGGGAGGAGAGCTGAATGGAGCGGGTCCACCTGCGCGCCGGGGCCTTCGCCTCGAATGCTCCGCGGCGGAGGACCGCGCCGCGCTCCGGGTGGGCCCGGCACCGAGCCGCCCCTCGCTCCGGTTCCGCCGGACCGGCCTCGTGCCCGGGCACGGAACGCGCATAGCATGCCCCAGTGCGCATTCTGCTGATCGAGGACGACGCCCGCATCGCCGAGACGGTCCGGCGGGGGCTCGCCGGGGAGGGCATCAGCGTCGACATCGTGGACGACGGCGTCGACGGCCTCTGGGCCGCCTCCGAGCGCGCCTGCTATGACGCCGTGGTCCTCGACATCATGCTCCCCGGGCTCAGCGGCTACAAGGTGCTGGAGGGCCTGCGCGGGCGCGAGGTGTGGACGCCCGTGCTGATGCTCACCGCCAAGGACGGCGAGTACGACGAGGCCGACGCCTTCGACCTGGGCGCCGACGACTACCTCACCAAACCGTTCTCCTTCGTGGTGCTGGCGGCCCGGCTGCGCGCGCTGGTGCGCCGCGGGGAGTCGGCCCGGCCGGCGGTCCTGAGCGCGGGCGACCTGACGCTCGACCCGGCCCGGCGCCGGGTGGCCCGCGGCGCCCGGGAGGTGGAGCTGACCCCGCGCGAGTACGCGCTGCTGGAGTTCCTCATCCGCCGCGCGGGGTCGGTCGTGTCCAAGGCCGAGATCCTGGACAACGTCTGGGACCCCGAGTTCGGGGGCGGCGACAACGTCGTCGAGGTCTACGTCCGCTACCTGCGCCGCAAGATCGACGAGCCGTTCGGGCGCCAGGCCGTGCGCACCGTCCGCGGCGCGGGCTACATGCTCGACGCGGAGGGCGGCTGACATGCGTGCGGGGGCGCTCCGCGCCGGGGTCCGGCGCCGCCTGATGGTCCTGTCCACGGTGGTCACCGGCATCGCGCTGGTGGCGGCGACGGCCGGGGGGATCGCGGTGCTGCGCGAGGCGCTGCTGCGCTCGGCCCACACCACGCTCGGCTCGGGCGTCGGCCAGATCATGGACGGCCTGGAGAAGCCGGAGCCGGAGTGGAACCCGCCCCGCAAGACCGACCTGGCCCAGCTCATCGGCCCCGACGGGCGGGTGGTGCGGGGCTGCGGCGCTCCGGAGTCCGACTGCGGCCCGCCCGCCTACACCCCGCTCACCCCGGAGCCGGGGGAGCTGGTGGAGACCACCGACGGCGGGATGCGGCTGATGGCCCGGGGCGTCCGGCTGGGCGGGGCCGACCACGTGATCGTCGTCGGCATGTCCGCCGAGCCCATCCAGGTGGCGGTGCGCACCTCCGCGCTGCTGGCGCTGGGGGCGATCCCGCTGCTGCTGGCCCTGGTGGCGGCCGCGGCGCACCGGCTGGCCGGGCGCGCCCTGGCCCCGGTGGAGGGCATCCGCGAACGGGTCGCCGCCATCGGCGGCGGGGGCGACCTGGGGCGGCGCGTCCCCGAGCCCGACGGCGACGACGAGATCGCGCGCCTGGCCACGACGATGAACGCGATGCTGGGACGCCTTGAGGCCGCGCAGCGCACGCAGCGCCGGTTCGTCGCCGACGCCGGGCACGAGCTGCGCAGCCCGCTGACCACGCTGACCGGCATCGTGGAGCTGGCGCGCAAGGACGGCGGGAGGATTCCGCCCGAGGCGCTGGTGTCGGCCGAAGGGGAGCTGAGCCGCATCCGCGTCCTGGTGGACGACCTGCTGCTGCTGGCGCGCGCCGACGAGAGCGGCCTGGGGCTGCGGCGCGAAGAGGTGGACCTGGACGACGTGCTGGACGGAGAGCGGGTCCGCCTGCGCTCCGCGGGGGCCGCCGAGGGCGTGCGCGTGGTGACCCGCCTGGAGCCGGTCAAGGTGGTGGGCGACCGGGACGCCCTGGCGCGCCTGGCCCGGAACCTGGCCGACAACGCGGTCCGCCACGCCCGCGGCAGGGTGGAGCTCGCGGTCTGGGCCCAGGGCGACGACCGGGCCGTCATCCAGGTCGGCGATGACGGCCCGGGCATCCCGGCGGAGGAGCGGGACCGGGTCTTCGAGCGCTTCGTCCGCCTCGACACGGCGCGGGGGAGGGCCTCAGGGGGGACGGGCCTGGGGCTCTCCATCGTCGCCGCGATCGCCCGGGAGCACGGCGGTTCGGTCGAGGCAGGAGAAGGCCCCGGGGGAGGCGCCGAGTTCACGGTGCGCCTCCCCCGGGGCTGACCCGGGGCGGGGCGGTTCAGGCGTCGTTGCAGTCCTCTTCGCCGTCCGACGAGCCCTGCGACCCGTCCGCCTCCGGGGCGCTGTCGGCGCCCGAGTCGGTGTCGGTGTTCTGGACGCTGCGCACCTCCGGCTCCGCGGGGGAGTCGGCGGCGGCCGCCGCGTACGCGGTCCCGGCGGCCCCCACGCCCAGCGGGAGGGCGATCAGCGCCGCCAGTGCCAGCTTCTTCTTGAGGTCCATGCCGTTCCTCGTTCCATCGTGGTCCACGCGGTGATCCGGCCGGATCTCCCGTCCGGCCGCACACACCATCAGCGATCACCCCTGAGAGCACTCTGAGCCGGTCTCAGCCGGGGTTAAGCCGGTCCCGGTCGGCCCTCGCCGTAGCCGTGCCCTTCGCTGGGGTCGGCTACGTCGACGGGATGGGGGACGTTTCCCTCCTGGTTCGGGGGAACGGTCGGTTGCTCGTCGCGCGGCTGGGTGTCGATGGGTTCGGGGGACACGTGGAGGCGGTCGGCGTGGGCCTCCGTTGGGGCCGGGGTGGCGTCCGCGGGCGGGGCGGTGCGCTGGGCGTCCCGTCCGACTGTCCGGCCGGGGTCGCGGCGCACCGCTCCGGATCACGGCGTGGCGGGGGTGGTGTCGCCTGCGGGGGGGGGCACCGCCCCGNGGCCAGGTGTTCCCGTTTCTGAGCGGCACGTTCCTGGCGCCGTCGAAGGTGCCTCCCGCAGTTGATCGGGATTCGTTCTCACTGCTGCCCGACAAAACCATTAGGGCCTTGTCCTTTGCCGGGACCGTGCCCTTTGCTGGGGCTGGCTACGTCGACGGGATGGGGGACGTTTCTCGCCGGTTCGGGGGATGAAGGGCGGCGACGGGGAGAGGTCGGCGGCCCTTGCGGCAGCGTTGTCGGGTGGCGGGCGTGTGCGTGGTGCCTGTGGTGGGCGGGACGGCAAGAGCGGGGCGGTTCTCCGGCCCTGCCTGCCGGGTGACAGGCCCGGGGCAGCCGGGGGGGGGGGGGGGGGGGGGGGGG
>NZ_ANBH01000143.1 GCF_000341185.1 Nocardiopsis chromatogenes YIM 90109
TCGGCAGATACCCCGCTCACGGGTCCCGGCCGGGTGGCGGTCCACAGATGTGCAAGGTAAAGGGCGGCGGCGATACGGGGTCGGCGGCCTTTGTGGAGGCTTTGTCGGTCGTCTGGTGCGTGGTTGGTGGCCGTGGTCAGCAGCGACGGGAACAGTTGGTGTCCCGCTCGGGGGCCCCGGCCGGGCGGTGGGTCGGCGGGGTGTGAGGTGGGAGCGGCGACGAGAGCTCGGGGTATTCGCGGCTTTGGACGGAGGGCGTGCTCCGGCCGTTCCCTCCCTCAGTCCCGCACGGCCGCGCGTTCCGCGTCGATCAGGGAGAGGACCACGCGCAGGTCGGCGACGGCCTCCTGGCCCGCTGAGGAGGCGTAGCGGTTGCGCGCCTCTTCGGCGATCTGGGCCGCCTCGTCCAAGCGGCCCGCGGCCCACATGGCGGCCGCGTAGTCGCGCGCTGCGGAGGCCGCGGCGCGCGGGTTGAAGATGGAGGCGTTCACCTTTCTGGAGTGCCTCTCCGCCGCCGCCTCCAGGTAGCGCAGCCGTCCCAGGGCGCGGACCAGCACATCGTCGGTCGGGGTGACGCCGCTGTGCCCTGTGGGCGGCACCCGGCCGAGCTCCTTGCGCACATAGTCCTGCGCGCTGGTGCGCTCCTGCTCCGACCACCGCAGTGCGCTCTCCAGGCGGTCGACCTCCGCCCGGGCCTTCCGCGCGGCCCCGACGGCGGCCTCGGCCGCCTCGGACAGCGACGCCGTCAGCTCCTCCGCCTCGTCGAGGCCGTCCTGCAACCGCAGCCAGTCCGGTCGTTCGGCCTCCACGTCCATCGCCTCCACGTGCGCGCGGAGCGTCTGCAGGACGGGGGACAGGTGCCCGCTCCCCTCCTCCGAGGCCGCACGCTCAGCCAGCTCGGTCAGGAGGATCAGGGTCTGCGACCGCCGCCCCGGAACGGACGCGCTCAGCTCGTGCACCCGCTCCAGCCGGGCGACGGCGGCCCCGAACCCCTCACCGGCGCGCCGGTGCGCCTCCTCGGCCGCGTCGAGCGCGGTCTCCGCGCGCTGGACGTCGCGCTCCTCCAGTCCGCCATGCGCGGCCCGCAGGTGCTCGGCGACATCGGTGGCGGCGCGGTCGCCCTCCTCCAGGCGCGCACGCAGTCCCTCGGACAGGGCGGCCGCGTATCCGGCCGTCAGCTCCTCCAGGGCGGCGACCGCTGCGGTGCGGCGGTCGCCGTTCTCCTGTCCGGCACCGGCCAGCGCGTCCAGGCGGCGGCGCGCGTGCGATTCGCGGTCGGCGACCGCCCGGAGGGCGGACAGCGAGTCGGCCAACTCCGAGGTGAGCCCGGTGAGGGCCTCCCGGGCGGCCATCGGCCGCCCTTCGGCGGCCAGCCCGCGCACGTCCTCCAACCGGCGGTGTGCGGTGGCGAGCACGGAGGCCTCCCCGTCCACGGAGTAGCCCCGCGCGCGGGCCTCCTCGGCGGCCGAGCGCGCCTGCGCCACCAGCCGTTCCGCCTCCCGCTCCCCGTCGCCGAGCGACGTGGAGGCCGTGAGCACCCGCGAACACCGCTCCTCGGCCTCGCGCAGCCTGCCGAGAAGCCCGGCCGCGTCGTGTTCGAGCTCCTCCCAGCGACGGGCCGCGCGCTTCAGGTCCTCGGGGCGGGACCGCCACGTGGTCCGGGCGCGCGCGTCGGCCAGCCGGTCGCGCTCGCGCAGCAGCTCGTCGGCGCGGCGCAGCCCCTCCTCGGCGTCCGCGAGGGCCGCGCGCGCCTCCTCCTCCACGGACCCCGCCCGCACCAGCTCCGCCGACCGGCGCAGCGACTCGGCAAGCGTGTGGATCTGCGTGCTGGACTCGTCGACTCGGACCGCCGACCGGGCGAGCGCGTTCCGGTGCGGACGGCCGCGGAGCCGATGCTCCGCGATGAGGCCGCCCACGATGGCCAGCACCGGCAGCACGAGGGCCAGGATCGCGATGAACTCACCCATGCAGGCCTCCAACCCGGGTCTCCGGGCGTTAGACGGAGGGGGAGGCGCGCCGGTTCAGCCCGGGTTCACCCGAGTTCGGCGAGGGCGCGGGCGGTCCACGACTCGAACGCGGACCAGGCCTGCCGGTCCTCGCCGCCCTCGGGCGGGTCGGCGCCGAGGAGGAAGTCGGCCCCGTCCACCAGGTCCCAGTAGGGGTGGTGCGCGTCCGTTCCGGTGATCCGGCGGTGCGCGGCCAGGAACGCCCGCTCGGTCTCGGGGCCCACCTCCTGCACCAGGTTGAGCCGCATGCGCGCGAGGTCGACGGCCTGTGGGCCCCGGCACGCCGTCGTCCAGTCGACGATCCCGCTCAGCCTGCCGTCGACCCACAGCGCCTGATCGGGGTGGTAGTCGCGGTGGATGAAGGCGTACGGGGCGTCCGGCGCGGGGCCGTCGAGGACGGTGAACACCCGCTCCCACAGGCGGGTATCGCCCCAGGGCGGGGGTGTGCGGGGGCCGTCCACGGCGGGGTCGTAGTAGGGGCGGTACTCCGGGAGCAGGGCGAGCCCGGAGCCGTGGCCCGTGCCGCCGCCCACGGAGTGGATGGCGTCCAGCTCCCGGGCGAGGTCCTCGACCATGGTCGCGGGGTCCAGCTCGTCCCAGTCGCCGTGGCCGGGGATACGGTCGGTCAGCAGCGCGGGAACGCCGAGCCGCGCACCGTCCGGGTCGGCCGCGTGCAGCACCGGGGCGCGGACGCCGGTGCCCTCCAGAAGCCTGAGCGCGGCGCCCTCGGACTCCGGGCGGTACCAGGGGTCGTCCGCCAGGCGCGCGCGGTCGTGGAAGCGGCGCAGCATCCAGGCGTGCCGGGCGCCGTGGCCGTCGACGAGATCGACGGCGTCCAACGTCGTCGAACTGACGCTCACCCGCCACGGGCGTGCGGGCACGCGCGCTCCGGGCCCGGCGGCATCGCGGACCCATGCCAGGACCTCCGGCGTCGGGGCCGGGCATCCGGTGTCGCGGGGAGAAGGCGTGTCGTTCACTCTCGTTCGTCCTCTTCTTTCGTCGTCTCTGTCGTCCGTCCGGGGCGTGCGGCCGTGGAGGCGCACGCGCGTGGGCGGAACAGGACGGCCGCGAAGGGACGGCGCCGGGTCCAGCGCTGAGAGTGCGGCGGCACAGGCGTCAATAGTGGCGCATGCGGTGGTCGTTCATGGGCGGAGACTAGCACGCGGCCGGACAGGCGGGCTCAGTGCCCCATTCGGGACCGATATCCCTTCCGGAGTGCCGTTCATAGGGCTGGGAAAGGAAAAAGGTCATGCGGAATACGGAAGAGTAGACGGTCTTTGGTGTCGGTGGCACGGGCTTTCGTGTCGGCGTGAGTACACCTGTTGACCTGGGTCGTTGATCGGTGTGTAATCAGGTCACCGTCGTGGGGCGACATTTTTCATGCGGCGGGAATAACGACGTCGGAACCCGGGCCAGGAGGTCCGATGCGATTCGTGTCCAGGAATGAACAGAACGAGCTCTCCGAGCAGCGTTCCTATTGGCGCCGCCCGGGAAGCCGGGCCGACGACGACGGCTACTTCGACGGAGAGCCCCTCCCCAGGGAGATCGTCCCCCGCCACTGGCTTCCCGAAGGGGACGTGCACCGGGGGCGGCGCATGTCCCGGAGCATGGACTCCACCCGCTACCTCCGCGGCCCCCAGGTCGTGCTGGTCCGCGACGACATGCGCCGCACCACCTGGTGCGCGACCGCCGAGCACGGCCGCCTCATGCTGCACGAGTACCAGCGCCCCCGCGTCTCCGGTGCGCCGCGCACCACGGAGGTGTTCGGCCAGGGGCCGGTGTGGCGGTACAACATCGCCCTGAACAAGTACACCGGCGAGGTCGTGCCCACGTGTGTCGTGCGCGCCAACGGCGCCGCGTCCCTGTGGCACGACGGCCGCCGCGTCGACACCGCGGCCGAGCGGCCCGACTTCCCCCACTTCCACTACGAGCAGGTGCCCGTCGGCCGGATCCCGGAGGGCGAGCCCTCCTACGGGATCCTCACCTACAAGTGCCGCGCCACCGGGCGCGTCTTCGCGCGCCGGACCGAGGGCGGCGAGGTCGGCCCGGAACAGGTGGTGTGCGAGGCGCCGACGGTGGGCGGCATGTCCGTGGCGGTCTACAAGAACGACGTGCTCGGCCGCGTGGACCTGCTGCGGAAGGGGCGTGTCGTCCCCGCCACGGTGGTCTCCACCGACGGCGGCCGCTCGTTCGGGGCGCCCCAGGAGATGGACCTCGCGGGGCCCCTGTCCGAAGGGTTCCGCGTGCGCCCGGGGTACCAGCGGCCCATCGTGGACAAGGGCGGCGCCATGCACCTGCCCGTCGCCCTGCAGTCGGGGTCCGACGCGCTGGTGGTCAACGTCGTCCCCGGGGCCGACCTGGTGGTCGAGGCGATCCGCGTCCCCGGCGAGCTGCGCAAGGGCGCGTTGGAGGTCTTCCCCAGCACCCTCGGCAGCGGCACCACCTTCGGCAACGGGGTCAGCGACGGCCACGGCCTGATCATGGCCATGGCCACCGAGGACGGGCGGCTCTACTCCAGCAACTCCTCGGCCGGGGGCAGCCACTTCCCCGAGGCCCAGCTGCTCAACCACGAGATGCCGCTGGTGGGCGACTTCTCCGCGTCCGAGTGCTACAGCAGCGGCCTCAAGGCCAACGTCGTGAGCATGGACTACATGTTCACCGAGGTGAACGCGGTGGGGCGGCCCATCTCCGGCGAGGTGTTCATCGAGACCTGGGACATGCCGCTGCCCGAGCCCAAGGCGCGCGCCCGGGTCGAGGGGGAGCGCATCGAGGTCGAGGTGCTCAACGACGCCGACCTGGAACCGGGCAAGGTGGTCTTCGGGTTCGACGACCCGACGCTGGGCATCACCGGGGTCGAGGTGCGCGACCTGCGGCACGCCACGATCCGCACCGACCGCAAGGACGACGTCCGCGGCCGCACGCTCACCTTCGACGTGCTCACCCTCTTCCACCGGCACTACGGGGAGGCCGTGATCGAGTGAGGCGGCGCCGGTGAGGGAGGGCCGGTGAGGAGGGGCCGGCCGCCGGCCCCGTGAGGCTCCCGCCCTCCGGCGCGGTCCGCGCCGGAGGGCCCCTCCCGTGTGTTCCCGCCCGCGGTGCGGAGGGGCGGCGCTCGTGGCAGGTGTGCAGTTCAGATGCTATTTCCTACTTTTCAGGTTGACAAAAACGGGTAATGGGCGCACCGTTGGGCCACGGACGGGCCGCGCGGAGCCCGGACGAGGGGGTGGTGGGGGTGCGGGCCCACCGCCCCCTTCCCCGGACCCCTCCCGCCCGGGAAGGCACCATGCGCACGCTCGTCCTCCTGGGGATCGTCGGATTCCTCGCCCAGCTCGTCGACGGCGCGCTGGGCATGGCCTACGGCGTCACCTCCACCACGCTGCTGCTCGTCGTCGGCGCCAACCCGGCCGCCGCCTCGGCCACCGTGCACCTGGCCGAGATCGGCACCACCCTGGCCTCCGGCGCGGCCCACTGGCGGCTCGGCAACGTCGACTGGCCGGTGGTGCGGCGCATCGCGCTGCCCGGCGCGGTCGGCGCCTTCGCCGGGGCGACCTTCCTGAGCCGCCTGTCCACCGAGGCCGCCGCCCCCGCCATGGCGGGAATCCTGCTCGCTCTGGGCGCCTACGTCCTGGTCCGCTTCACCCAGCGCGGCGCCGGACCGCGCTCGGCCGCCCCGCTGCGCACCCGCTTCCTGGCCCCGCTCGGGCTGGTCGGCGGCTTCGTCGACGCGACCGGGGGCGGAGGGTGGGGGCCGGTGGGCACCCCCGCGCTGCTGGCCTCGGGCCGCATCGAGCCGCGCAAGGCCGTCGGGTCCGTCGACACCGCGGAGTTCCTGGTGGCCCTCGCCGCGAGCGCCGGGTTCCTGTTCGGCCTGGGCGCCGCGGGCATCGACCCCGCCTGGGCGGCCGTCCTGCTGGCCGGGGGCGTGCTGGCGGCACCGCTCGCCGCCTGGATCGTGCGGCACGTCCCGCCGCGCGTGCTCGGCTCGGCGGTCGGCGGGCTGATCGTCCTGACCAACACCCGCACCCTGCTCGGCACCGGCGCGGTGCCGCCCCTCGGCGGCGCCGGGGAGGCGGTCGTCTACGGACTCCTCTGGGCGGTGTGGGCGGCCGCCGTCGCCTGGTCGGTCCGTGCCCACCTGACCGGGCGCAGGGCCGAGCACGCCGCCGGGCGGCGCGCCCGCGCCGCCGGGGATGCCGAATCCGCGCAGGCCGGGCCGCTAGCGTAAGGAGACCACCGGGCAGGCGGTGAGGAGGCTGCGGTGGGCGACGGGGGCCGGGGAGCCGAGGGGACCGAGACGGACGCGGCGGACGAGGCGGACGGGGAAGCGGGCTGGGGCGCCCGCGCTCCGGCGCGGCGCGAGCGCGCCGAACGGATCCGCGAGTCCTTCGTCATCGTGCCGCTGTTGGGCATGGCGGGGGCCGTCGTCCTGGCCCTGGTCACCATCCTGCTCGACGTGGCGCTGTCCTGGCTGGTGTCGGTGTCCGGCGCTCAAGAGGACCTGAGCACCACCCTGAAGGCGCTCACCGACAGCGCGAACGCGGTGCTCGGCACGGCGGGTCCGGCCACCCTCACCGTCCTGGGCGTGGTCTTCAGCATCACCCTGGTGGCCCTGCAGATGGCCACCGGCCAGCTCACCCCGCGCGTGATGTACATGTTCACCCGCGGGTGGGTGGCCAAGCTGACCCTGGCGATCTTCCTGGGCACCTTCGTCTTCACACTGATGGTCCGCTACGCCGGGGGCCTCGTGGCCGACGACGACACCGGCATGCCCGTCGTCCCGGTGCTCTCCACGGCCGTGGCGATGCTGCTCGTCGGGGCGAGCCTTGTGGCGTTCGTGTACTTCGTCGACGGCACCGTCAAGATGATGCGCCCGACGACGGTGCTGGACCGGGTGGGCCGGGAGACGCTGCGGCAGATCCGCGCGCTGCCCCGCGACACGGTCCCCGCTCCCCGGAAGGCGTCGGCGGCCCCGCTGGGGGAGGACGGCGGGGGAGAGCACGTCGGCATCGTGCGCTCGCGCTCCGACTCGGGCGTCCTCGTCCGCGTCGACACCGCGCGCCTGCTGCGCTGGGCCGTGAAGAACGACGCCTTCGTACGGGTGCTGCGGGAGGCCGGGGACTACGTCGGGACGGGCAGCCCCGTCCTCGAAGTACGGTCCCCGCGGCCTGCGGAGCACCTGGGCCGGGCCGCCAAGGCGGTGCGCACCGGCGCCGAGCGGTCCACCTACCAGGACCCGGCCTTCGGGATCCGCCAGCTCGTCGACATCGGCGTCCGCGCCCTGTCCCCGGGGGTGAACGACCCGACCACGGCCGTCCAGTGCATCGACCGCCTGCAACTCCTCGTAGAGGAGTTCGCGCAGGTCCCCCAAGGGGAGCGGGTGGTGCGCGACCGCAAGGGCCGCGTCCGCGTCGCGATCCCGCTCCCGCAGTGGGAGCCGCTGGTGGAACTCGCCTTCACCGAGCTGGTGCTGTTCAGCAGCGGCCAGCCGCAGGTCACCCGGCGGCTGGCCGCCGCGCTGGACGACATCGAATCCCACGTCCCCGAGGCGCGGCGGGGCGCCCTCCACCGCGCGCGCGAGGAGCTGCGCCGGGTCTGCGCGCGCAGCATGCCCGAGGGCCTGGTGGAGTTCGCGCAGACCGCGGACCACCAGGGCCTCGGCGGCTGAGCCCGGCCCCGGAAAGGGGCGGTGCGCCTCAGCCCTGCGGGGACAGCTCGGCCATCTCGCCCCAGCCGTCGACGGGCGCCTCCACGTTGATGATGCTCGGCGTGCCCGAGATCGCCCCGGCCATCGCCTCCAGCCCGGCCTTGAAGTGGTCGGACTCCACGTGCGCCTTGCCCGCCTCGGCGTCGGCGAAGGCCTCCAGCAGGACGTAGGTGTTCGGCTCGTCCAGGCTGCGGGACCACTCGAAGAAGACGTTGCCGGGCTCGGCGCGGGTGGCCTCGGTGAACGCGGCGACGCGCTCGGGCCACTCCTCCACCAGCTCGGGGCGGACGGGGAACTTCACCGCGATGAGGATCATGGCTGCCTCCTGGCCTTGTCCTGGCGTGACGGGATCGGTCGCGGACATGGTGCCCACGGCGGCCCGCCGGACGCGACCTCCGCCGTCCCCGATTCCGGCGGTGCCGGAATCCCCGCGTCCGCGCCCCCTGGGCCGGGGCCCGGCTCAGTCGGCGAAGTGCTCGGCCGCCCGCTGCAGGACCTCCGCCACGCGCGGGTGCCGGTCCCGGTACTCCCGCGTGGGAAGTGACACCGACAGCGCCTGCGCCTCGGCCCCCGCGCCCTCCGCCCCGTCCAACGGCACGGCCAGCGATACGGCCAGGCAGGACAGCGCGTCGTCGGCCTCTCCCACCGACACCGCCAGCCCGGTGCGCCGCACCCGCGCCAGCTCGGCCTCGAACTCCTCGCGCGCCGTGATGGTGTGCGCGGTCAGCCGCGGCAGCCCGTGCCGGTCCAGGTAGCGCGTGCGCGCCGCGCGGGGCACCGCGGCCAGCAGCGCCTTGCCGTGCGCGGTGGCGTGCGCCCGGCGCTCGCACGCCACGACGAACGGGTCGGCGCCGTCCCCGGGCGGCGCGGTGCTGTCCACGACGGAGATCTCCCCGCCCCGGAACACGGTGAAATAGGCCTCGGCGCCGGTGGCGCGGCGCACGGCCGGCAGGACCTCGCGCATGGCGGCGGCGGTGCGCACCTGGCGCCCGTAGGCCCGGTGCAGGTGGGGAACGCGGTGGCCGAGCGCGTACCCGCGTGCCGTGCGGACCACGTGGCCGCGCTCGGTCAGCGTTCCGAGCAGGTGGTAGACGGTGGACAGCGAGCAGCCCACCCGGCGGGCCAGCGCCTTGGCCGACACGGGACCGTCCCCTTCGGCCACGGCGTCCAGGAGGTCCAGGGCCCGCTCGACCGAGCGCGGTCCGTCCGACGCCGCCATGCTCCCCTCCCCGTCGTTGCCTGTCGTTCCCCTGCCGGTTCCGGCCGCGGGTCCTTGTGCGGGCCCGCCTCCCCAGCGTATGAAGGGCGGGGCAGTGGGCCCGGCCACACGCGCGCCCCTGCCGCCCGGAGCGCCCCGCAAGGTATAGGAAAGCCGATACCTGCCAGTGGTTTTCCTATTGGTCCGCCGTGACGCCACCGGACTACCGTCGGATGCACCGCCGCCATGACGACGTGGCGGCGTGCGCATTTTGAGGGGGACGACACCGATGGCCCGCATTCTCTTCGTCATGACCGGCTCCGACCACTGGACGCTGGCCGACGGCACCCTGCACCCGACCGGCTTCTGGGCCGAGGAGTTCCTGGCGCCCTACAAGGCGTTCACCGGCGCCGGGCACGCGGTCACGGTGGCCACGCCCGGCGGCGTCGTGCCGCCGGTCGACAAGGGCAGCCTCGCCCCGGAGGCCAACGGCGGCCAGGAGGGCGCCGACGCGGCCGCCGCGGCGCTGGAGGCCGCGTCCGAGCTGCACGCGCCCGTCCGGCTCGAAGAGGTCTCCGCCGCCGACTACGACGCCGTGTTCTACCCCGGCGGCCACGGTCCGATGGAGGACCTGGCGGTCAGTGCCGACTCCGCCCGTGTCCTGACCGACGCGCTGGCCTCGGGCCGCCCGCTGGCGGTCGTGTGCCACGCCCCGGCCGCCCTGCTGGCCACCGAGGGGGCCGACGGCGGCTCCCCGTTCGCCGGGTACCGGCTCACCGGCTTCACCAACACCGAGGAGGCCCAGGCCGGGCTCGCCGACAAGGCCCGCTGGCTGCTCCAGGACCGGCTGACCGCGCTGGGCGCCGAGTTCGTCGAGGGCGAGCCGTGGAAGCCCAACGTGGTGGCCGACCGGAACCTGGTGACCGGCCAGAACCCCGCCTCCTCCGAGCCCTTGGCCCGCGAGGTGCTCTCCCGGCTCGGCTGAGCGCCGCCCGGCGCCCGCCGACCGCCACCGCCCCCGGCACCATCACCCCCCGCCGACAGATCCCGTCCCTGAAGAAGGAGCCCCATGCCGACCCAAGGCCGCGAAGTCCGCCTCGTCCAGCGCCCCGTCGGGGAGCCGACCCCCGCGGACTTCTCCCTCGTGGAGACCGAGGTGCCCGACCCGGGCCCCGGCCAGGTCCTCGTCCGCAACGACTGGTTCAGCGTCGACCCGTACATGCGCGGCCGCATGAACGACGTGAAGAGCTACGTCCCGCCGTTCGCGCTGGACGCGCCGATGGACGGCGCCGCCGTCGGGACGGTCGTGGCCTCGAACGCGCCCGAGGTCCCCGAGGGCACCGTCGTCCGCCACGGCCTCGGCTGGCGGGAGTACGCGGTCCTGGACGCCTCCGGGGCCGACGCGGTCGATACCTCGATCGCCCCCGCCCAGGCCTACCTCGGCGCGCTGGGCATGACCGGGCTGACCGCCTACGCGGGCCTGACCGAGGTCGCGCCGGTGCGCGAGGGCGACGTGGTGTTCGTGTCCGGCGCCGCGGGCGCGGTCGGCTCGGTCGCCGCCCGCATCGCCAAGCACCACGGCGCATCCCGCGTCATCGGCTCGGCCGGGGGCCCGGAGAAGGCGCGCCGCCTCACCGAGGAGTTCGGCTACGACGCCGCCGTGGACTACAAGGCGGGCCGTCTTGAGGAGGACCTGAAGGAGGCCGCCCCCAAGGGCATCGACGTCTACTTCGACAACGTCGGCGGGGACCACCTGCGCGCCGCCTTGGCGCAGATGCGCGTGGGCGGCCGGGTCGCGATGTGCGGGGCGATCTCCCAGTACAACGCCACCGAGCCGGTCCCGGGGCCGGACAACCTGGTGCTGGTCATCGGCAAGCGCCTCAACCTGCGCGGGTTCATCGTCACCGACCACATGAACCTGGGCCGGGAATACGCCGGGCTCGCCGCGCGCTGGCTGTCCGAAGGCACCCTTCCCCATGAGGAGACCGTGGTCGAGGGCATCGACAACGCCGTGGACGCCTTCATCGGGATGCTCAAGGGCGCCAACACCGGCAAGATGCTCATCCGTCTCGCCTCGGACTGACCCGAACGGCTTCCCCCGGAACGCGCCGTCTCGGAGCGGTCCGGAGCAGACCAGAGCGGTCCGGAGCGGACCGCAAGAGGCAAGGAAAACCGCGAGACCAGTCAGAGAGCAGGTCAGCGAATGATCGACGTGACGCTCAACACCGGGGCGGCCATGCCGCAGCTCGGATTCGGCGTCTGGCAGGTGCCCGACGAGGACGCCACCGCCGCCGTGGCCGCGGCCCTGGAGGCGGGCTACCGGAGCATCGACACCGCGCGCGTCTACGAGAACGAGACCGGCACCGGGCGCGCGCTGCGCGAGTCGGGGATCCCGCGCTCGGAGCTGTTCGTCACCACCAAGCTGTGGAACGCCGACCAGGGCTACGACGCGGCGCTGCGCGCGTTCGACGCCAGCCTGGAGCGGCTCGGGCTGGACCACGTGGACCTGTACCTGATCCACTGGCCGGTGCCCGAGCAGGACAAGTACGTCGAGTCCTGGAAGGCGATGGAGCGGCTGCACGCCGAGGGGCGGGCCAAGGCCATCGGGGTCTCCAACTTCTCCGAGAAGACCCTGGGCCGCCTGCTGTCCGAGGCCGACGTCGTTCCGGCGGTCAACCAGATCGAACTGCACCCGCGCCTGGCCCAGAAGCGCATGCGCGCCCTGGACGCCGAGCACGGGATCAGGACCGAGGCCTGGAGCCCTCTGGGGCAGGGCAAGGACCTGCTCCAGGAGCCCGTCCTGGCCGAGATCGGCGCGGCGCACGGCAAGTCCCCGGCGCAGGCGGTGCTGCGGTGGCACCTGCAGTCGGGCAACGTCGTCATCCCCAAGTCGGTGACGCCGTCCCGCATCAAGGAGAACATCGACGTCTTCGACTTCGAGCTCTCCGAGGACGAGATGCAGCGCATCGACGGTCTGGACACCGGCGCCCGCCTGGGCCCGGACCCCGACCGGATGAACTGGCTGGGCTGAGCCCCAGCGGAACGCGCCGGGGGCGGGCGGGGGCTTCCCCGCCCGCCCCCGGCCCGTCCGCGGCCATGTGCCTCAGCGGCGGTCGCTCTCCTGCCCGGCCGTGCGCCGGGCCGCGCGCGCGTCGAGGATCGCCAGGACCTCCTCGCCCCAGCGCAGGTTCTCCTCCTCGAAGTACCGCCCGCGCAGCAGCGTCAGGTACGGGCCCACATGGTCGGTCTCCCGGAGGTACTCCTCCTCGGGGCGGCCTCCCAGCAGGCGCTCGCGTATGCGCTCGTAGCGCGCCAGCTTGGCCCGCGCGCGCTCCATCCGCTCCATGATCGAGGTGCGCACCGCCTCGGCGTCCCCAGCGTCCACCGCCTGCAGCTTCACCAGCATCTCGTCGCGGATCGCCGTCGGCTTGGCCGGGCGGCGGGTGAACGCGTGCAGCGCGCTCCGGCCCTGGTCGGTCAGCGAGAACACGCGCTTGTTGGGGCGCCGCTCCTGCTCGACCACGCGCGCCCGGATCAGCCCCTCTCCCTCCATCCGCTCCAGCTCCCGGTAGAGCTGCTGGGGGGTGGAGGTCCAGAACTCGGCGGTCGCGGTGTCGAAGCGCTTGGCCAGGTCGTACCCGGAGGCCTCGCCTTCGAGGAGCGCCGCCATCACCGCGTTTCGCAGAGCCATTCGGTCAACCTACCAGCGCGGAGAAGGGCCGATCCGGGGCGCTCACAGCGCGGCCGCCATGCGGGTTCCCTGGTCGATGGCGCGCTTGGCGTCCAGCTCGGAGGCCACGTCGGCGCCGCCGAGCAGCAGGGGCTCCGTCCCGGCCGCCCGCAGCTCCTCGTACAGGCCCCGGTTGGGCTCCTGCCCGGTGCACAGCACCACGGTGTCCACGTCCAGCACCTCTTCGCGCCCGTCCACGGTGATGTGCAGGCCCTCGTCGTCGATGCGCCGGTAGGCCACCCCGGGAACCATCTCCACGCCGCGGGCGCGCAGCTCGGTGCGGTGGATCCACCCGGTGGTGGTGCCCAGGCCCTTGCCGACCTTGGTGGTCTTGCGCTGCAGCAGGTGCACCTTGCGCGGCGGGGCGGCGCGGTGGGGCGCGGTGAGCGCCCCGCGCCCGGTGTAGCCGGTGTCCACGCCCCACCGGCCGAAGAACGCCTGCGGGTCCAGGGCGGCCCCGTCGCCCTCGTCGGTGAGGTACTCGGCGACGTCGAAGCCGATGCCCCCGGCGCCCATGACGGCGACCTTCTCGCCGACCCCGGCGGTGCCGCGCAGCACGTCCAGGTACCCGACCACGCTGGGGTGGTCGACGCCCGGCAGCTCCGGCACCCGGGGCAGCACGCCGGTCGCCACGGCGACCGCGTCGAACCCCTCGGCGGCCAGGCCGTCGGCCGTGGCGGGGGGGGCGNGCAGGGTCTCGTTGAACTCCTCCTTGCCGGGCACCCGGCGGGCGACGTCGAGCTGGCCGCCGATGCGGTCGGCTGCCTCGAAGAGCACCACCCGGTGCCCGCGCTCGGCGGCCGAGGTCGCGAAGGCCAGCCCGGCCGGCCCGGCGCCGACCACGGCCACGCGCTTGGGCGCCGCGGTCGGGGCGAGCACCAGCTCGGTCTCGTGGCAGGCCCGGGGGTTCACCAGGCACGAGGTGATCTTGAGGCTGAAGGTGTGGTCCAGGCAGGCCTGGTTGCAGCCGATGCAGGTGTTGATGGCCTCCGGGCGGCCCTGCTCGGCCTTGGCGAGGAAGTGCGGGTCGGCCAGCAGCGGGCGGGCCAGCGAGACCATGTCGGCCTCGCCGTCGGCGAGGATGCGCTCGGCGGTCTCGGGGGTGTTGATCCGGTTGGCGGTGGCCAGCGGCACCCCGACGGTGCCCATCAGCTCCTTGGTGACCCAGGAGAAGGCGCCGCGCGGGACCGAGGCGGCGATGGTGGGGATGCGCGCCTCGTGCCAGCCGATGCCGGTGTTGACCATGTCGGCCCCGGCGGCCTCGACCTCCTTGGCCAGCGCGGTGACCTCGGGGAGGGTGGAGCCGTCGGGGACCAGGTCGAGCATGGACAGCCGGTAGATGATCGCGAAGTCCTCGCCGACCCGGGCCCGGACGCGCCGCACGATCTCCAGGGGGAAGCGCGCGCGGTTCTCGAACGACCCGCCCCAGCGGTCCTCCCGGCGGTTGGTCGCCGCGCAGGTGAACTCGTTGATGAGGTAGCCCTCCGAGCCCATGATCTCCACGCCGTCGTACCCCGCGCTCCGGGCGAGCTCGGCGGCGCGGGCGAAGTCGTCGACGGTGCGGTCGACCTCCTCGTCGGTGAGCGCGCGCGGCGTGTAGGGGCTGATGGGCGCCTTGAGCGCGCTGGGGGCGACCAGCTCGGGGTGGTAGGCGTACCGGCCGAAGTGGAGGATCTGCATGGCGATCCGGCCGCCCTCGGCGTGCACGGCGTCGGTGACGGTGCGGTGCCGCTCGGCGTCCTCCTCGGAGGCCATGGTCGCCCCGCCCTCGTAGGGGCGTGCCTCGGCGTTGGGGGCGATGCCGCCGGTGATGATCAGGCCGACGCCGCCGCGGGCGCGCTCGGCGTAGAACGCGGCCATCCGCTCGAAGCCGCCGGGGGCCTCCTCCAGCCCCACGTGCATGGAGCCCATGACCATCCGGTTGGGCAGGGTCAGGGGGCCCAGCCGGATGGGGGAGAAGAGGTGGGGGTAGTCGGTCATGGTCCGCCTCCTCGGTCGGCTCCCGCGCGGAGCTCAGTCGCAATGTTGCTATTCAGAAAATTGAATATACAGCAGAGCGACTGAAGGTGGTGCCGGGGAGGGGGCGGGGCTCAGAGCTTCAGGGCGGGTTCGGGCAGCGAACCGGGCGGAACGCAGGCGACCCGCAGCCGCACCGCGCCCCCGGCCTCCAGCTCGGCCAGCGCGGTCCCGGCCGACGCGCGGAGCCGACCCGCGACCCGCGCCCCGACCTCCTCGGCGCGCGCCGAATGGAAGTGCGGGCCGTAGCGCAGCTCGACCTCCACGAGCAGCTCCGGAGGCCGGCACGAGGCGTCCAACCGGACCCGCGCGTACGGCAGCCCGCCCAGCGTCCGGTCGTGCACGCTCCGGACGTTGGACGCCCACTCCACCGCGCGCACATCGGGCAGCTCGGCCAGCACCGCGTTCAGCTCCGCCGGGAACAGCAGCCAGCGCCGGCGCCCCCGGTGCTCCAGGGAGACCGCGCGCCCGTGCTTGCCCAGGAACTCGAAGGCCAATGCGGGGCCGCACCCGTTGTCGAACCGCATCACCAGGTCACCGGTGTCATAGCGGACCATCGGCTGCATCTGTACGAACGGGTGGAAGGCGGTCAGCACCAGCCGCCCCGGGCCCTCGGCCACCGGAGCCGACGAGCCGGGCTCCAGCACCTCCCCGAACACGTGCGGGTCCAGGTGGAACAGGTCGCACCGGCGGCAGCGCGAGGCGCCGCCGACGACCTCGGTCAGGGTGAAGCGGTCGGTCACCGGGCACCCCCACGCCGCCCGCAGGAACCGCCGCCAGTGCGGGGCCGCCGTGCCCCCGGCGACCGACACCCCGCGCAGCCCCACCGCGCCCGGGTCGGAGCCCTGCTCCAGCAGGTGGCCGGTGAGCAGCAGGACGTGGTTGACCAGGCCGCTCAGGTACTCCACGTGCGTGCCGTAGCCGGGCAGGTCGTAGCGGGCGGTGACGGCACGGGCGGTCTCGGCCAGCAGGAGGTCGTCGGTGACGCCCGAGGACAGGGACAGCCCCGGCGCCGGGAGCCGCAGCGGCGTGCCGTGGTAGGCGTTCGGGAGGTTCAGCGAGATGGGGCGCCTGCCGCCGCGCGCCAGCGGCTCCGACAGGTGCGCGAAATAGGCCGCGGTGAATTCGGCCTCCTCCACCGAGCGCCGCACCGGCAGCGGGGTGCCCGTGCTGCCCGAGGTGTGCCCGAGCGCGCCCAGGGCGGTGTCCTCGGCGGCGAACCGCGCGGGGGCGGCGGCCACCAGCGTCCGGTCCAGCACGGGAAGTCCGGCCAGCAGCTCCGAGGGCCGCCCCGGGTACCCCTCGGGGAGCGCCCAGCGCGAGTACTCGGGGTGCTCCCGGTACCAGGGCACGTTCGCGCGGGCGTGCGCGATGGTCCGGTGGGCCAGGGCCGCGTGCAGGGCGTGGAGGAGGCGCGCGGGCAGGTCGCCCTCCAGGGAGGAGAGGGAGAACAGGCGTGCCAGGCCGCCGGGGTCGACGCGGGCCATGCGCGCCAGCCGGTCGCGGACCTGGAGGGGCATGAGCGCGGGGTCGTCCACGGGAGGGCGGACGCGGGGGCGAGGGCGGAGGCCGGACCGGCCCCCGCCCCGGTGCGGTGTGCTCACCGCCGCTGCAGTCCTTCCTCCAGCGCCCGCGCGGAGGCCTCGGCCGAGACCTCGGCGACGATCTCGGCGGTCACCTGCGCCGCCAGCGCGCGCGACTGGTCGTTGTCGAGCTGGGCCTTGCTCTCGCCGATCGCCCGCTCCGCGACCGCGACGAGGTCGTGCATCTCGCTCAGCATCTCCGGTCACCCGTCCTCTCGGTGTCGGGTCCTCGCGGACCCTGGGTGGATCTCTTCGGTCCTTCCGCCCCTCACCGGGTCCGCAGGTCCGGCGGCAGGTGGTCCCACAGGTTCAGGTGGACCAGGTGCCAGCGGTCCCGCCGCCACTCAAGCGCGCACAGCCCGGTGTTGTAGATGCGGAAGCAGATCGCGTCGCTTCCCGCGGCCAGGCGCAGCAGGGTCTTGATCAGCCCGGCGTGGCTGACCGCCAGCACCGTCCCGCCCTGTCCGCGGCGCCGCGCGCGCTCCGCGGACGCGGCCAGGGAGGTGAGGGCGGACCACGCCTGCTCCTTGAAGCCGTCGTAGGCCGCGCGGCGCTCGTCCTCGCCCTCGGTGCCGCCCCCGACCGGGGCGGAGCGCAGCCCGGCCGAGGGAGGTCCGGGCCCCGGAGGCAGGTGCGCGGCCACGTGGAAGGCGGCCTCGCGCAGGTCCTCCTGCACGGTCGGGGCGAGCCCCAGCAGCGCGGCGGGGTAGGCGGCCGTCTGCCGCGCGCGCTGGAGCGGGCTGGTGTGCAGGGCGGCGACGCGCAGCCTGCGCACGCCGTCGAGTCTCGGGGCGGCGGCGACCCAGCGCCCCAGCAGCAGGGCCTGGCGGTGGCCCAGGACCGTCAGGGCGCTGTCGCCGTCGCAGCCCGGGGCGAGCTGCCACAGCGACTGGCCGTGCCGGGCGAGCAGGATGCGCACGCCGCCGCTCACGTCCAGGACAGGCCGAGCGCCCTGGCCGCCCTCCTGTACTTGGAGTCGGCGACGTCGCCGACGCCGAAGCGCTTGCGCAGCAGGTCGGACAGGACGTTCATCAGCCGCGGCACCCGGGGGTCGCGGGCCGTCTCCGGCGCGAGGCGCGGGTAGACGGGGAATTCCACCTCGCAGAAGGATGCCTCGGTGGCCTCCGGGTCCGGCGCGCGCAGGTCCACCACGCGCACGCGGTCCATGGTGCAGCGCAGCGCGTCCCGCCCGTCCAGCCAGACGAAGAACGGGTGCCGGACCTGGCGCAGGCGGATCGCCGGGGACAGGTCGTCCCCGGTCAGCCCGGTGGCCTTGCGCAGGTGCACGCCCGGGTGGTCGATGTCCTCGCGCGCCAGCAGCCGCTTGACCGCGTTCACCGCTTCGGGCGAGTCGGGGTGGAGCTGGATGGTCCGCTTGTCCTGGCCGCCGAAGGAGTAGCGGTGGTCGCGCCGCACGCCGTTCGCGTCGGCACCGAACTTGAAGGCGCAGAACGCGTGCGTCTTGATGTTGCACGTCGTCCTCAGCACCATGTCGCTGCGGAGCAGCCGGTGGTCCTCGGTGTCGTAGTAGACACCGGTGTTGGTCCGGGGCTCGGCGCGCGCGTAGCTCTTCTCGGCGATCTCGGCGCCCTCGACCAGGGAGCCGATGGCCTCCTTGGTGGCGTCGAGCCAGTCGTAGTACTCGGCGTCGGTCGCGGACGCCGGGAAGTCGAGCTTCACGCCGAGCTGGTTGAACACCGCGAAGCCGCCCGTACGGGTATAGACGGGCTCGCCTTCGGGCACGCGCAGGCCGGGGGCGCCCTCCCCGCGCGCGCTCACCGGCGCGCCTTCCGGGTGCGGGTGATCTCCACGCACAGTGCCTCCAGTTTCTCGGCCAGCACGCGCGGCGGGAACATCGCGTTGGCGCTCGGGTCGTAGGCGGCGGTGTTGCTGAAGACGCTCGCGAAGTTCTTCTGCCGGGGCCCGCGCAGGACCAGCGTGCAGGTCATCTCCTCGCGCGGAAGGACGACCCGGTGGATGCGGTGGTAGCCGAGCCGGTAGGCGCCCCCGGCCTCCTCCGAGGACGGGACGGTCTCGCGCAGCGGGGTGCGCCCCATGGCCCGGTAGAAGTTGCCGACCGTCGCCTCGCCGCGCTTCTCCGGGATGTACTGGTACTCGCCGTAGTCGGCCCCGGAGGCGTCGCGGACGAAGTTCTGCGAGTCCAGCCGCCCGGTCAGGACCGAGGACCAGAAGCTGAACCGGTGGTCGTGGATCTGCTCGTCCAGGGCCTCGGCGGTGCTGTACGGCGGGCGCCNCAGCGGCGCGCCCCCGAGTCGGCGAGCACGATCTTGTCGAAGTGGTTGGTGTGGTGGTACGAGCGCCCCGCGATGCGCGCGAGGAGCGGTGGGGTGTCGAGGACCTCGCGCAGCAGTCGCAGGACGGAGTCCGGGGCGGCCAGATTCCGGACCAGGTCGAGGTTGGCCAGGCGTACCGGTGCCGAATCGCGTAGGGGGAGTGTGGCGATGGATCGGAGCGCGCGCTCGTAGACAGGGGTGCCGAGTGTCGTCCGCGGCGTGGCGGGAAGGGCCATGCCCCCTCCAGTGGACGGTGGGGAGTTCGCCCTCCGGCCGGGGGAGCGCGGGGGACCCCGCGCTCCCCTCGGCCCGGGGGCGAAGGGGACTCGACACTAGGCCCGCCCGGGGCGCCGTTCCAGAGGGCGGAGGGGGCGGTATATCCGGGAAGAAGGTCACCCGGGGCGGGGACGCTCGTCGTCCCAGCGGGCGAGCAGGAGCCCGACCAGGTCCTCGCGGGTGAGCCCGGCGGCGCGGGCGCGCCGGACGAGGTCGTCGGCGGCCGCGCTCAGCGGGTCGGCCGGGGCGGTGGGTGCGACGAAGGTTCCCCGCGTCCCCCGCCCGTCCAGCAGGCCCTCCTGCTCCAGCTCGCGGTAGGCGCGCGCCACCGTATTGGCGGCCAGCCCCAGGTCCGCGGCCAGGCGCCGCACCGGCGGCAGGCGGTGCCCGGTCGGCAGCGCCCCGGAGCCGATGAGCCCNTCGCGGACCTGCTCGTAGGGCGGGACATGGGAGCGCGGGTCGACGGTGATGATCACCGGGCACCGCCGTCCGCGCCGCTCCCCCCGCCGGGGCCGCCCTCCGGGAGCGGGCCCTCCGGCAGCCCCTGCGGCCAGAGCCGTTCGCGGTAGCGCCGCCCCGTGCCGATCACGTCGACGGCGGCGGTCGTGCCCACGAACACCAGCCCGCTGGCCAGCGCCGCGCCCATCAGCAGCACCGCGGCGGGGTTCTCCACGGTCGTCCCGTTCAGCATGGCCGTCGCCGTGCCCGCGATGGTCGTGGCGGCCAGGGCGCTCACGCCCGTCGCGGCGGCCAGCAGGGCGCGGATGCGGTAGGCCCGCACGGCGTCGTCGGCGGCGAGCGCGTGCGGGGCCGCCGCCCGGCGGGGTGCGGCGGTGAAACGCGCGGCCAGGACGGCCGCTCCGCCGGTCGCCGCCGGGCCCGCCGCGGCGCCGACGGCCACCAGGGGCCAGTCGGCCTGTGCGGCGTCGACGAGGTCGGTGCCCAGGAAGAGCACGACCAGCCCGGAGCAGGCGGCGGGGAGGAGGCCGGAGGCCAGGGCCGCCCCGTACGCGAGCGGGGAGACGTAGTCGGTGACCGAGGGCGTGAAGGGGCGGGCGACGCGGGGGGCGTCGTCGTCGCGGGCGACGGTCGCCTTCACCACCGGGATGACGGCGCCCACGGCGCGGCCGAGCAGGTAGGCGGCGACGATGGTGACGGCCCAGGCGCCGTCGTCCCGCAGGGCCGGGACCGCGAGCCCCACGGCCAGGGCGGCCAGGATGAGGGCGGCCGAGGCGCCCGCGGCGGCGGACTCGTCGCCGTACAGGCGCCGGGCGAGTGCCGCGTCGGCGTAGGAGGGCGGCAGTCCGGCCCGGGCGGCGAACCGCCGGACGGGTTTGACGGCCGGGGGTTTCAGGCTGGTCGAGACGGTCTGCGAGACGCTGAGGAAGACGACCGCGAGCGCGATCCAGGTGGCCATGGAGGTTCTCCTTGTATTGCTCTTGTAGCAATGTAGCAGTACAAGAGATCCGGATGCACCCCGGCCGGGCGCGGCCGCGCCGCGGAGTCGGCCCGGCCCCTCTGGCCGGTTCCGGACCGGCCGCCCCGGCGAGCCGGGCGGGGCCGCCGACCACGCCTCCCCGGGGTCCTTCTCCGGGCACAATGGGGGCATGTCCCGCACCGATCGGCCCGCGCCCCCGCGCCCGAACCCAGCGCCGGCCTGGACCGCCACCGGGCTGCGCCGCCGCCCCGCACAGCGCCGCAGCATGGAGCGGGTCGAGCGGCTCCTGCGCGCGTGCGCCGCCGTCCTGGAAGAGGAGGGACCGGCGGCGGTGACCACGACCGAGGTGGCGCGCCGCGCGGAGATCCCCATCGGCACCGTGTACCAGTTCTTCTACGACAAGGACGGCCTGATCCGCGCGCTGGCCGCGCGGAACATGGAGCTGTTCACCGACCGCCTGTCCGAGCGCCTGGGGGCCTCCGCGGGCGCCGACTGGGCGGGGGCGGCGCTGACGGCCGTGGACACCTACGTCGACATGCGCCGCACCGTGCCCGGGTTCGGGGTGCTGGACGCCGACCCCGACACCGGTTACGACCCCGAGGCGTGCGCGCCCCGCCCCCCGTCGGGCAGGGCGGGACCCGGCCGCCGGGACGACCGGGTATCCGGGACGCTGCTCGCCATGGGGCTGACGGCCACCGGCAGCCCTCCGGACCCGGAGACCGAGCGCAGGGTCCGCGTGGCGGTCGAGGCGGCCGACGCGGTGCTGTCCCTGGCCTTCCGGACCGACCCCGACGGCGACCCGGCCCTGATCGCCGAGTGCCGGGAACTGCTGCGCTCCTACCTCGCCTGCCCGGCGGCCGCCGCGACGGGCGGGACACCGTAAGGGACCGGCCCCCTGTGTGGGCCCTGATGAAAACCCCATGAACGCGGACGCCGCGCCCGCCCCCGCCGCTCGGACCTGTTCTCCGCCTCCACGGCCCTGAGCATCGGTGTCCTCGCGGTCCGCGTCCTGCCGATGATCCGGCAGAGGGAGCCGGTGGTCGTCTTCGGCCTGTTCGGCGTGCTGTCCGTCATCCGCCCGCCGTCCGGCGAGACCACCCGGCGCGACGTGGGACGGTCCTCGATCTCCCGGCCCCGGGGTCGGCCGACGGCATCGGCGCTGCGGGCCCGCCCGCCGTCGCAGCCCGCCCCGTCGCGTGGCGGGGGGGGGGGGGGGGCCCCGGNGCACCGACCGCTCCGGTCAGGGCGGTGGCGGTGCGTTGAACAGGGGCAGGACCACCTCGTCCACCACCTCTTCGACCACACGGTCCGAGATCGTGGTGCCCTGGAACAGGAAGTGGTGCCGCATCACCGCGTGCCCCGCCTCCAAGCGGCGCGTCGTCAACGCCTCGGCCGCGATCTCGCCCCGCGCCACCGCCCGGTCGGCCACCCGGCGGATCTGGGACAGGCTCTCGCCCCGCGAGGCCGACCGGATCTGCGCCGCGACCTCCTCATCGTGCAGCACCTCCCCCAGGACCCCGCGCATCGCCTCGCCGGTCGGGCCCTCCAGCAGGCGGGCGGTGCCGCGGAACAGCTCCAGCAGGTCCCCCCGCAGGCTTCCGGTGTCGGGCACGTCCATGTACCGCGGCACCACGTGGTAGACCGCCTCCATCACCAGGCGCGCCCGGTTGGGCCAGCGCCGGTACAGCGACGCCTTGCCGGTCCGGGCCCGCTCGGCCACGCGCTCCATGGTCAGCTTCGCGTAGCCGACCTCCTCCAGCTCGGCCAGGACCGCCTCGAAGATCGCCGTGTTGAGCGCGTCACCGCGCCTGCGCGGCCGCTTGCGCGGGTCCTCCTCGGCCGTGCTCGGGCCGGGCCCGGCGGGGGTGCCCACGGGTTCGCTCCGCCTTTCCGACTGGGACGGTGCCGGGGTGCCGCCGGTCCGTTCGCGGCCGCCCGCCTCGGACCCCATCACGCGCCCCCGGTCCCCTCGGATTCTACGGACGGGCGCGGTGCGGCCGCCGTCACCTGCCCCGCGTCGCCGTCGACGCGCACCGCCGCCCCGTCCTCGATCGCCGACGTGCCGTCCCCGGTGCCCATCACCGCCGGGATGCCGTACTCGCGCGCGACGATCGCCGCGTGCGACCCCAGCCCGCCCGAGTCGACCACCACGGCGGACGCGCGCTGGAACAGGGGCGTCCACGACGGGTTGGTGTAGGGGCACACCAGCACGTCCCCGGCCCGCATGCGTCCGAACTCCGATGGGTCGCGGATGATGCGCGCGGGCCCGGTCACCGCGCCGCCGCCCGCCGGGGTGCCGTCGGCCAGCACCGGGCCGCCGTCCGTGCCCTTCCCCGGGCCGGGGGAGGGCGCGTCGCGCGGCATCACCAGCATCGGCACGCTCGCCAGGGACGCGCGCTTGGCGGCCCGGCGGCGCACGGCCGCCCGCAGCCGCGCGGCCTGCTCCTCGGGCAGCCCCGGCAGGTCGGCGATGCCTTCCAGCTCCTCCAGGCGCAGGTGGAAGACCTCCCCGGTGGAGTCCAGCACGCCCTCCTCCACGAGGCGGCGCCCCATCTCCAGCAGCGCGCTCCGCAGCGGCGGCAGCGCGCGCGTGAAGTGGAAGTGGCTGTCCTCGCGGAAGGCGACCCCGGCGCGGAACCGCTCCACCAGGCGGGCCGCCCGCCGCCGGGCGGCCGGGTTGCGGCGCAGCCTCGGGTGGGCGGTCAGGCGCTCCAACGCCTTGCGCGCGCTGTCGGTGTCGCGCGTGGGCGGCTCGGAGGCGAGGAGCTTCACCATGCCCAGCACGGTCTCCGGGACCTCGCTCCAGGTGGGGGAGGAGGCGTACACGGCGCTCGCGGTCTCCCGGTTCCCGTAGGCGGCCATGAACGCGTCGAACCGCTCGGCCAGCGGAGCCAGGACCGGGTCGGTGCCCACCGCCTCCGCCAGCTCCTCCGGCGTGCGCTCCGCGAACGCCTCCGCCATGGCGGGGTGCTCCCGGACGAGCTCCGCCAGCTCCTCCAGGGCGCGGTTGGCCTTCTCGGTGCAGGTGAGCGCTCCGAAGGCCAGGTCGCCCGCGGAGACCGGGTGCCCCAGAAGCGCCAGCATCAGATGTGTGCGGACGAACGGCACGACGAGGTTCGGGAGGTAGTCCGTGCGCAGGTCGGTCATCAGGGGCACGAGTGCCAGGGCCTGCCGGGGCCGCGTGCGCAGCTCGGCCCAGGGCAGGTCGGCGGCCGGGCGGGCGGCCAGCTCGTCGAGCGCCTTCTCATAGCGGGTGAAGCGCGGGTCGCGCGTCCACCGTTCGATCGGGAACCGGCGCGCCTTGGAGGCGAGCCGCACCGGCGCGACCAGGGTGCTCAGGGTCGGGCGTGGCGTGGGCGGGAGGAAGCGCACCACCACGCCGTCCTCCTCGGGGAAGAGCCGGTCCAGTGCGGGTAGACGTGCACCGATGAGCCCCTTCATCATTCCGGCGACCATGCCCTCCAGCAGTTCGCCCGTCCACGTCGTCATGTCGAGCGGGTAGGGGCGCGTCTGGAACATGTCGAGCAGGATGGGGCCGACGCGCTTTTGGACCGGGTTCAGCCGCACCGGCTCGGGCGGCACGGCGGTCATCGGCCGCGCCTGCAGGAGCAGCACGCGCCCCCCGGCCACCGCCCACTCGACGTCCATGGGCCGCCCCCAGTGCCCGGCGACCCTGCGGCACAGCCGCGCCAGCTCCTTGAGGGACGCCCGGTCCATCCCGCCAGAGGACGCCCCGGCGGCCTCGGCGGCGGTGCGCTCCTCGTGGACGACGCCGCCGCCCTCGGCCGCGCGGACCACCACCTCGCCGCGGCCCGCGCGGTGCCCGACCACGGCGCCGTGCGTGTCCAGCAGGTAGTGCTCGGGGGTGACCAGGCCGGAGACGACCGACTCGCCCAGGCCCCGCCCGGCGTCCACGGCCACCCGGTCGCGGCGCCCGGTGACCGGGTCGGCGGTGAAGGCGACCCCGGCCCACTCGGCGGGCACCATCGCCTGCACGGCGACCGCGATGCGCACATCGGGGGCGTCCATGCCGATGCGGCGGCGGTAGGCGATCGCGCGGCCGCTCCACAGCGACGCCCAGCAGCGCCGCACGGCGTCCAGCAGGTCCTCCTCCCCGACGACGTTGAGGTAGGTGTCCTGCTGCCCGGCGAACGCCGCCCCGGGCAGGTCCTCGGCGGTGGCGCTGGAGCGCACGGCCACCGGGCCGCCGCCCATCCGCCGGTAGGCCCCCACGATCGCGGTGCGCAGGTCGTCCGGCAGGTCGGCCGCCTCGAACGCGGCGCGCACGGCGGCGCCCTCGTCGTCCCCTTCACCGGAGCCCGCGTCGGAGCCCGTGTCGGCGGCGCCCTCCGCGAGCGCGCGCAGCGCCGCGGCCGGCGCGCCCTCGGCGGCGGCGCGCGCGTAGGCCCGGGTGGTGACGGCGAAGCCGTCCGGCACGGGCAGGCCCAGCCGCACCATCTCACCCAGGTTGGCGGCCTTGCCCCCGGCCGTGTCCAGGTCCGAGCGCCCGAACGCCGACAGCGGGGCGACCAGCGCCTCGGTGCCGACGGCGGTGTCGGCGCGGGGGGTGTGCGTTCGGGTCATGGTGACTCCTTGGTCTCATTACCGGTGTTCCCCGTGTCGGGGGAGGTGTCGGATGCGTGCGCGGTCTCCCGCAGCGGAAGGGCGGGCAGCGCGGCGCAGAGCAGGACGGCCAGCCCCATCAGCGGGGCGGCCCAGGCGAACAGCGGCGGCAGCGCCTCGCCGAACGCGGCGGCGACCGCCGCCCGGTCGGCGGGCGGGAGCGCGGCGGCGGCCTCCGGCGACAGCGCCGAGGCGCCGCCTACCCGCGCCGCCGTCTCGGCGGGCAGCAGCGCCGCGAAGCGCAGGTTGACCAGGGCGCCGGTGAGCGCGGCCCCGGCCGAGGCGCCGACCTGGCGCCAGAAGACGACGGCGGCGGTGGCCGCACCCAGGTCGGCGCGGGGCGCGGCGTTCTGCGCCACCAGCGTCATGACCTGCATGACCAGCCCGAGCCCCAGGCCGAGCAGCGCCAGCAGCCCGGCGACCTGCGCCGGGGTGCTGTCCGGCCCGAGCGTGCCCATGGCGGCCATCGCCGCGGCCGACACCGCGGTCCCGGCCACGGGGTAGGCCCGGTACCGGCCGGTGCGGGTGATCATCCGCCCGGAGGCGACCGTGGTGACCAGCACCCCCGCCATGAGCGCGATCATCACCGCGCCCGCCTGCGAGGCCGACGCACCCAGGGCGATCTGCACGTAGGCCGGAACGTAGGCGGCGATGCCGAACAGGGCGGAGCCGACCAGGAAGGCGACCGCGACGGCGGTGCCCACCGAGCGGTCGCGCAGCAGCCGCACCGGAAGCACCGGGTCGGCGGCGCGGTGCGCGGACACCGCCCAGGCGGCGGCCCCGCACGCGAGCAGCGCGGCGGCCGCCGGGACCGCCCAGTCGGGGCGGCCGGGCCAGCCGGGCGCCGACCCCAGCACCGCCAGCCCGACCACGGCGGCGGCCAGGGACAGCGCCCCCGCCGCGTCGACCGGGCGCCGTTCGGCGGGCCGGGGCAGGCGCAGCGTGGCGGTGACGGCCACCAGCGCCGCCAGGCCCAGCGGCGGGTAGAGGTGGAACAGCCACCGCCACCCCAGGGCGTCGGTGACCGCGCCGCCCAGCAGCGGCCCGCCCACCGCCGCCAGGGCGAACACCGCGCCGAACAGCCCCAGGTAGCGGCCGCGCTCGCGCGGGCTGACCAGCTCGCCCAGCGCGGACTGGACGCCCACCATCACCCCGCCGCCGCCCGCCCCCTGCACCGCGCGGGCGATGAGCAGCGCCGTCATCGAGTCGGCCTGCCCGGCCGCCAGCGCGCCCACGGTGAACAGGGCGATGGCGGCCTGGAGGGGGCGGGTGCGGCCGAACCGGTCGCCGAGGCGGCCGTAGAGCGGCATGAGGGCGGTGGCCGCCACCAGGTAGGCGGTGATCACGAACGGCATCAGGCCGAAGCCGCCGAGGTCGCTCGCCACGGCCGGGAGGGCGGGCGCGATGGCGGTCTGGTCGACCGCGCCGAGCAGCATCCCCAGCAGCAGGCCGGGCAGGGCGCGGCGCACCTGCGGGGGCGCGGGCCGTCGGGTGCGGGCCATCGGTCGTCCTCCTCGCCACGGCGGCGGGAACGGGGCGGAAGCGTTTAATGAACGTTCCGTTCTCAATGTAGACCTTGCCGAGTAGGGAACGCAACGTTCTCAAAGAGGCGGCCGGGTCCGGCCGTGCCGCCTCCGCGCCTCCGGCTCCGGGTGCGCACATCCCGCCCGTCCGGGGGGTGTCGGCGCCGATCATGCGGATGTGGCCACATATAGTTACGTTTGGTGCTCGATTTGCCGCATACCGTGATCGATATTCCGGGGTGCCGAGGGCAGGGGCGGAGGGAAGGCCGTTATTGACGGACAAGGGGACCGACCGGGGAACCGACATGGCCAGACCGGAGAACAGGCGCCGAGGGGGACTCCTCCCGACCCTGCTGTGCTGCCTGGCGGTCGCCCTCGCGCTGGCGATCGCCGTCGCCTGGCGCGCCGACGTCTACGACCGCAACATCGAGCGCATCACCGGCGCCGTGCCCGACGAGGAGGGCCGCCCGGTCGACGACCCCGGGGAGAACTGGCTGCTCATCGGCTCCGACATGCGCGGCGAGTCGACCGCCGACAAGTGGCGCGAGGGCGAGGCCGACGCCGACGTGATCATGTTCCTGCACGTCCCCGAGGGGGAGGCGCGCGCCTACGTCATCGCGATCTCCCGCGACTCCTGGGTGGACATCCCCGGCCACGGCGAGGGCAAGATCGCCGACGCCTACTCCCTGGGCGGACCCCGGCTGCTCACCTCCACCGTCGAGCGCCTGGGCGACGTGCGGGTGGACCACTTCGCCGCGGTGGACTTCGCCGGGTTCGAGGCGATGACCGACGCCCTGGGCGGCGTGGTGATCGACCTGCCCCGCGAGGTGTACGACCCGACCAACGGCTGGTACTGGGAGGCGGGGAGGAACCACATGGACGGGGAGGAGGCGCTGCGCTTCGTCCGCGAGCGCAAGGGGCTCTCCGGCAGCGACCTGGACCGCATCAAGCGCCAGCAGGTGTTCCTGCGGGCGATGGCCGAGAAGGCGGTCAGCGAGGAGGTCCGCACCGACCCCCGCCGCCTGGACGCCTTCCTGACCGCCGCCAGCGAGTCGGTGGCGGTGGACGAGAACACCACCATGGCCATGATGCGGGGCCTGATGATGCGCCTGGTCGGCATCGGCCCCGAGGGGGCCGTCTTCCTCAGCCTGCCCGCCGCCTCCACCGGGTGGGAGGGCGAGCAGAACGTCGTCTACCTGGACGAGGAGACCACCGCGGGCGTGTTCGAGCGCGTCCGCGACGGAAAGCTGATGGAGTACATCGCCGAGGAGGGCCTGGAACACGAGGCGCAGGACCTGGAGGTCCAGAGCCCGGAGTACTAGGGCCTGTTCCAAGAGACACGCCCTGGATCGTCGATGGGACATGTGTGCCCCGATCAGTGGTCGAC
>NZ_ANBH01000144.1 GCF_000341185.1 Nocardiopsis chromatogenes YIM 90109
GCTCGGCCGGGGCACCGATCGGCCGGTTGCGCCGGATCGGGGCGCAGAGCGCGCGGACCCCCCGGCACCCCCCGGCCCCAACCGGCCCTTCAGTGTCCGGACCACCCGCCCCACCACCCCGGTCCTCTGGCGCGCCCGGCCCGCACACACCGACCACGGGCGCCCCTCGCCGTGTCCGCAGCAGGTTCAGAGGTCTCCCACCGATGGTCGAGGGCCTGACTCGGGGAACACGTCCCGGCGGGGCCCGGCCGAGCGCCGTGTGGCCTGCGGATCAGGGGTCCGACTCGTCCGTCACACCGGCCCGCATGCGGGAAGAGGACGGCCTCCGCGTCGGTTTCCCCTGCTCAGGGCGGTGTGCCGACGCCTGCACACCGTCCCTTCCGTCTGACGTCCACCATCTGTGCGACCACCGAGGAGAACCATGTCCGCCACCGAAGGGCCGACCGCCACCACCCGCGAATGGCAGCTCGCCGCCCGCCCGCAGGGCTGGCCCACGACCGACGACTTCCGGTACGTCGAGCGGGACCTGCCGCCGCTGGGCCCCGGCGAGGTGCGGGTGCGCAACGCCTACCTCTCGGTCGACCCGTACATGCGGGGCCGCATGGACGACACGCCCTCCTACGTGCCGCCGTACGAGCTGGACAAGGCGATGGAGGGCGGCGCCGTCGGCCGGGTGGCGGCCTCGCGCTCCGACGACCTGGCCGAAGGCGATCTGGTCCTGCACACCCTGGGCTGGCGCGACACCGCGCAGGGCCCGGCGGCCGCCTTCCGCCGCATCGACCCGGTGCCGGGCGTGCCCGAGTCGGCCTACCTGCACGTGCTGGGCATGACCGGGCTGACCGCCTATGTGGGGCTGCTGGACGTGGCGCGGATGGAGCCGGGCGACACCGTGTTCATCTCCGGCGCGGCCGGAGCCGTGGGGAGCGTCGCCGGGCAGATCGCCCGCCTGAAGGGGGCGTCCCGGGTGGTCGGCTCGGCCGGGAGCGACGCCAAGGTCGACCTGCTGACCTCCAAGTACGGCTACGACGCGGCGTTCAACTACAAGAGCGGCGACGTGGGCGCGCTGCTGCGGGACGCCGCGCCGGACGGGATCGACGTCTACTTCGACAACGTCGGCGGCGACCACCTGGAGGCGGCGCTGGCCGCGTTCAACCGGGGCGGCCGCGCGGCGGTGTGCGGGATGATCTCGGCCTACAACACCGAGGAGCCCCCGGCGGCGCCGCGCAACCTGTCCGAGTTGCTCAAGAAGGGCCTGACGCTCAAGGGCTTCACGGTCGGGTTCTACGCCGACCGGATGAAGGACTTCATCGCCGAGGCGGGCCAGTGGCTGGCCGAGGGGAGCCTGGTCTACGACGAGACGGTCGTCGACGGCGTGGACAACACGCTTCAGGCGTTCCTGGACATGATGAGGGGCGCCAACACCGGGAAGATGCTGGTGCGGGTCTCCTGACCCCTCAGCCCGGCCCGGCCCCGTTCGGGGCCGGGCCGTTCTCCGGATCTGTGATTGCCGGGAGCGGCCGAGGCGACCCAACTTCTCGGCCCGTGGTGGCCGACGGCGCTCCTCGCCCTCCTCCTCGGGGACGTCCCTCCGCCCGCCGGCGTTCATCCGGGACCGCCTCGCGGGGTGGGATTCCCGCGTGAACGGTGGTGGACGCCCATCGCCGCCACGCCCCTGGCGGCGGCCGGCCTCGTCACCGGCGTCTGGAGCCCCGGAATCGCGGCGGCCGCCCATGCGGCGGGTGTCATCGCCTACTTCCCCGGTGCCGCCGCCGCGCACATTCGGGCGCGTTTCACCGGCCAGGCGTTCTGGGTGAATTGTTTGGGAACGCCGGCGCTCTCAGCCGCCTTACCTGCGCTTTTCCTTCACCTTGTGAGGTCGCTCGTGCGCCAGTAGTGATATTTCAGATTTATACAACTGAATCTGGATTCGCCGCATCAGAGGTACCGACCGCCCCCCGCACACCGCCGCTCACATGACCCCCGCAGCGGTGCGACCGTTCCACCCCCATCACCGGAAGGTGCAGAAGATGACGCGTTTCCCCACCCTTCACCCCCCGGCCGGGACCGCCCTCGCGCGGGCGGCCACGGTGATCGCCTCCGTGTCCCTCGCCGTGGGGCTGACCGGCTGCAGCTTCTCCATCGGCGACCCGCAGCCGGTCGGCGAGGAGCAGGAGGGCTCCGCCGCCGAAGAGGGGTACGACATCGACGAGGGCGACGGCGACGCGAGCGCTGACGACGCGGACGCGCAGGACGCGGCCGCGGACGACGCCGATGAGGCCGTCGACGGGGAGAACCCCCTCGACGGGCTTCCCGTGGACGCCTCCCAGGCGAAGACCTGGGCGAGCGACAGCTACTGGCTCCAGGGCACCGGCGAGGGCCTCTACCGGCTGGAGTGGACGCCGACGGACGACACGACCGTCGAGCTCACCCACTCCGGCAGCAAGAACTTCATCATCGAGTCCTATGGCGAGGACGGGGAGCGCTACGCGAGCCTCGTCAACGAGATCGGCGTCTATGAAGGCAGCTCCCGTTTCGGTGATCTGCCCATGGTCGACGGCTCCGAAGCGGTCGCCTACCTCTACGTCCGGGCCGACGGCGCCTGGACCATCGGTCGCTGACCCGCCTCCCGGCGGGCCGTGACCCCAACGGAGGCCGGGGGCCTTTTCCCGCCCTCGGCCTCCCTCCTTATCCCTCGGGCCGTGCCGTCAGGACGCCCGCGTCCCGCCGGGACCTCCGTCGGCTCCATCGGCGGCGGTGCGCGTGCGCGGATCGATCCCCACGGCGGGCAGGATCGCCTGGTCCACGATCATGCCCAGGTACGCATCGTCCGGCGGCTCCATCGTGTCGAGCATGTGCTTGAAGACCATCGCCTCGCCGATGTCGGCCACCACGTCCGTCACGCGCTCGCGGTCCAGCACGCCCTTGTCGGCATAGTGCAGGAGCGCGTTCTTGGTGAACCGCTCGCCGCGCGGGTCGAACACCTCCCGGTACAGGCGCTCGTGGAGGTCGGGGCGGGCCCACGACGCCACCAGCACGGCCATCAGCGCCTGCGCGTACTTCGGGCGGGAGCCGAAGGAGTCCCGCATCAGCCGGAGCGCCCGGATCAGGTCGCCGCGCAGGTCGTCGGCCTCCGGTGCGGGCTCCTCCATCGGGTAGGCCGCGTGCAGCGCCTCCAGCACGATGTCCTCCGGGGAGTCCCACCGCCGGTACAGCGAGGTCTTCGCGGTGCCCGCGCGCCGGGCGATGCCCTCCATGGTCGCCCCTTCGAGCCCGCGCTCGGCCGCCTCCTCGCAGGCCGCGGCGTGGATCGCCCGGATGAGCGCCGCGCCGCGCCTGCGCGTGCCCTTCGGACGGGCCTCCGGCGCCTGCTCCGGCGCTCCCTCCGGACCCCCGGGCGCCCCGGGCGCCTCTTCGGCCCGCCGCTTCTCGTCCATCCCGTGCTCCACCCGGTTCGACCGCTTCCCGTCCGCATAGAAAACGCTTGCGTATTTTAACGGGGTCATGTTGGATACGGTTCCGTAGCTAAAACCGTCAACGGGGGACCCCTCATGTCCATGCCATCCTCCCCTGCGCCGGGCGCCGTCCCGGCCGCACGCCGCTCGCTGGCGCCCGACCTCGCGCGCGGCCTCATGCTGCTGGTCATCGCCACCGTGCACGCCCACATGTTCCGCATCGCCGTCGGGGGCAGCGCCGGGTACTCCCTCGACGGCCCACTCGACACAGCGGCCACCGCGGCCATGGCGCTCTTCGCCGAGAACCGCGGCTACCCCATGTTCGCGGCCCTCTTCGGGTACGGGCTGGCGCGGATCGCCCTGCGCCGCACGGCCGAGGGGCGCCCGTGGCCGTGGGTGCGCCGCCTGCTGCGCCGTCGCGGCCGCTGGATGGTGGCCATCGGCCTGGCCCACGGCATCCTGATCTTCTTCGGCGACATCATCGCCGTCTACGGCCTGATCGCCCTGCTCTTCGCGGGGGTCATGCGCTGGAGCGACCGCCGCCTGCTCGCCACGGCCTTCGTGTGGGGGTCGGTGGGCACGCTGGTCTACTCCGCGGTCAACGGCCTGGCGATGGACGCGGCGGCCGAGGGCGGCACCGTCGCCTCGCCGGTCGAGGACCTGCTCATGCGGGTGGTGATGCTGCCGTTCTTCCTGCCCCTGCTGATCATCATCTCCGTGTTCCCGTTCCTGGCGGGCGTCTGGGCGGCCCGGCGCCGCCTGCTGGAGGAGCCCGGGCGGCACCGCGCGTTCCTCACCCGCCTGGCCGCGATCGGCATCCCGGCGGCCGTCGTCGGCGGGGTCCCGTACATGCTCATCAACATCGAGGTCTGGCAGCCCGCCGCCCCCGTCGTGGCCGGGGTGTTCTGGCTGCACATGCTGGTCGGGTACGCGGGCGGCCTCGGGTACGCCGCGCTGATCGCGCTGATCGCCCTGAGGGCGGGGGACCGGCGCGGCCCGGTCGTGACCGCCCTGGCGGCCACCGGGCAGCGCTCGATGACCTGCTACCTGCTCCAGTCGGTGGCCTGGCTGGTGCTGATGCCCGCCTACACCCTGGGCCTGGCCGCCGAACTTGGCGACGCGGCCGCCGTCGGCATCGGCGCCGCGGTGTGGCTGGCCACCGTGGCCCTGGCCGACCTGATGCGCCGGGCGGGCTTCAAGCAGGGCCCGGCCGAATGGTTCCTGCGCCGCATGACCTACGGAAACCCCGCAAAGGAGAAGACGAAGGGCGAGGTGCCGGCCACGGCCTGAGAGGGCGGGACGCACAACGGGTGGCCTGCCCGGCGCGGCGGGTCACCCCCCGCCGTCGGCGGTGCCCTCTCGGTCCGGGGTGCGCAGGTTGGCGGCCATGCCGTCCAGCATCCGCCGGAAGGACTCCCGCTCCTCCTCGGCGAAGCCGCGCAACGCCCGGTCCGACAGGTCGTTCATCTCGCGGTCCAAAGCCTCGCGCAGGGACCGGCCCTTCACGGTGAGGCGGACGCTCACCAGGCGTGCGTCGGTCGGGTGCGGGTGGCGCTCCACCAGTCCCGCCGCCTCCAGGCGTCCGGCCGTGCGGGTGACCGTCGGGGTGGACAGGCCCAGGCGGCGGGCGATCTCGCCGGGGGAGAGGCCGTCCTCGCGCCACAGGCACATCAGGACGAACTGCTGCCCCTCCCGCACGCCGTGGCGCTCGAAGGCCGTCCCCGCCGCCTGGAGCATCGCGTTCTTGGCCCTCCAGAAGGACGGGACGAAGTCGTCCTCCCAGGCCCGCAGCCACTCCTGCATCGACACCGCCCCTCCCCGAACCCCCGCCGCACCTTGCCGGAATCTCATTAGCTGGCTAATGTTCTGGTCGAACGTTGCCCACCTAATGATAGGAGCCGACCGTGGCGCCGCGCACCCGCCCCGACCCCTTCGCCGACGACCCCGCCCGCGGCTGGGACCCCGGTGCCCTGGACCTCGACGCCTATCTGGACGCCCTCGGCGTCACCGGGCCGCTGGGCCCCGACCGGGAATCGGTGGCCGCCCTCCACCGGGCCCACGCCGCGACCCTGGCCTTCGCCAACGTCGACGTGTTCCTCGGCCGCCAGGTCTCCCTCGACGTCGCCGACATCCAGGACAAGCTCGTCGCCCGCCGCCGCGGCGGCTACTGCTACGAGCACAACCTCCTGCTCGCGGCCGCCCTGGAGCGCATCGGGGTCCGGGCCGTGGGCCACGCCGCCCGAATCCGCGCGGACGACCGCTTCCGCCCGGCCACCCACATGCTCCTGACCATGGACGTCCAGGGGCAGCGGCTCATCGCCGACGTCGGATTCGGCGGGGGAGGCCTGCGCGAACCGATGCCCTACACCCTAGGCACCGAGACCGCCCAGGGGGACCGGGGGGAGTGGGCCTTCCGCATCGACCGCGAAGAGGCGCCCGGCGACGACGGGGAGCCCCGGACCCGCGTCCTCACCGCCCGCACCGGGGACCGGTGGGCCGACCTCTACTCCTTCACCGACGAGCCGTCCTACCGGACCGACTACGCGATCTACAGCCACTACCTGTGCACGCACCCGCGCTCGCCGTTCCGGGCGCGGCTCATCGCCCAGCGCCTCGGCGACGGGGTGAACCACCGGCTGATGAACACGGTGCTGTCCGCCGAACGCCCCGACGGCACCTCCGACAGCCGCGAACTCGGCCGCGACGAGGTCCCCGAGGCGCTGCGGGACGTGTTCGGCCTGCGGCTGGACGCCGACGACGCCCGTGCCGCCGCCGACGCGGCGGTGCGCGTGGCCGAGGCGCGAAACCCGCGTTGACCTCGGGGAAGCCGGGGCGGCACCCGCTGGGCCGGCTTCCCCGGGGTCAACGGCGGGGGCGGGCCGGACTCAGGCCCGGCACACCCCCGCCAGGGCCCGCATGAGAAGGGCGGACGACGCCGCCCCCGGGTCCTCGTGGCCGATGCTCCGCTCGCCCAGGTAGGACGCCCGCCCCTTGCGGGCCTGCAGCGGCACGGTCGCCTGCGCCCCCTGCTCGGCCGCGGCGGCCGCCGCCTCCGCCGCCTCGGAGAGCGGCGTGCCCTGCCCGGCGGCCTTCTCCAGCGCCTCGACCGCCGGGGACAGCGCGTCCACCAGCGTCTTGTCGCCCGGCTTGGCGGCGCCCATCTTCTGCACCGCGTCCAGGCCCGCCCGCAGCGCGGCGGCCAGGTCGGCCACCCCGGCCTCGGGCCCCTCCAAGCGCTTGCCCGCCGTGCGCAGCAGCGTCCCGTAGAGCGGCCCCGACGCCCCGCCGACCCGCGAGATCATCGTCATCCCGGTCTTGACCAGCACCGGACCCGGCCCGTCGGCCTCCAGGCCGTCCACGGCGGTCCGCGCCGCCGTCAGCCCCCGGTCCATGTTGGTCCCGTGGTCGCCGTCGCCGATGGCGGCGTCGAGCCTGCTCAGCCCCTCGGCCTCGCCCGAGACGGCGTCGGCGGCCGCCGCCACCCAGGCCTTGGCCAGTGCGGTGTCCATGGCGTGCACGTTCCCCACTCCTTCCCGTCCCCGGCTCACGCGCCCCAGCGCAGGGCCGGGGTGTTCACCGGCGCGTCCCACAGCGGCAGGAAGCCCTCCTCGACCCGGCACAGCGTGATCGAGCAGCCCTCCATGTCCAGGCTGGTCACATAGTCGCCCACCAGGTTGCGGGCGATGGTGATGCCCTTGTCCCCGCACACCCGCGCGACCTCGCCGAACACCAGGTACAGCTCGCTGAGCGGGGTGCCGCCCATGCCGTTGACCATCACCACGGCCTCGTCGCCCGACTCCAGCGGCGAGTCCTGGAGGATCGCCTCCATCATCTCCCCGACGATGTCGCGCGCGCTGCGCAGCTTCTCCCGGCGCCGCCCCGGCTCGCCGTGGATGCCGACGCCGACCTCGATCTCCTCCTCCGGGAGGTCGAACCCGGGCCGCCCGGCCGTGGGCACCGTGCAGGCGGTCAGCGCCACCGCGAAGGAACGCGACGCCGCGTTCACCCGGCGGCCCAGCTCGGCGACGGCCTCCACGTCGTCCCCGCGCACGGCGGCCGCCCCGCAGATCTTCTCCACGAACACGGTGGCGCCGGTGCCGCGCCGCCCGGCGGTGAACGTGGAGTCCTCGACCGCGACGTCGTCGTTGACCAGGACCTGCTCGACCCGAAGCCCCTCGTCGTCGGCCAGCTCGGCGGCCATCTGGGCGTTCATCACGTCGCCGGTGTAGTTCTTGACGATCAGGACCGTGCCGCGCCCGGCGTCGGCGGCCTTGACCCCCGCCAGGAACCCGTCGGGCACCGGGGAGGTGAACACCTCGCCGGGGCAGGCCGCGTCCAGCATCCCGTCGCCGACGAAACCGCTGTGCAGGGGCTCGTGCCCGGAGCCGCCGCCGGAGACCAGTCCGACCTTGCCCTCCACGGGCCCCGAGGACCGTGCGACCACGCCGTTCTCGGTGTCCACCCGCAGTTCGGGATGGGCCGCCGCGAGGCCGGCGAGCGCGTCGGACAGATAGCTTTCCGGAGTGTTCAGGAACTTCTTCACGGTGCGGCTCCCTAGTGTTCGCCGAGGGGTGGCGGTGTCGATCCTGAAGCGCGGACGCTCGGTCAAGTAGCCTATTCCCCCATGGGCGCAACAGTCGGCATCGTCCTCGTGTCGCACAGCGGGAGACTGGCCGAAGGAGTAAAGGAACTGCTGGAGCAGCTCGGTGCGCGGCCGGAGACGGTCGCCGCCGCGGGAGGCGGCCCCGACGGGGGCATCGGCACCTCCTATGAGCGCATCGCCGAGGCGGTGGCCGAGGTCGACCAGGGGGCGGGCGTCGTGGTCCTGCCCGACATCGGCAGCGCGGTGATGACGGCCCGGCTGGTCTTCGAGGACGAGCCCCGCGACGACGCCCTCGTCGTCGACGCCCCGTTCGTGGAGGGCGCCGTGGCCGCCGGGGTGCTGGCGTCGACGGGCGCGGGCCTGGACGCCGTGGCGGCGGCCGCGCGCGACGCCTACACGGCCCGCAAGATCCAGGAGTAGCCCCGCGGAAGGGGGTGGGCCCGGCCGGATCCGGCCGGGCCGCACGTGTTCGGGCCCCCTCAGGTCTGCTGTTTGCGCCGCTTGCGCCTCATCCGGCGCCCGCGCGCCGCGATGTCGGCCGAGCGCTGGGCCACCTGCCCCGCACCCGCCGACATGTCGGAGTGCATGGCGCGCACCAGGGCGACCATCATCAAGAAGCCGATCAGGAAGAACGGCAGCCCGATGACGGTGATCACCTGTTGCAGGGCGTCCAGCCCGCCCTTGCCCGTGGCGGCCAGCAGCGTGGCGGCCACCACGCCCTCGGTGACGCCCCAGAACACCCGCTGCCGGGTGGGGGAGCCGTCCGCGTGCCCGGTGCACAGCATGTCCACCACCAGGGACGCCGAGTCCGAGGAGGTGGTGAAGAAGATGACCACGATCAGGATCGCCAGCCCCGAGACCAGCTCCGTGGCCGGGAAGTGCTCCAGGAACACGAACAGCGCGCCGGGGATGTCCCCCTGGTCGACGACCTCGTTCACCAGGCCGCCGCCGCGGTTCATCTCGATGTCGATGGCCGAGAGGCCGAACACCGCGAACCAGACGATGCTGAACGCGGTGGGCAGCCCCAGCACGCCGATGATGAATTCGCGGACACTGCGGCCCTTGGAGATCCGGGCGATGAAGATCCCGACGAACGGCGACCAGGTGATGGTCCAGGCCCAGTAGAAGGTCGTCCAGTTCTTCTGCCACCCGCTGTTGTTGAAGGTGTCGTTCCAGAACGACAGGGGGACCAGCCAGCTCAGGTAGGTCCCGGTGGTCTCGATGATGCCGCGGGAGAGGAAGACCGGCGCGCCGAAGACGAAGATGAACAGCAGCAGCCCGATGGCCATGGCGATGTTGAGCGTGGACAGCCGCTTGACGCCCTTGTCCAGGCCCAGCGCCACCGAGGTGACGGCGATGGCGGTCACCACGGCGATGAGCACGACCTGCGTCAGGCGCCCCTCCGCGACCCCGAACAGGGTGTTCAGGCCGCTGTTGATCTGCATCGTGCCCAGGCCGATGGAGACCGCGACGCCGAACAGGGTGCCCAGCACCGCGACGATGTCGATGGTGCGGCCGACGGGGCCGTAGATGCGGTCGCCGAGGAACGGCTGGAAGATCGAGCTGACCCGGAACGGCAGGCCGCGCCGGTAGACGAAGTAGGCGAAGGCCAGCGCAGGGAGCGTGAAGATCGTCCAGGTGTGCAGGCCGAAGTGGTACAGGGTGAAGCCCATGGCCTCGTTGGCGGCCGCCACCGACTCGGGCGGGACGTCCTCGCGCGGGGGGTTCGCGAAGTGGCTGATCGGCTCGGCCACGCCCCAGAACATCAGGATGGTGCCGATCCCCGCCGCGAACAGCATCGCGAACCAGGTCCAGTTGCTGTAATCGGGCTCGGAGTCCGGGCCGCCCAGTTTGAGCCGCCCGTACCGGCTGACCGCGATCACGATGAGGAAGACGAGGAACGCGGTGACGCCGAAGATGTAGAGCCAGCCGAGGTGGGTGAGCACCCAGTCGGAGGCGGCGCCGAACAGGGCGTCGACCGCGTCGGTGAAGGTGATCGTGCCGACCACGAAGAGCGCGACCAGCGCCGTGGACACCCAGAAGATGACCGGGTCGGTCCGCAGCCCCAACCGGTCGCTCACTTTGTCCAGCATCGAACCCCCACAATTGCGTGCACCCGGATTCCGCCGCGGCGCCGCGCGGTTCCGTTCCTCCGCGGCGATGCCCTATGGGCGGTTCGGGGACTGTACACGGTGATGGCGTGTTTCGTGAATTCCGACATGCCCCCATGGGGTTTTCCGACCCCGAATTCCGGGCGCCGTGCATTCGGAATCGGCGTCAAGCGTCCGATGATCCGTGGATGAACGCCCGACCTTTGTCGGGATGCGGGGTCCGGGAGGGGGCGGGGGAAGCACCGAACGGCCCGCGAAGAATGCAGATGAATGCGGAGAAAATTGACAAGCCGGACGTCTCGGGTGCTCCCGTGGGTCCTTCCCGCCGTGCCCGGACCGTGGTCGCACGCACCGGTCGGCGCCGTCGGCCGCCATAGGGCCGGCTTCCCCGGGACCTACGCGGCAGGGGCCGCCGGGCGGTGCGCACGGTGGCGGGGAATGCGCCGTCCCGCGCCCGCGTTGTCCCCTGGGGCCGCCCGCCGGGGCGCCCCGGACCGGCCGCACCGGCCCGTGGCCCCACCCACCCGCGAAAACCCGTTGCCGCAGCCTTCTATCCTTGAGTCCGATATGTTGACCTCGCCCTCGGACACGCAGACGTCCGCGGACCCGGAGCGAACCTCCCTCCGCGACCGCCTCTCCGGCCTCACCTTCGCCGACCGCAACCGGTTGCGCCGCCGCATCGACGGCCTGCAGAAGATCCGTGACCGCCGCAAGCGCGAGAACGTCGCCGGGAAGATCGCCGACGACATCGACCTGGCCGAGCTGCGCGTCGAGCAGCGCCGCTCCGCCCTGCCCGAGCCGAGCTACCCCGACGAGCTGCCGGTCAGCCGCAAGAAGGACGACATCGCCGCGGCCATCCGCGACCACCAGGTCGTGATCGTCGCCGGTGAGACCGGGTCCGGCAAGACCACCCAGCTCCCCAAGATCTGCATGGAGCTGGGCCGCGGCGTGCACGGCACCATCGGCCACACCCAGCCGCGCCGGATCGCCGCGCGCACCGTGGCCGAGCGCATCGCCCAGGAGGTCGGCACCGACCTGGGCGCCACGGTGGGCTACAAGGTCCGCTTCACCGACAAGTCCTCGGACGACACCCTGGTCAAGGTGATGACCGACGGCATCCTGCTGGCCGAGATCCAGCAGGACCGGATGCTGCGCGCCTACGACACGATCATCATCGACGAGGCCCACGAGCGCAGCCTCAACATCGACTTCCTCCTCGGCTACCTCAAACGCCTGCTGCCCAAGCGCCCCGAGCTGAAGGTGGTCATCACCTCGGCCACCATCGACCCCGAGCGGTTCTCGCGGCACTTCGACGACGCCCCCATCGTCGAGGTCTCCGGGCGCACCTACCCCGTGGAGGTGCGCTACCGGCCCATCGACGACGAGGACGGCGGCGGTCCGGGCGGCGCGGGCGGCGGCGCGAACACCGGGGGCGGCGGCGGGAACGGCGGCCGGGGCGGCTCCGACGAGCGCGACCAGGTGCAGGCCATCTGCGACGCCGTCGACGAGCTGCGCCGCGAAGGCCCCGGCGACATCCTCGTCTTCCTCTCCGGCGAGCGCGAGATCCGCGACACCGCCGACGCCCTGGAGAAGCAGCGGCTCCCCGAGACCGAGGTCCTCCCGCTGTACGCGCGGCTGTCGTCGGCCGAGCAGCACCGGGTGTTCCAGGCCCACCGCGGCCGCCGCATCGTGCTGGCGACCAACGTCGCCGAGACGTCCTTGACCGTCCCCGGCATCCGCTACGTCATCGACCCGGGAACCGCCCGGATCTCCCGCTACAGCCACCGCACGAAGGTGCAGCGCCTCCCCATCGAGCCGGTCTCCCAGGCCTCGGCCAATCAGCGCAAGGGCCGCTGCGGCCGCGTCGCCGAGGGCATCTGCATCCGGCTCTACTCCGAAGAGGACTTCCTGTCCCGCCCGGAGTTCACCGACCCGGAGATCCTGCGCACCAACCTGGCCTCGGTCATCCTCCAGATGGAGTCGCTGGGGCTGGGCGACATCGCCGCCTTCCCCTTCGTCGAAGGCCCCGACCACCGCCAGGTCAAGGACGGCGTGCACCTGCTCCAGGAGCTGGGGGCGCTGGACCCGCAGGCCGAGGACCAGCGCAAGCGCCTGACCGACATGGGCCGCAGCCTCGCCCAGCTCCCGGTCGACCCGCGCCTGGGCCGCATGGTGCTGGAGGCCGAGAAGCGCGGATGCGTACGCGAGGTGATGATCATCGCCGCCGCGCTGTCCATCCAGGACCCGCGCGAGCGCCCCGCCGAGCACCAGCAGGCCGCCCAGGAGCAGCACGCGCGCTTCGCCGACAAGGACTCGGACTTCCTGGCGTTCCTGAACCTGTGGAAGTACCTGAAGGAGCAGCAGCGCGCGCTGTCGGGCAACCAGTTCCGCAAGCTGTGCCGCACCGAGTTCCTGAACTACCTGCGCGTGCGCGAGTGGCAGGACATCTACAGCCAGCTCAAGCAGGTCGTGAAGGGCATGGGGGTCACGCTCAACTCCTCCGACCCCGACCCGCGGCAGGTGCACACCGCGCTGCTGTCCGGCCTGCTGTCGCACGTGGGCCTCAGGGACCCGGAGAAGAAGGAGTACCTGGGCGGGCGCGGGGCGCGCTTCGGCGTCTTCCCCGGGTCGTCGCTGTTCAAGAAGCAGCCCCGGTACGTCATGGCCGCCGAGCTGGTGGAGACCTCGCGGCTGTGGGGGCGCATGTGCGCGCGCATCGAGCCCGAGTGGGCCGAGGAGCTGGCCGGGCACGTCGTCAAGCGCACCTACAGCGAACCGCACTGGGAGAAGAAGCGCGGCGCCGTCATGGCCTATGAGCGGGTGACCCTGTACGGGGTGCCGCTGGTGGCCGAGCGCAAGACGGGCTACGCCAAGGTCGACCCGGTGGTGTCGCGGGAGCTGTTCATCCGGCACGCGCTGGTCGAGGGCGACTGGGACACCAGCCACACGTTCTTCCACACCAACCGCAAGCTCCTCGAAGAGGTCGAGGACCTGGAGCACCGCGCCCGGCGCCGGAACATCCTCGTCGACGACGAGGCGCTGTTCGCCTTCTACGACGAGCGGGTGGGCGCCGAGGCGGTGTCGGCGGCGCACTTCGACTCCTGGTGGAAGAAGGCGCGGCGCAGGGACCCCAACCTGCTCGACTTCGAGAAGTCGATGCTGATCAACGACGGCGCGGAGAAGGTCAGCGAGGAGGACTACCCGGACACCTGGACGCACGGGCAGTTCGCGTTCCCGCTGACCTACCAGTTCGAGCCGGGCAGCGACGCCGACGGCGTCACCGTGCACATCCCGCTGGAGGTGCTCAACCAGGTCGGCGACGAGGGGTTCGACCGGCAGATCCCCGGGCTGCGGCGGGACCTGGTGACGGCGCTCATCCGGTCGCTGCCCAAGCCGCTGCGGCGCAACTTCGTGCCGGTGCCCGACCACGCCGAGCAGGTGATGGGGCGGCTGCCGAAGGACGACGAGACGCCGCTGGTGGAGCTGCTCGCCCACGAGCTGGGGCGGATGTGCGGGGAGCGGATCACCCCGGACGACTTCGACCTGGAGAAGGTGCCCGACCACCTGCGGATCACCTACCGGGCGGTGGACAAGTCCGGCGGGAAGCTGGCCGAGGGCAAGGACCTGTCGGCGCTGCGGGGGAAGCTGAAGCCGAAGCTGCAGAAGGCGATCTCGGCGGAGGCCAAGGGCATCGAGCGCTCGGGGCTGACCGAGTGGGACTTCGGGCCGCTGCGGCAGGTGTTCGAGCGCAAGTCGGCGGGGCCGGTGGTGAAGGGGTACCCGGCGCTGGTCGACGAGGGCGAGACGGCCGGGGTGAAGATCTTCGACACCCGGGCCGAGCAGCGGGCGGCCCATTGGAAGGGGCTGCGGCGGCTCCTTCTCCTCAACGTCCCCTCACCGGCGGCGGTGATCCGGCGGGGACTGGACAACCAGCAGAAGCTGGCGCTGGGGCACAACCCGCACGGGGGTGTCGACAAGCTGCTGGACGACTGCATGTCGGCGTCGGTGGACGCGCTGATGGCCCAGTGGGGGGCGAAGCACACGTCGGCGGAGGAGCGCTGGATCGGCGTGTGGGACCCGGACGCGTTCACGGAGCTGCGGGAGTTCGTCCGGGCCGAGCTGGGCGATGTGCTGGACGAGGTCGTGCGGGGGGCGGCGCAGGTGTTGGCGGCGTCGCACCGGTTGCAGAAGAAGTTGAAGGGGTCGACCAGCATGGCCGTGCTGCCGTCGTTGAACGACGCGCAGGGGCAGCTGGCGGGGCTGATCAGGCCGGGGTTCGTGACCGAGGCGGGGCGCGCGCGGCTGCCGAGGCTGGTGACGTACCTGAAGGGGATCGAGTACCGGTTGGAGAAGCTGCCGGAGCACCCGCGCCGGGACCAGGTGAACATGGCGAAGGCGGAGCAGATGCGCCAGGCCGTGGAGAAGGGCGTCGCGGTGCTGCCGGAGGGCCGGGAGGACGATCCGGACGTGCGCGAGCTGCGGTGGATGCTGGAGGAGTTCCGGGTGAGCCTGTTCGCGCAGCAGCTCGGTACCGCCTACCCCGTGTCGGAGAAGCGCATCCAGAAGGCCGTGGAGGCGGCCAAGGAGGCGTGAGGCGCGAGCGAGCGTGAGTGAGGCGGCCCCCGGCGAGAGCCGGGGGCCGTCGTCACGTTAGAGCCGGTCGCGCTTGACTTCGTAAAGGAAGGCACGCCACTCGGTGGAGCCGAAGAGCAGGTGGCCTCGCTCGGGGTACTGCGAGTCGCGCACGGCGGCCGCTCTGGGGAGATCGGCGACCTCTACGCAGTTCTCCGTCTTCGCACCCGAGTACGAAGACTTACGGAACGCAAGGGGTGGTGTATCAGAGCCGCTCATGCTTCACCTCTTCGAGGAAGGCGCGCCACTCGGCGGCGCTGAAGAGCAGGTGTCCCTGCTCGGGGTGCTGGCTATCGCGGACGGCGGCTGTTACGTGCATCTCCGCGACCTCCACACAGTTCTGACCGTGTGAGCTGCTGTAACTGCTCTTCTTGAAGACGAGGTCGGTGGACGCGGGGGTCGGGGTCATGGTTAAGAACTTTCTTGCTTCAAGGCTTCTAGACGGCGTGTGATCAGGTCTCGACTTGCGTCGATGGAGAGTGCTGACGCCTGGATGTGCCGCCAGAGGACCTCATAGCGTTCGAGGTGGACGGGCTTCTCTAGGTACAGCTCATCAGAACCAGTGTCGATATAGACAACACTCGGGTCCGGTTCAGGGAAGTCCATCATCACGAAGCTGCCGGTCAGGGCGGCATGCGGGCCTGCGGAGTCAGGAAGGACCTGCACCCCGAGGTTCGGCCGCTGCACGTCGAGCAGATGGTGAAGCTGTCCTGCGAGCGGCGGGGTGATCTTGTGGAGTGCTGCCTCATCGATGATGGCCCAGTACAGCGGCGCGTCGGCACTCGCGAGCACCTGCTTGCGCAGCATGCGGGCTTGGACTCGGCGGCTGATGTCGTCTTCGTCGCTGATGCCACCGCCCCGGATCACGGCTCGGGCGTACTCCTCCGTTTGAAGAAGGCCCGGGATCACCAGTGCTTCGTATGTGCGGATGCTGCGCGCCTCCGCTTCGAGTCCGACGAATGTTCCTGCGCCGAGCGCATCGCCGAAGCTGGCCCACCAACCCCGTTGGCGTGCCTGCTTGGCGAGCGTGATGAGAGCCTCCCGCTTCTCCTCGTCAGAGACGTCGTACACATCGAGCAGGTCTTGGATGTCGCGGATGTTCGGGCGCTTCCACTGGTTGCGCTCGATATGGGTGAGCTTCCCCCGGGACCACCCCAGGTCGTCGGTGACCTGTTCCGCGGTCTTGCCCTGCGCCTCGCGGAGCGAGCGCAGCTCATACGACAAGCGGCGCCTGCGCACGGTGGGGCTTCCGGCCACGTCGGGACTCCTCCCCCTGTTGCGTGTGTGGCCTGATCCTACGGCGATCTTCTCACTAGCGGACATAATGCCGTCCTCCAACCTCTGTATCGACCTTCATATATAGAACATCTACGTCGATAGTGAAGTTGGTATTGAAACTTTGGCGGCTAAAGAACACCATGGATCCACGAGATCCAGTCGCCGGACATGCTCGGTCCGGCCTGATCAGAGGACACCCTCATGCCCACACGTCTCACCGCGTCACTCTCCGCGCTGGTCACGACCGTCTTCGTGGCCCCGATCCGGGCTCTCCGCCCGTCCCGGCCCTCCCAAGAGGCCCGCCTGAAGGCGGCCATCGCCCGCTCCCAGAAGGCCGCGGCGGCCCGGCCCGCACTCCCGCCGCCCGACGCCTTCGTCCACCGCCCCCGGCACGCGCGCCCGCGCCCCTACACGGCGTCCGTCTCCATCCCCGACTACGCGCGCTTCTGCCAGGCCGACGTCCGCCACCGCGCCCTGTGGCGCCTCACCTACGAACCCGACGACCGCGCCCCCTACCAGGCCCACCACCGCACCCGGAAGAACATCACCATCGCCGCCAGCGACGTCGACGCCCTCGACTTCGCCCTGACCGAGTTCACCCCGCCCGGCTATGCGCGCCACTACCTGCGCGACCGCGAACTCCGCGCGGTTCCCGGGCGCCCGGCACGTCCTGCACTCGACGGAGGCACCCGATGACCGGCCCAGACCCCGAGCCCCACCGCACGCTCTCCAAGCTCACGCCCGACCAGATCCGCATCGAGGAGCAGGGCGACAAGATCACCCTCACCCTCGCCCCGGACACCGCCATCGTGCTCGACCGCGCCGCGCCCGACCGGGACCTCCAGCACGACTACGTGCACCACCTGGCCTGTGCGGCCCGCATCGCCCGCACCCTCATGCGCCGCGCCGGTCCATGACACGACCGAGAACCCGCCCCCACCCGTCACCACCGGCGGGGCCCTCCCGCCCACGGGAGAGCCCCGCCGCATTCGGTCGATCGCCTCTCTCCCGGCCGCCCGAGTCCCCACCCTCGCCGGACAGGCGACCGACGGGGCGACTCCTGCACGACCGGCGACCCCGGCGCCTGAATCCGCCACCCGCCTCCGTCCCCGCTTTCGGTGCTGCCGGTCACCGGTGTCGGTGAGGCGGCGCAGCTCGAAAGAACGGGTGTCGCGGGTGCCCTCTACACTGTGGGCGCTCGACGATTCGCCGACTCGAAAGCACCATGACCAGCACTTCCTCTCTGACCGTCGATGCGGTTCTCGCTGAGATCCCCGAACTCGTGCCCTACACGCGCGACGCCGCCATCCTCCATCCCGAGCGCGCGGAGCCGGGCTTTTGCGACAGTTCGATCGGTGGACCGCTGCTATGGCCGCGTGACGAACCGTGGCCCGAATGCTCCCTGCCGGACGAGACCGACCCTGAGGGCGCTCCCGCGACGGCGATGGTGCCCGTCGCGCAGATCTACCGCCACGATGCCCCGGGACCCTGGTGGCCCGCCGGAATGGACGTCTTGCAGGTCCTGTGGTGTCCCAACGAGCATTGGGATCCCCCGGCCCACCAGGCCGACGCCGCCCCTGCGATCGAGGTGCGGTGGCGTCGAGCCGCTGACGTGACCGACCGGCTGACGACCCCGCCGCCGCCCTCGCGGTGCGACGAGGACGGCTACCTTCCGCAGGCGTGCGCCATTACCGGCGAGGCCGCCACCGACCTGCCCTTCCGTGAGGAACTCCCGGCAGAACTCCGTGCACGGTTCGAGGACCTGGTCCGGGTCCGGGCCGGAGACGGCGGAGACGGCGTCACCCGCCTCGCCGGCTGGAAACTCGGCGGTTGGCCGACATGGCACCTGACGCACCCCAGGGCCTTCGCCTGCCGTGACTGCGGCACCGGGATGACACTGCTGTTCACCGTGGCCAGCGACGACGAGACGGAGGTCGTGGTCGGCCGGTGGGGGGACCTGCGCATTTTCGCCTGCCCGGCCGACCATGCCCATGCCTTCCAGGCTGACCTGCACTGATCCGCACTGATCTGCATCGACCTGCTCTGACCTGCTCCGATCTGTCCCGAATTGCGGCCCATCGCCCGCGACCCCGCCCGCCGTCCGTGATTCCCGTCGGTCTCGTGCACGGCCGCTGCGTGAAGACGTCCGGCACGTCGGCAGTCGCCCCATGTCGGCGGGGGGCGGCGCCGAGCTTTTCGGGCAGGCCGTGGCGCCCGCTGAAGCGCCGCGGCTGTGCGGGTTCAGGGGGCGTGGCCGGGGGCGTACTGCTCGGCGAACTCCTCGTTCGCCGGGACGACGGTGATGACGTCGACCATGACGCGGTCCGGTGCGGCCACGATGAAGTGGCGCTGGCCGAACTCCTCCGTGCGCAGCGGCAGCACCTCGCTCAGCCCTTCCTGTCCCACCAGCCTGCGGTGCTCCGCGTCGACGTCGTCGACCTCGAAATTGAGCAGCAGCCCGCCCTGGACCGGCGCCCGGTACCCCTCCGGCAGGGTCGGGTGCGCCGCGTCGAGCAGGGCCAGTTCGTACTGCGGGGCGTCCGGGCGGTGGAGGCTCACGTACCAGTCGGCCTCGAAGGTGACCTCGAAGCCGAAGTGCCCGGTGTAGAAGCGCCGCGCCTCGGCGACGTCGCGGCTGGCGATCACGGGGTAGAAGCCTGCGAGCTTGGCCTGCATGTCCTGTTCTCCCTGTCTCCCTCATCCCCGAGGGTCCATTTCACATACCTTGGGTATGCGAAGATGGACGCTAGCATACCCGGGGTATGTGAACGAGGGGAGTGAGCCGGGCATGGCCGGGACGCGGGCCGATCAGCGGGCGGCGACACGGGCGGCGCTGCTGGCCGAAGGGCGGCGCAGGTTCGCCGCCGACGGCTACCACGCCGTGGTGCTGGCGGACGTGGCGGCGGCGGTGGGCGTCACCAAGGGGGCGGCCTACCACCACTTCGCGAGCAAGCCGGGGCTCTTCCGGGCCGTGGTCGCCGACGTCCAACACGAGCTCGGCGAGCGGGTCGCCGACGCCGCCGACCGGCACGGCGACCCCTGGGAGCGCCTGCGGGCCGGATGCCGGGCCTTTCTCGCGGCAGGGCAGGACCCGACGGTGCGCAGGATCGTCCTAATCGACGCTCCGGCCGTGCTCGGGTGGGACGAGTGGCGCGCCATGGACGAGGACTCCTCGGCCCGCCACCTGGCCGAAGCGCTCGGGGACCTCGTCGAGGCGGGCGTCATCGACTCCCAACCCGTGGAGCCGCTGGCCCGGCTGCTCTCCGGGGCGATGAACGAGGCGGCCCTGTGGCTGGCCCGGTCGGCGGACCCGGACGCCCTCGGCCGGACGGAGGAGGCCCTGGACCGCCTCCTCGCCGGGCTGCGGCGCCGGGCGGAGTAGCCGAGCCGACTCCGTCCGGCCGCCCCCTGGTGCGGAGCCGGGTTCAGGGCCCGGCTCACGAATCGGCGCCGAGCAGGGGGAACAGGCCGGAGAAGCCCTCGCCCCCGTGGCCGTCGGCGATCCGGCGGTCCATCAGCCGCTTCACCTCCACCATGCGCGTGGTGTCGACACCGGTCGAGCGGCGGTGGTCGATCAGATCGTCCATCAGGGCCGCCTGGACCGACAGCGGGCCCATGTCCGGTGGGAACTCACCGTCGCGCACGGCCTTGCCGATGCCCCGCAGCAGCGGCGGGTAGCTCGCGGCGATGGAGTCCGCGACCCGGTCGGCGAACTCGGCGGGGTCGGCGCCCTCCGCCTTCACCAGGCGGAGCGTGTGCAGGAAGCCGATGAGCAGCTCGTAGGCGGTTGCGACCTGCGCCATGAACTCCACGGAGGCCAGTCCCGCGTCCTCGCCGTAGTACGTGCCGTTGCCCAGCTCCATGAGGGTCGGCTCGTGGGCCTCGAAGGCCGCGCGGGACCCGCTGAAGGAGAAGTGCGCGTTCGGCGTCCCCAGGTCCGGCGGGTCGGCCATGATCCCGCCGTCGATGTACTCGGCGCCGTGCTCGGCGGCCCAGCGCTCCGTCTTCCGCGCCTGGGCGGGGGAGCCGCTGGTGAGGTTCACCAGGGCCTTGCCCTCGACGGCGTTGCCGACGTCGGCCAGGACGGCGTCGACCGCGTCGTCGTCCAGGAGGCAGACCACGACGAGCGGGCTCGCCGCGGCGGCCCCGGCTGCACCGGCGGCCACCGAGGCCCCGGCCTCGGCCAGCGGCGCGGCCTTCCCGGCGGTGCGGTTCCAGACCGTCACCGGGTGGCCCCGGTCCAGGAAGGTCCGGGCGATGGCCGACCCCATCGCGCCGAGTCCCAGCACGGTGACGGGGGTGGGGGAGTGGGTGGTGGCCGTGGTGGTCATGGCGATCCGATCCTCTCTGGTGCCGTCGCGGGTGCGACGGCGGAATCCGCGGCCCGGTGCACGACGGCGCACTGCGGATCGCATCCGGGCGGCATCCGTGCGCGGGGCCCACCGACTTCACGCGAGAGAACCTAGAACTTCGAGTTAAGTCGAAGTCAAACCCCGGCCGCGGCCGCCGGGGGCGAATCGGCGGCCCCCGGCCCCCAGCCCTCGGCGATCGGCCTGCCCTGGCCGGAGGTCAGCCGTGCAGGGTGGGCCGGTAGACGAGTTCCTGCGTGCGGCCGTCGAGCGTCCGCTGCTCGATCAGGTCCAGGTCGAAGTCGGCCGCGCCCGCGAAGATCGGGGACCTCCCCGTCTGCCCGGTGATCGCGGGGAAGAGCGTGACCTGGACGCGGTCGACCAGGCCCGCGGCCATCAGTGCCCGGTTCATCGACAGGCTGCCGTGCGAGCGCAGGGGGACGTCGGACTCCTTCTTGAGCCGCGCGACGACGTCGACGGCGTCCCCGCGTGCGACGGTCGCGCCCGGCCAGGCGAGCGGCTCCTCCAGGGTGTTCGACACGACCGTCATCGGCAGGCTCCGCATCCGGACCACCCAGGGGTCCAGTGCCTCGGGCAGCCCGGCGTCCGGGTCCAGTAGCTCGGTGAACTCCCGGTAGGTGGCGGCCCCGAAGACCATCCGCTGGTCCTCGCTGTACAGGGCGAGCCGGTGGTCGAGCAGCTCGGGTCCCTGCTTGCCCCAGTAGCCGGGCCAGTCCCCGCTGGTGGAGCCGAACCCGTCGATGGTGGTGAAGACGTCGAAGGTATACGTGGCGGCCATGGTGCCCTCCGTGTTCGCGTCCGGTTGCCGTTCGTGGAGTTGGACCGCGATCAGCGCTGGAAGTCATCGCAGGAACTCACCGCCGTCCGTCCTCCGGCGTACCGACGGCTCGTTCCGCGCGCCGATCCTTGCCGCCCCTCGGCCTGTGCCCCCTGTGGGCGCCCTCTCTCCCAGCGCCTTGTCGTACGGGTAGGGGTATGGGGTACCGTGGTCGCGACGAAGGGCGGTGGACGATGGAGATGACCCCTGAACTGGTGGGCGATGCCCTGACGCGGCTGCGCCGCGCCCAGGGCCAGCTCGCCGGGGTGATCGCGATGATGGAGGAGGGGGCCGACTGCAAGGCCACGCTCACCCAGCTCGCCGCGGTCTCCCGGGCGCTCGACCGGGCCGGGTTCAAGATCGTCGCGAGCGGCATGCGGCACTGCCGCCAGGCCCGCGAGGACGGCGAGGAACCGCCCATGACCGAAGAGGAGCTGGAGAAACTCTTCCTGGCCCTGGCCTGACCGAGGATCCGGCGCGCTCGCGCGCCGTCCTTTTTTGCCCGCTTGATACCCCCCAGGGTGTGCGACTTTCAGTAGTCATCGCGCACGGAGTGTAGATGGAGTTCCGGCGCTCGTGCCCGCCCACCCTTCCCCGAACCCGCACCGAATCCCCCGCCGACCATGCCCGCGCCCGACACGGGAGGCACCCATGACCACCACGGCCATCGACGTCCACGTCATCAGCACCTCATCCCTGGGGGACCGCAGCTACCTCGCCACCGACGGAACCTCGGCGCTCGTCGTCGACCCGCAGCGCGACGTCGACCGGGTCCTGGCCCTCGCCGGGCGCCTGGACGTGCGCATCACCCACGTCCTGGAGACCCACATCCACAACGACTACGTCTCCGGCGGCCTTGAGCTGTCCCGGCTGACCGGGGCCGCCTACGGCGTCGCCGCCGCCGACGAGGTCCCCTTCGAGCGCGTCCCGCTCTCCGACGGCGACGTCCTCGACATCTCGCCCGGCATACGCGTGAAGGTCCTGGCCACCCCGGGCCACACCTTCCACCACCTCTCCTACGCGCTCGAAGGCCCCGACGGGGTCGAAGGCGTGTTCACCGGCGGGTCCCTGCTCTTCGGTACCACCGGCCGCACCGACCTCCTCGGCCACCACCACGCCGAGGACCTGGCGCGCCACCAGCACGCCTCCGCCCGGCGCCTCGCCGAGCTGCTTCCCGAGGGCGCCCGCGTGTGGCCGACCCACGGCTTCGGGAGCTTCTGCTCGGCCACCCAGGCCTCCGGCGACGACTCCACCCTGGGGCGGGAGAAGGAGCACAACCCGGCGCTGCGCCTGGCCTCCGACGACTTCGTCCGGGAGACCCTGGACGGGCTCGACGCCTACCCCGCGTACTACGCGCACATGGGCGTGGCCAACCTCGCCGGGCCCGACCCGGTGGACCTGCGCGCCCCGGCCCAGGCCGACCCGCAGGAGCTGCGCGACCGCCTGGGGCGCGGCGAGTGGGTGGTGGACCTGCGCAACCGCAAGGCCTATGTCGGCTCCCACCTGGCGGGGACGGTGAGCCTGGGGCTGGACGGGCCGATGGCGACCTGGCTGGGCTGGATGATCGAGTGGGGCGCGCCGCTGACCCTGCTCGGCGAGACGCCCGACCAGGTGGCACAGGCCCGCCGGGAGCTGGTGCGCATCGGCATCGACCGGGTCGACGCCGCCGCCACCGGTGAGCCGGAGGAGCTGGCGGCCTCGCCCGATCAGCTCGTGTCCCTGCCCACGGCGACCTTCGGCGGCCTCGCCGACGCGCTGGACGGGTCGGTCCCCGACGGGCTGCCCGCCCCGGACGTCGTTCTCGACGTGCGGCTGAAGAACGAGTGGGACGCCTCGCACGTGCGCGGTGCGGTGCACATCCCGCTCCCGGAACTGGCGGGGCGCATCGCCGATGTCCCGGCCGGGGCGGTGTGGGTGCACTGCGGCAGCGGCTACCGCGCGACGGCGGCGGCGTCGCTGCTGGCCCGTGCGGGTCGGCGGGTGGTCCTCGTGGACGACGCCTTCGCCCACGCGGAACCCGAGGGCGTGCCGATGGTCGCGGCGTGAGCCGACGTGCGTGGCGGAATCGCCGCCCTTGGAGCGATCAGGCGGTGATTCCACCACCCGGGATCACCGAACCCCCTCCCCATGCGCCCGTTATGCCTGAAATGCGAGACCGTCGCGGGGATGGCGCACTGGCCCGGCGGCCGCCACGAACGTGGGTGACCACCCGCCCGCCCGGCCGCGCACCGCTCTCCTGAACCGCGAGCGGCCTCCGGACGGCAGGCGAGACCGGGAAGCGCCCCGCTGTCGCCGTCGCCGCCCCCGTGCACTCGGACGGCCTCCCGCCCAGCCGGGTCCGCGAGCGGGGTCCCAGCTCTGCCGTTGCCGCCCTCCGCCGTGGCGCACACACTCCGTGCAATCGTCAGCGCTGCCGCAGAGTGCGCCGTCCCCCTCCACCTCCGCCCGTCAACCGTCCCCCGCCTTTCCCGCCCGCCACCGGTACCGGGGCCGACCGGTGGCCGCCATGAGCGCACGAGCGCGGCCGACGGCCTCACCTTCCCGGCCCGGCACCGGCCTGCGCCCCTCACACGCCCCATCCACCGAGATCGAGGAACCATGACCGAACCCACTCCCTCCGCATCCTCCGCGACGCCCGCCGCCCTCACGGTCGACGAGGCACGCGAGCTGAGAGGGAACAACCCCCGCACCCGCCTGATCGACGTGCGCACCCCGGGCGAGTTCGCCTCGCTCCACATCCCCGGCTCCTTCAACGTCCCCCTGAACCTGCTCCGCGAGCACCGGGCCGACCTGGCCGCCGACCACTCCGACCCGGTCGTGCTGGTCTGCGGCTCGGGCATGCGCGCCGAAGAGGCCCGCACGCTGGTCGATGCCGCCGGGCTGACCGGGATCGGCGTCCTCCAGGGCGGCGTCACCGCCTGGCAGGCCTCCGGTGCCCCGGTCGAGAAGGGGAGCGGGACCTGGTCCATGGAGCGGCAGGTCCGCTTCACCGCCGGGGCCGTCGTCCTGGTGTCGGTCCTGGCAGGGCTCGCCTACCCGCCGCTGACCTGGATCGCCGCGTTCATCGGCGCGGGCCTGGTGTTCGCGGCGGTCACCGACACCTGCGCCATGGCCCGCGTCCTGGGCCTCCTCCCGTGGAACCGCACCGTCTCCTGCGACTCGGGAACGATGCTCGCCGCCCTGACCGGCCCGGCGTCCGTTTCCGGCGGGGAGGAGACCCGATGAGCACGGACGGCTGTTCCGCGCCCCGCGGTGCGGGGCGCGGCGCCCCGGCGGCCGAACGGGAGAGGGCGGTGGAGGGCGCCATGGCGGTGGTCGGCCCTCGCGTGGCCGTCGGCCCCCTTCGGGGACGTTCGGAAAGGGGCCGGGGAACGGCTGATCGGAGGGCGGCTGCGACCGGCCCTGCGACCGGATCTGCGCCTGGCCCTGCCTCCGGACCTGCGAGCGGCGCGGCGGTGGACCCCGCGGGCCGCCGGGTGCGCAGCAGGGCATCCGCCCGGAGACGGGCATGCTAGCGGCGGCCGTCTCCGGCGTGGCCGTCGGCGCGCTCATGGGGCTGCTCGGCGCGGGCGGATCGGTCCTCGCCGTGCCCGCCCTGGTGTTCGGCGTCGGCATGTCCGTCCACGCCGCCATTCCGGCCTCGCTCGCCGTCGTCGGGGCCTCCGCCGTCGCCGGGATCGTGCCCCGCCTGCGGCAGCGCCGGATCCGCTGGGGCGTCGCGCTCGCGTTCGCCGTGCCGGGGCTCCCGGCGGCCTACGCGGGCACGGCGATCGGGCGGCAGCTCCCCGAGCGCTGGCTCATGCTCGGCTTCGCGGCCGTCATGGCCGTTGTGGCCGTCCGCATGCTCGCCTCCTCCTCCGGCGGGGGCGGGGCGTGCCGCACGGGAACAGGCGGGGTGGACGTCCGCAGGTGCCTGCCGAAGGCGGTCCTGGCGGGTGCGGCGGTCGGCCTGCTCACGGGCCTGTTCGGGGTGGGCGGCGGGTTCGCGGTCGTGCCCGCGCTGGCCCTCCTGCTGGGGCTCGACGCGGCCGAGGCCGTGGCGACCTCGCTCGTCGTCGTGGCGCTCAACTCCGCGTCCGGGCTCAGCGCGCACCTGGGGGCGGCGCCCGTCGACGGGGCGGACGCGGGCGTCATCGCGGGGTTCGCGGCCGCCGCCGTGGCGACCTCCCTGGCGATGGGGCGGCTGTCCCGCCGGATCGCCGCCGACCGCCTGCAGATGGCCTTCGGCGTCGCCGTCCTCGTGGTGGCGGCGGGCACTGCGGCGGCCGCACTGTGGGCGCCCGGCCTCCTGGCGGGGTGAGCGCCCGCCGCCGGTGACGTCCGGCCGCCGACGCGGCGCCGAAGCCTTCATCCGCTCGGAAGAGCGCATGCAGAGCGCACCACGACCCCGTGGGCGGGCGCGGAACGCAGTCGGCACCGGCCCTCAGTGCCCCGGCGGCGGGATCTCCCCGGAGCCGCGGGGGATGAGCGTGGTCGGCACACGCTCCTCCCGGCGCGGGCCGTCGTCGCCCGCGATGCGCTCGAACAGGCGCTGGACGGCCAGCGTCCCGATGCGCATCACGTCCTGGGCGACCACGGTCACCCGCGGCACCAGCAGGTCGGCCATGGGGAAGTCGTCGAAGCCGACCACGGCCACGTCGTGGTGCAGCCCCCGCTCCTGGAGGGTCTGGATGGCGCCGATGGTCACGAGGTTCTGGGCGGTGAACAGGGCCTCGGGCGGGTGTTCGGAGTCGAGCATGGCGGCCAGCGCGCGGGCCGCGGTCTCGGGGTCGGGCAGGTCCACGGCCACCCGCCCGGGGCGCTCGGGCAGGCCGCGTTCGGCCAGGGCGCTGCGGTAGCCCGCCAGCCGCTCGCCGACCGTGGCGATGGAGGTCTCATCCCCCAGGAAGGCGATCTCGGTGTGCCCGTGGTCGGCCAGGTGCAGGACCGCCTCGCGGGCCCCCTCGGTGTTGGTGGCCAGCACGGAGTCCGCGGCCAGGCCCTGCGGCGGCCGGTCCACGAACACCACCGGCGTGCCGGTGCGGATCTCGCGGTGCAGGTACCCGTGGTCCGGGGCGGCCGGGACGATGATGATCCCGTCGACCCGGTGCAGGGTGGCGGCGCGCACCAGCTCCAGCTCGCGCTGGGGCTCCTCGTCCAGGCTGCCCGTGAACACCAGGGTGTCGTGCTCGCGGGCCACGTTCTCCACCGCGCGGCTCAGGGTGGCGGAGAAGGGGTTGGCCACGTCCTCCAGCAGCAGGGCGATCTGCCGGGTGGCGCCGTCCGTGCGCCGCAGGCTGGAGGCGGCGAGGTTGGGCTGGAAGTCGAGCTGGGCGATGGCGCGGGTGACCCTGTCGCGCAGGTCGTCGGAGACGGTGGAGACACCGTTGATGACCCGCGAGACCGTCTTGATGCTCACCCCGGCCAACGCCGCGACGTCGCGCATGGTCGCCCGGCGCACCGGTTCTCCGGCCGCGGCCCGCCGGTCCCTCTCACTCTGGTTCACCGACACCTGCATCTACTCTCCGGACACCATGGCAGCGCCCCGGGCGTATGAGCCCCGGGGCGGCACGTTCGCGGTGCCGCCCCGGGGCTCATTACCGCTCGGGTTCGCGGGGGGATGGACTCATTCTGCCGCACCGCTCGGATCGGGGCCGAGCGGACGGACGGTGACGTCCTCGACCGAGCCGCCGCCACCGTCGGCGTAGACGGAGATCCCGGTGGCGTCGGGGTCGGGGAAGACGAGGTCGGTCAGCGTGGCCCGGCCGCCGGCGGCGAACACCTCGACCGAGGAGGTGTCCACGACCGCGCGCAGGCGGACTCCCCCGCCCTCCAGGGGCAGCGGGACCGCGCTGCGGCTGGTGAAGGCGTGGTGGAAGCCGGTGTCGCCGGAGGCGGAGCGGTCCAGGAACAGCTCCCGGGCGGCGGTGTCGTAGCCGATCACCGTGGCCTGGTCGGCGCCTTCGTGCACGCGCAGGCCGATCTCCTGGGCCTGTCCGGGCCGCAGGGTCAGTTCGACCTGGTAGGCCTGTCCGGGTTCGGCGGGCGGCAGGTCGAGCCCGCTCCCGGGCACCGGGGCGCTGTCGCGCTCGTAGACGGGCGCGCCGTAGATCGACTCCAGCTGGTCCACGGGGTTCTGGACCAGGCGGGGCCGCCCGCCGACGGTCTCCAGCTCCAGCCGCCGGGGCAGGGCCATGGCACCGCGCCAGGGGGAGGTGGGGGTGTCCTCGGCGTACTGCCAGTTGTTCATCCACGCCATGGTGACGCGGGCGTCGTCGGGCGTGTCGTTGTAGGAGACGGCGGCGTAGTAGTCGCGGCCCCAGTCGAGCCAGTCGTAGTCGGTCAGGCCCGCCGCCGGGCCGTCGGAGAAGACCACGTGGTCGAGCAGGACGTGCCCCCACCCGCCGGTGGCGTCGTCCTCCACGCGCAGCCGCGCGGTCCGGCCGACGAGGCCGGAGACGTCCCAGGACACCCAGTCCAGGTGCTCGGTGTCGTCGCCGGTGGCGCTGCGCACGACCTCTCCGTCCACGACCAGGTCGACCGAGGCGTGGCCGCCCTCGCCGCTCCTGGGGTGGTGGCCGCCGCCCACGAGCATGTTCACGTAGTCGCGGTCGATGGTGAACGCGGGCGAGGTGGCGTGCCCGCGCGGGGCGTCGCCGCCGACGTAGCTGTTGAGCAGGCGGTCGCCCTCGTAGCCGACGACCTCCTGCTGGTCGGGCAGGGTCCCGGCGGCGGGTGCGGTGCCGAAGGGGCCGTCGCCGCCGTCGCCGTCCAGGTCGTTGACGACCTCCCAGCCGCCGTAGCCGTCCTCGAAGTCGGCGAAGACCTCGCCGTCGGGCGGGCCGGGATCCAGCAGGCGCTCGGGGGTGAACGCGGTGCCGTCGAAGTCGCCGACGAAGTACTGGGCGCCCGATCCGCCGGCGACGGAGCCGGGGTTGAGGTTGACGATGAGGACCCAGCGGGTGTCGTCGGGGTCGCCGTCGACGGGCAGCTCGAACAGGTCGGGGACCTCCCAGACGCCGTTGACGGCGTGGGCGGGGCCGAAGCCGCTGAGGAACTCCCAGTCGACGAGGTCGTCCGAGCGGTGGAAGAGCACCCTGCGCTCGGTGGCCACCACGGTGGACATCACCCAGTAGCCGCCCTCCTCGTACCAGAACACCTTGGGGTCGCGGAACTCGCCCGAGCCGATGTCCAGGACGGGGTTGCCCTCGTAGCGCTCCCAGGTGTAGCCGCCGTCGAGGCTGTAGGCCAGGGACTGGGCCTGGATGCCGGGCCGCTCGGAGGAGTCGGTGTAGGCGCTGGTGTACAGCGCGACCAGGGGCGGGTTCTCCGCGGTGCCCAGGCCGCTGGTGTTGTGCTCGTCGAAGACGATGCCGCCGGAGAAGACGTGCTCCTCGTCGGAGTAGGGCAGCGCGAGCGGCTGCTCCTCCCAGGTCATCAGGTCGGTGCTGGTGGCGTGCCCCCAGGACATGTTGCCCCAGCGGTCGCCCTCGGGGTTGTACTGGAAGTACAGGTGGTAGACGCCGTCGTGGTGGATGAGCCCGTTGGGGTCGTTCATCCAGTTCTGTGCCGGGGTGAAGTGGATCCGGGGCCGGTGGGGGTGGTCGGCCCCGGCCGCCGGGGCGGCCGCGCCGGTGAGGGCCAGGGCGGCGCCGGTGGCCAGGGCGATCGCGGTGGTCCAGGCGGTGGGCCGGGACGTGGGCCGGAGGTCGGGGCGTGGCCGTCGGTACATGAGGGATCTCCGATCTCGCTCCCCGTGTCAGTGCGGCGTGCCCACCGCGAACCGCGCCCCGGAGGTGTCGGCGCTGACGCGTCCGAGGGGCGCCTTCGAGGGGTGCCGGTGGGCGGTCGGGGGCCGGTGACGCGGATCACTCTGCCTTCGGGAGTCAACGTTGTCAACGGGTGCGCATCGGCGCATTCGGTTCGGTGAACGCCCTAGGTCTGCGGGGGTTGACAGACCTACGAGGTTGCGATGAAGCTTTCGGGTCATCGTTGTCTTGGTGACTGGCGTCACGAGGCACACTGCCCCCGCGTCCCGCCGTCGGCGGGACGCCGACGAAGGAGTCCCCATGTCGCACGCACCGTGGACCCGCCGGGCGCTGGCCGCCACCGCCGGAGCCGGGCTCGCACTCTCCCTCGTGGCCTGTTCCTCCGAAAGCGGGGCCGACGACGGTGAGGTCCTGGTCGGCCTGATCACCAAGACCGAGACCAACCCGTTCTTCGTCAAGATGAAGGAGGGCGCCGAGGAGGCCGCCGAGGAGCACGGCGTGCGCGTGCAGAGCTTCTCCGGCGAGTACGACGGCGACAACGAGGGCCAGGTCCAGGCGGTGGAGAACCTCATCGCCGCCGGGGCCGACGGCATCCTCATCACCCCCAACGACTCCGAGGCGATCGTGCCCGCCCTGGACCGGGCCCGCGCCGCCGGGATCATGGTGATCGCCCTGGACACACCGACCGAGCCCGCCGACGCGGTCGACGCCACCTTCGCCACCGACAACTTCCTCGCCGGTGAGTACATCGGCCGGTGGGCCGCCGCGCGCTTCGAGGCCGAGGACGTGGAGCCGCGCGTGGCCATGCTCGACCTCAACCCCAACCAGATCGCCGTGGATGTGGCCCGCGACCAGGGCTTCCTCCAGGGGTTGGGCGTGGACATCGCCGACGCCGGCCAGATCGGCGACGAGGACGACGCGCGCATCGTCGGCCACGACGTCACCGAGGGCGCCGAGGAGGGCGGCCGCACCGCGATGGAGAACCTGTTGCAGCGCGACCCCGACCTCAACCTCGTCTACACGATCAACGAGCCCGCCGCCGCCGGGGCCTACGAGGCGCTTGAGGCCGCGGGCGTGGAGGACGACGTGGTGATCGTGTCGGTCGACGGCGGCTGCCCGGGTGTGGAGAACGTCGAGAGCGGCGTCCTGGGCGCCACCTCCATGCAGTTCCCCCTGGAGATGGCCGCGCAGGGTGTGGGGGCGGTCGCGGAGTACGCCGACTCCGGCGAGACGCCCGACCCCTCCGAGGGGCTGGACTTCGTCAACACCGGGGTCGAGCTGATCACCGACGAGGCCGTGGACGGTGTGGAGAGCCGGGACAGCGCCTGGGGCCTGGAGAACTGCTGGGGATGAGCGGCCGCCCGTACGCCACGACACGAAGGAAGCGCTGAACCACCGTGACCACATCGAACACCCCGCGGGTGCCGGCCTCCGGCCCCGAACCACCGCCGGCCGCCCCGGCCGACGACGAGCGGCCGCCCACGCTGGTGGACCGGGCCCAGAAGCTCCTGCACGCCCAGGCCACCCTGGGCCCGGCGGCCGTCCTGCTGATCACCGTCGTGGCGTTCGCGGTGGTCGCGCCGAACTTCCTGAGCCCGCCCAACATCTCGCTCATCCTGCAGCAGACCGCGGTGATCGGCACCCTGGCCCTGGGCCAGACCCTGATCATCCTCACCATGGGCATCGACCTGTCGGTCGGCTCGATCATGGTCCTGTGCTCCATCGTCATGGGACGCCTGTCCGCCGACGCGGGGGTGCCCGGGCCGGTCGCGCTGCTCGTGGGGCTGGCCTGCGGCATGGCGTGCGGGCTGGTCAACGGCCTGCTGGTGACCCGGGTGAAGCTGCCGCCCTTCATCGTCACCCTGGGCTCGCTCAACATCTTCTTCGCGCTGAACCTGTGGATCTCGCGGAGCGAGACCATCCGCGGCGCGGACATGTCCGAGGTGCTGCTGTGGACCGGCCAGGTCGTCACCGTCGGCGGCACGCGCCTGACCTACGGCTCCCTCCTGATGCTGCTCATCTGCGCGGTGCTCGCCTACGCCCTGCACCGCACGCGGTGGGGCCGCCACGTCTACGCCACCGGTGACGACAAGGAGGCCGCCCGCCTGGCCGGTGTGCGCGTCGACCGGGTCCTGCTGAGCGTGTACGTGGTCGCGGGCCTGGTCTACGCGGTGGGCGCGTGGATCCTCATCGGCCGGATCGCCTCGGCCAGCCCGCAGGCGGGCGTCATGGACAACCTCGACAGCATCACCGCCGTGGTGCTCGGCGGCACCAGCCTCTTCGGCGGCCGCGGCCTGATCATCGGCACCGTCATGGGCGCGCTCATCGTGGGCGTGTGCCGCAACGGGCTCTCCCTGGCGGGGGTGGACGTGCTGTGGCAGAACTTCGCCGTCGGCGTCCTGGTGATCCTCGCCGTCTCCCTCGACCAGTGGATCAGGAAGGCCCGACGATGAACCAGACCTCCACCGGCGCGGTGGGCCGCCCCGCCGGTCCGATCGGGTCGGCCGAGCCGGTCCTCCAGGCGGTCGGCCTGGTCAAGCGCTACGGCAACGTGACCGCCCTGGGCGGAGCCGACCTGGAGCTGTACCCCGGCGAGATCCTCGCCGTCATCGGCGACAACGGAGCGGGCAAGTCCAGCCTCATCAAGGCCCTGTCCGGGGCGATCGTCCCCGACGCGGGGGAGATCCTGGTGGAGGGCCGCCCGGTGCGGCTGCCCACCCCGATCGCCGCCCGCGAGGCGGGCATCGAGACCGTGCACCAGAGCCTGGCGGTCTCGCCGTCCCTGGACATCGCCACCAACCTGTTCCTCGGGCGGGAACTGCGCCGACCGGGCGTGCTCGGCTCGGTGTTCCGGATGCTGGACCGGTCCAGGATGCGGTCGGAGGCCGCCCGCCACCTCAGCGAACTCGGCATCAAGACCATCCAGAACCCCAACCAGGCGGTGGAGACCCTGTCGGGCGGCCAGCGCCAGGCGGTCGCGGTGGCGCGCGCGGCGGCGTTCGGCAACAGGGTCGTCATCATGGACGAGCCCACCGCCGCGCTGGGCGTGCGCGAGTCCCGCGCCGTGCTGGACCTGATCCTCAGGGTCCGCGACAGCGGGCTGCCGGTCATCCTCATCAGCCACAACATGCCGCACGTGTTCGAGGTCGCCGACCGGGTGCACGTCCAGCGCCTGGGACGGCGGGTCGCCACGCTCGACCCGTCGGGCTGCAGCATGTCCGACGCCGTCGCGGTGATGACGGGCGCCCTCGACCCGGCCGAGCTGCCCGCGGGGGCCCTGGCCCCGGCGTACTCATGACCGCGGTGTACGGCGGGGCGCCCCTGGACCCGGCGCCCCGGGCCGGAACAGGATGGCCCCTCCTGGCGGGGTGAGCGCCCGCCGCCGGTGCCGCCCTCCTCCGGGGGGATCGGCGCGGTCGCGGGCGGCGGGTCACGCGTCCCCGGGGCAGGCCTCCACGGGTCAGCCCTCCATGCGTTCCCGCAGGGTCGGTACACCGTCGCCGGTGAGCTCGTCCAGGTGGGCGGAGCGGCCGGTCATCGCCATGATCAGGGCCAGGGTGCTCCCGGAGACCTCTGGTCCGGTGCCGGTGTCGAACGGGCCGTCGGTGGCGCGGAGCCGCAGCCCCCGGACCCGGCTCTTGGCGACGACGACCTGGTCAGAGCCCTTGTAGTAGTCGGCAACCCGCGTCAGCGCGGCGATCGGGCGATCGCTCGCGATCCCCAGGGGGCGCCGGATGTCCTCGCCGTGCACGATCACCTCGCCGAGGATGGCGGGCTTGGGCAGGGGCGGCGACGTCGTGCTGTCCGTGACCGCCCGGAACCGGGCGAGGGTCTCGGCGGCGGAGTCCCCCATCTGCTCGGCGAGGCGCATCACGACCTGGGCGTCGAAGTCGAACCGGCAGCGGAGCACGCCCGCGAACCACCTCGGCCCGTTCAGCGCGGCCGCCGCCGTGAGGTGGGCCAGGACCTGGCGCACGGTCAGCCCCTCGCACAACGACGGCGTCTCCCACCGCTCCTCGGTCAGCTCCGACAGGTCGTCGGCCAGCGCCGCCCGCTCCTGGTGGATCAGCGGCCACAGGTCCGCGCGGCCGCTCATCGGCGGGCTCCGCGCGACAGGCTCGCCATGGGTGAGGGCATCGGGCGCTCCTTCGATCCAGTGATCCGGTGGTCGTCCCGCCACCGCGACGGCGGTGGCCTCCGCCATCCTGCCGACCGGCACCGACAGAACGCAGGCGGGACACGGCGCCTTCCCAGGGCGCGCCGGCCCGGAGGACAATCGGAGCACGACCGATCGAGCGGAGAGGTCTGATGATGACTCGCTCAACGCCGTCCACCCCCTCCGACTCCACCGCCGCGGCCGCGCCGACCGTCCCCGGCCCCGCACCCGCCCCGGACGACGCCGTCCGCGCCTCCTCCCCGCCCGACCCCCTCGGCCCCGAAGACGCCCTCGCGCTCGCGCTCCCACCGCCCGCCCGCCCCGCTCCGGGCGTGGAGCTGCTTCGAGGGGCGCACTTCGCCTTCCGCCCCAGGCTCCGGCCCCTGGCCATGGACCTCTGGCTTCCCGAGGAGCGGCGGGAGCCCGTCCCCCTGGCGGTCTTCGTGCACGGGGGCGGGTGGCGTGCGGGTCGGCGCGACGACCTCGGCGAGCGGTTCCGGCCGTGGAATCCGGGGCCGTTCGCGCGCCTCGCGCGGGAGGGGGTGGCGGTGGCCTGCCCGGAGTACCGGCTCAGCGGAGAGGCGGTCGCACCCGCCCAGGTCGAGGACGTGACCGAGGCGCTGGTGTGGCTGCGCGCCCGCGCCGGTGAGATCGGCGTGGACCCCGGCCGCACGGTGCTGTGGGGCGAGTCGGCCGGGGGCCACCTCGCCGCGATGGCCGCCCTGGCACCGGCCTACCACCGTTCCCTGTCGCCGACCGGGCCGGAGGCGGCGACGGGGGTGACCGTCACGGGCTGCGTGACCTGGTACGCGCCCACGGACCTCCGGCACTTCGGCACCGACCATCCCCTGAGCCGCTTCGACCCGCGGGACCCGGGGAGCTCCGAGGCGCGGATGCTCGGTGTCGCCCCCGCCGACGACACCAAGCGCGCGCGGGCCAACAGCCCCGCCGCGCTGGCGTCGGCGGATGCGCCGCCGTTCCTCGTCCTCCACGGGCGCGAGGACACGTCGGTGGCACCGAAGCAGGCGGAGCGGCTGGCCGACGCCCTCCATGAGGCCGGGGCGCAGGCCGACCTGCGCCTGGTCGACGGCGGCGGCCACCGGTGGGAGGGCCTGTCGGAAGAGGCGCTGCGGGGGTGCTGGGACGCGACGGTCGACTTCATCCGCGCCCGCACCGGCGCCGGTGGGGGAGGGGCGGTGAAATAGGGGTAGGGGGTATATGGTCGGGGTGGAACGACCCCCTCGACCACCCCCAAGGAGGCCACCGTGTCCGACCCCTCCGACCCCTCTCGCGAATCCCCGGTTCCGCCTCCGGTCCCCTTCGATCCCGAGATCGCGGGCCCGCTCCGGGAGGCCCGTGCGGCGCCGCCGCCGCTCGAAACCCTCGGCGACGTCCCCGCGTTCCGCGCCGCGCAGGCGGCGTTCGCCGCGGTGTCCGACGAGGAGCTGCGGCGCGGCGGCGCCTTCGACGTCGAGGAGCGGGCGGCCCCGGGGCCCGAGTCGGCGCCCGATGTCCGCCTCATGATCTGTCGGCCGGCCGCCGCCTCCGGCCCCGTCCCCGCGCTCTACTACACGCACGGCGGCGGAATGGTGGTCGGCGACAACCGCCTCGGCATGCCGGAGGTGCTCTCCTGGGCCGAGGAGGTGGGGTTCGCAGTCGTGTCCGTGGACTACCGGCTCGCGCCGGAGAACCCGCACCCCGCGCCCATCGAGGACTGCTACGCGGGGCTGGTCTGGACCGCTGAGAACGCGGCGTCGCTCGGTATCGCCCCGGAGCGGATCGCCGTCGGCGGCGGCAGCGCCGGGGGCGGGCTCGCCGCGGCCCTGGCCCTGCTCGCCCGCGACCGCGAGGGGCCCGGCCTGTACGGGCAGATGCTGCTGTGCCCCATGCTGGACGACCGCAACGACAGCCTCTCCATGCGCCAGATGGACGGTCTGGGCATGTGGGACCGACCGGCCAACGACGTGGGGTGGGCGGCCCTGGTCGGCGAGGCGCGCGGCGGGCCGGAGGTCTCCCCGTACGCGGCGCCGACACGGGCGGGGGACCTGTCCGGCCTGCCGCCCGCCTTCCTCGACGTGGGCTCCGCCGAAGGGTTCCGCGACGAGGCGGCGGAGTACGCCTCCCGCCTGTGGGCGGCAGGGGGGCGCGCCGAACTCCACGTGTGGGAGGGCGGGTTCCACGGCTACGACTGGACGGTCCCGGACGCCGAGATCTCCCGGGCGGCCCGGGCGGCCCGAGTGAGCTGGCTGCGCCGCCTCTTCAGGTGAGCCGGGCCGTACCCGTGCGCGCCCCGGTGCTCCGCCGGGGCGCGTTCGTCGTTGCGCCCGCCGCCGCCCGCATCGTTCTTCGGGGGCTTGACGCGGCAAAGGCAAATGAGCTTAGGCTAACCTAAACTTATTGCGCGCCGCCCGCTGCGGAGCCTGGAGAGGGGACGGAATGAGCCGGTTTGAACGCGCCGTACTGCGGGTGCTGAGGGCCCCCGACCACTGGATCACGGTGCAGGGTGCCGCCGACGTGACGCCCCGCTACCGCAGGATCCGCTTCCACGGCCCCGAACTGCTCGCCGAACACGCCACTCCGCCCGCGTTCTGGCTGCGGCTCTGGTTCCCCTCCGGGGGCGAGGAGTACCAGCGCGGATACACCGTCACCGATGTGGACCGGGAGAACGGGGAGTTCTCCGTCGAGTTCGTCCTGCACGACGGGGGGAGCCTGGCCTCCGACTGGGCGCGCGCGGCGGAGAAGGGGGACCGCCTCCGGGTGACCGTCTACCCGGGCAAGTCCTTCACGCTCCCGGACCCGGCCCCCGCCGGGTACCTGCTCGTCGGGGATCCCGCGTCGCTCCCCGCGATCAACGACATCCTGCGCGCGCTGCCCCCGCAGACCCCGGCTCGGATCCTGCTCCAGCGCCAGCACGCCGAGGACATGGACCTGCCCACCGCGGTGCGCGAAGGCGACGAACTCACCTGGGTCGTGGAAGAGGACGGGCTGCCGAAGGCGGTCGAGGCGCTGAAGGGCGAAGTCGACGGATGGAGTGCGTGGGTGGCCACGGAGACCGGTACCACCAAGCGCGTGCGCACGCTGCTCCGCGACGCCTGCGGACTCCCGAAGGGCGCCGTCACCGCCCGGGGGTATTGGATCAAGGGCCGTTCCATGGGAGGCGCCCCCAAGGGGGAGTGATCCCTCCGCGATATCCGTCGGCGGTGCCGGGGGAACGAAGGCGGCCGGGGCGCCTTCAGGGGTGTCCCGGCCGCAGGTGCTCCGTAGCGTGGCCGTCACATGGACGTGTACCCGCCGTCGGCGATGAACTCCGAGCCGGTCGAGTAGCTCGACTCGTCGGAGGCCAGGAACAGCACCAGGTTCGCCAGTTCCTCCGGCTCGCCGGTGCGGCGCAGGGGCTGGATCCTGGCCAGGTCGCCGACGCCCGAGCCCTCGGTCATCGGGGTGGCCACGAAGCCCGGGTGGACCGAGTTCACCCGGATGCCCTCCGGGCCGAGCTCCTGGGCCGCGCCCTTCGTCATGCCGCGTACCGCCCACTTGGTGGCGGTGTAGCCCATGATCCCCGAGAAGGCGATGATGCCGCCGATCGAGGAGATGTTGACGATCGAGCCGCCCCCGGCCTTGCGCATCGAGCCGATGACCGCCTTCATGCCGAGGAACACCCCGACCTGGTTGACGTCGATGTCCTTGCGGAAGTCCGCCTCGGACATCTCCTCAAGGGGCTGGTTGTGCACGATTCCGGCGTTGTTGACCAGCACGCTCACCGGGCCGAAGAGCCGTTCGGCCGCCGTGATCGCGTCCTGCCAGCCGTCGGCGTCGGTGACGTCGAGGCGGACGAACCCGGCGGCCTCGCCCAGCTCGGCGGAGAGCGCCACGCCCTCCTCGTCCAGCACGTCGGCGATGACGACCCGGGCGCCTTCGCGCACCAGCGCCCGCGCCTGCGCGGCACCCAGCCCCCGGGCGCCGCCGGTGACGATCGCGACCTTGCCTTCGACCCGTCCCATGGTGGACCTCCACGTCTCTCACGCGGGCGGCGGCCCCGTCGTCGTCGCCCGATCATGAGGGGAACGGGGCGCGGCCGCAGGATATTCCTAATAGGAATTCGAGAGGCGGGGAAGGGGGGCGGCTTGACGGGGGCGAGTGTGAGTGGTTTATTACTCACATGACGACACCGGCATCCCGCCGACAGCTCTCGACGGCCGACGAACGCAGGCGGACGGTCCTGCGCACCGCGGTCAGCGCGTTCGCCGAGCGGGGCTACTTCGGCACCACGACCACGGACGTGGCCCAGCGGGCGGGCATCTCGCAGGCCTATGTCTACCGCCTGTTCCCGGGCAAGGAGGCGCTGTTCTCGGCGGTGGTGGAGCACTGCTTCGCCTTGATCCGCGAAAGCCTGGGCGACGGCGCCGCCGAGGCCGAGGGGAGCTCGCCGGAGGCGGTCCTGAACGCGATGGGCGACGCCTACGCGCGGCTCATCGCCGACCGGGACCTGCTGCTGCTCCAGTTGCACGCGCAGTGCGCGGCGGCCTCGGAGCCCGTGATCGGCGAGGTGGTGCGGGCCGGATACGCCCGGCTGACCGAATACGTCCGGGGGGTCTCCGGGGCGGCGGACGCCGATGTCCAGCGGTTCTTCGCCACGGGCATGCTGTGCCACCTCGTGGTCGCCCTCGACGCCAACCGCATCGACGCCCCGTGGGCGCGGACGCTCTCCGACGGGCTCCGCCACTTCTGACCCGCGCCCCGTGTCGATCTCGGGGGAAGCGCCCCCGCCGGCGCGGTCCCCGGATCGTCTCCCCCGAGACCGACACGGGGTGGGCGGCCGTCTTTTCGGCCCAAAAAGTGAGTGGTCAACCACTCATGCTTTTCCGGTCTCCCGGCCGGACCTTCGAGAGAGGAACGACCCATGCCGCTCGCGCCGAACCGGCCCACCCGGCCGCGTCAGCAGCCCGCGCATCAGGAACCGGCGCGCCGGGAGCCGTCGCTCCCGGCCCGCGCCGCCGTCCTGGCCGCTGCGACGATGACGATCATGGCGGCGGCGATCATCGCGCCCAGCCTGCCCGCGATGCGCGAGGAGTTCTCGGGCACGCCCGGCGCCGACCTCCTCGTCCGCTTCGCCCTGACCATCACCTCGCTCGCCATCGCCGTCAGCGCTCCCGCCTCCGGGCTGGTCGCCGACCGCGTCGGGCGCCGCCCGCTGCTCGTGGGCGGCCTGGTGCTCTCCGCCGTCAGCGGCACCGCCGGATTCCTGGTCACCGACCTGTACGTGCTGCTGGCCACCAGGGCGCTCCTCGGAGTCGCGGTGGGCGGGATCATGACGGCGGTCGGCGCCATGATCACCGACTGGTTCGACGGGCCGCGGCGCGCCACCTTCCTCGGGGCGCAGCAGGCGTTCGCCAGTCTGGGCGGCGTCGTGTTCCTGCCCCTGGCCGGTGTGCTGGCCGCGGTCGACTGGCGCGCACCGTTCTGGATCTACGCCGTCTCGGCCGCCGTCGCCGTGTTCGCCATCGCCGCTCTGCGCACGGAGCCGCCCGCCGGGCGCCCGGCGGCGGCACCGCGCCGCTCACCCGGCCCGCACCGCCGGACGATGACCGGCCGCGTCCTCGGCGTCTACGCGCTGGCGCTGGTCGCGACGCTGGTGTTCTTCATGGCGCCCACCCAACTGCCCTTCCTGCTCAGCGGCCACGGCAGCGGGCCCGCCCTGACCGGCGCGGTGATCGCCGGAAGCACCCTCACCAGTGCGCTCGGCGCGCTGGCGTTCCCGGCCCTGCGCCGCCGCCTGGCGCCCGCCGCGATCACCGCGCTCGGCGTCGCCCTCCTCGGGGCGGGCTGGCTGCTGGTCGGCACGGCCGGGGCGGTCGGGGCGGTGGGCCCCGTCGCGCTGATCGCGGCCGGGCTGCTCGTCAGCGGCGCGGGCGTCGGGATCACCGTCCCCGACCTCAACCTGCGGCTCAGCGAGCTGGCCCACCCCGAGCGGCGCGGCCGGGTCCTCAGCGGCCTGGTCACGGCGGTCTTCCTCGGGCAGTTCCTCTCGCCGCTCATCGTCCAACCCCTCATCCGGACCACCGGCCTCGCCGCCGCGTTCACCTGGACCGGTGGCGCGCTCGCGGCAGGCGCCGCCGTCGCCCTCATCGGGACGCGGGCGGCGCGCCGAGGCCGGGACCACGGGGCCTCCCGCTGAGGCCCGTCGGCACCACCGAATCACCGCACCGAAAGGAAAGAACGATGATCCAGCACGGCATCCGCTTCACCCTCAAGCCCGGCACCACCCCGGAACAGCGCGATGAGGCCCTGGAGAGCCTGCGCAACCAGGGGCGGGTCATCCCGTCCGTGACCTCCTTCGTCGTCGGCCCGGACTACGGCGGCGAGTACGAGTGGGGGGCCACCTTCGCCATCGAGGACCTGGACGGCTACTGGGAGTACCTCATCCACCCCGCCCACCTGCACACCGACCGGATCGGGCTGCCGCTGATCGACAGGTTCGCCTCGTTCGACATCACCGACGACCTGTCCCCGGACTTCGGTGAGCGGATCGCGGCCCTGCACCAGCGCCGGTACGACAGCATCCCCGACATCTCCGACCTGGTCTCCGACCTGGGTGAGTACATCGGCAGCGCGGCCCCGGGGCCGCACGGCGACTGACCGCCGCACCCCGCCCCCGCACGGGGCGGGGACGGGGACGAAAGGGAGGCCCGGGACCGCCGCTCCGCGCAAGGGCGGTCCCGGGCCGTGCGGCGCCTCCGACCCCAGAGGAGGAAGGCCGGGCCGCCGCCGAGGGCGTGGGCCTTCCCGGGAAGGCCGTGGGCACCCCGGGCGCGGCGCGCGTCGAGGGGGTGCGCGGCCCGGCCGCGGGGCCGCCGCGCCGCCCTCGGGCGCGGCGAGGCCCAAAGCCTAGGTGCATAGCGGTCGAATAGTGGATCAATCCGCTCGGACTGGACCGGTTTCGGCCATGTCTTCACGGGATTCCCGGTGAGGCGGTAGTGGGCCGGGGAGACAGGGGAGACCGGCCCGCCGCCCCGGCGCGCGCCAGGGTCCGGGGGGAGGCGCCCCGAGACGGGACCCGGTGGATCGGGCGGGGCGCCTCCCCGGTCTTCGGCCCCGTTGTTCCGTTTCGGGATCTATCGGAGGCTCGGAAGCAACGCCCGGCCCTCGGCTGGGGCCTCTTGTCGCCGGTAGAGGCTGCTTCGGACTCGGCCGACGGGACCCGGTCGCGCGACGTCTCGGGGTCGGTGCCCGGCTGCTCGCCGACCCGCGTGGGCGCTCCGGGGCGTGCGGCCGGGGCCCGGCGGGTCCCCACCGCCGTCCCCGCGGCGCGTTCACGCAGCCCATCGGGGCACTTCCCCGGTGGCCGGCATGTCCCTCACCCATTCCCGGGCCTGAGAGCCTCCATCACACCCGGAACGGAACACGTGTCTTGGGCCCGTGGGCTCTGCCGCCGTTCCTCGACCGGCCGGCCGAGGAACGGCGGCCGGAACCGTCGGGCGCCGGCCGCCGGGCGTCAGGCGCCGAGCGGGCGCCCGTCCCCGGCCAGGCGGGTCAGCAGCCCCGCCAGAAGCGCCACCTGGTGCGGCGTGCGGCCGATACTCACGTGCTCCTCGCGCGAGTGCGGTCCCGCCCCGGCCGCCCCCAGGCCGTCGAGCACCGGGCGCCCCAGCGCCGCGACCAGGTTGCCGTCGCTCGCCCCGCCGACCGAGATCTGGCCCAGGTCCTCCCCGAGCCCGCGCGCCACCTCCCGCGCCGCCGCGAACGCGCGGTCGGTCGACGGGCCGGGGTTCATCGGCGGCCGGTTCCACCCGCCGGAGACCTCCACCTTCACCCGGGCGTCCGACGGCGCCAGCGCCGCCAGCCCCGCGTCGATGCGCTCCGTCTCCGCCGGGTCCTGGATGCGCACGTCCACCTGGCACGACGCCGAGCCCGCCACGACGTTGCGCGCGGTGCCGCCGCCGAACACGCCCACGTTCACCGTGGTCCCTCGCTCCGGCGCGGCCAGCGCCGCCATCCGGGGCACCAGCTCGGCCAGGGCGTGCACGGCGCTCGCCCCCGCCTCCGGGTCGAGCCCGGCGTGCGACTCGATCCCGGTGGCCGTGACGTCGAACAGGCCCATGCCCTTGCGTCCGGTCTTGACCCGGCCCTCACGGCTGGGCTCCAGTACCAGCGTCACGTCCGCCGCCTGCCCCGCCCGCTCGATGTGCGGGCGCGACGCCGGGCTGCCGACCTCCTCGTCCCCGTTGAGGAGGAAGCGGACCGACGGAACGGGCAGACCCAGCGCGCGCAGGTGCTTGACGGCCCAGACGCCCTGGACGATTCCGGCCTTCATGTCGAAGCAGCCCGGTCCGCTGAACCGGTCGCCGTCGATGCTCACCGGCCACTCGGCGAGGGTCCCCTCGGGCCACACCGTGTCGTAGTGGCACAGGAGCAGCACCTCGCCGCCGCCGTCGCCCGGGTAGAGCAGCTCCAGCACGTCGCCGTTGGCGCCGCCGTCGCGGCGGACGCGCTCGGCCGGGTCGCCCAGGCGGTCGGTCAGCCACGCCTCCAGGTCGTCCAGTCCGGCGTCCAGGAGGCCCTTGTCGTTGCTCGGGGTCTCCTTCTCCACGAGGCGCCGCAGGTCGTCGAGGATGGTCGCCAGGTCGCGCCGGGCCGCCTCGGCCAGCTCTGCCAGCTCGGCCAGCTCGGCCGGTCCGGGCGGGCCGGGCAGGGACGCATCGGTCACGTCGTCACCTTCTCTTCGCTCGGGTGTGGGGAGGGGGAGCGGGTCCCATGGGGGGCGGTGGGCCGCCGTCAGCGCACCGGGGCGCCGGGGCCGAGCGGGATGCCCAGCCCCCACCAGGCCAGCAGGATGAGCGTCCATCCGACCAGCATGGCCACCGAGATCGGCAGCGTCATCGACAGCAGCGTGCCGATGCCCGCGTCGCGCCGGTACCGCTGCAGGAAGCCCAGCGCCATGGCGAAGTAGGGGCTCATCGGGCTGATCACGTTGGTGGGGGAGTCCGCCACCCGGAACACCGCCTGGGTGGTCTCCGGCGGGATGCTCAGCAACATGAACATCGGCACGAACACCGGCGCCACCAGCGCCCACTGCGCCGACCCGCTGGTGATCATGATGTTCATGACGGTGCACACCAGCACCATCCCGACCAGCATCACCGGCGTGGGCACGCCCGCCGAGTCGAGCAGCCCGGCGCCGCGCACCGCCAGCACCTCGCCCAGCCCGGTCCACTTGAAGTAGGCGAGGAACTGGGCGGCGGCGAAGAACAGCACCAGCACCGGCGCCAGGTCGCGCACGCCCTGGGCCATCGCCTCGGGGATCTCGCGCGCCCGGGACAGGGCGCCGGTCGTGCGGCCGAACACCGCACCGGCCACCAGGAACAGCAGCCCCATGATGAAGGCGATTCCGGTGATCAGCGGTGAGCCGAGCACGCCGCCGTCCTCGCCGCGGAACGGCGAGGAGGACGGGACGAGCGCGGCCGTGATCAGCGCCGCGGCGGCCACCACCACAAGCAGCGCGTTGCGCAGCCCGCGCCGCTCGTCCGCGGTCAGCCGCATGTCGCCCAGCTCGGCGTCGGCGCCGTCGCCGTCGACCTCCATCCGGGCGGTGGCCGGGGCCAGCACGAACTCGGCGACCGCGGTGATGATCAGCGCCAGCAGCACCGCACTGACCGCGGTGAAGAAGTAGTTGGCCACCGGCGTGACCGTGTACCGGGGGTCGATGATCTGCGCCGCGCCGGTGGTGAGCCCGGCGAACAGGGCGTCGCCGGGGGTGAGCGCGATCGAGGCGTTGTACCCGGCCGAGATCGACCCGAAGGCCGTCACCAGGCCCAGGATCGGGCTGCGCCCCGCCGCCTTGAAGATCATGGCGCCCAGCGGGACGAGGACGACGTAGGCGGCGTCGGAGGCCACGCTGGCGGACACGCCCACCACGGCCAGCGCGAAGGTGAGCAGCTTGTCCGGCACCCGGGTGACGCTGCCGCGCAGCACCGCGTTGAGCAGGCCCGCGCGCTCGGCGACGGCGACGCCGAGCATGACGACCACGATCAGCGCCATGGGCGGGAAGGCGGCGAAGTTGTCGACCGCGTCGCCGAAGACGACCTGCACGCCTTCGGCGCTGATCAGGCTCTTGACGGCGATGCGCTCCCCGTCGGCGGGGGAGACGGCGTAGACGCCCAGGGCCTCCAGGACCGCGCTGAGCAGCACGACCAGGACGCCCATCAGGATGAACAGCCAGAACGGGTGCGGGAGCTTGTTGCCCGCGCGCTCGATGAGCTGGAGGAACCGCATGAGCACCGCCATGGCGCGGCCGGTGCTGCGGACGTCGGCAGTGGCCACCGTCGACTCCTCGGGTCGGAGGGCTGGGGGCGGGACGCGCGCCGCATGACCTGCGTCACGTCGTCCCATGACGTGACAGAGTCCACCGCAGTGGTGAGTCTTGTCAATATCAAGCCGGAAAATGGTGGATTAAGTCAGCAGAGAGTGGCCTGATAGTGGCTATGATCCAGGTGTGGGTGCACAGGAGATGGACGAACTCGACCTCGACCTGGTGGCCGCCCTGCAGTACGCCCCCCGCGCGCCCAGCAGCGCGCTCGCCGAGGTGCTGGACAGCTCCCCGAGCACCGTGGGGCGGCGCCTGCAGAGGCTCCAGACGTCCGGGCAGCTGAGGGTCGTCGGGCAGCTCGACTGGTCGCTCGTCTCCGACGCCCACCCGCGGCACATGTGGCTGCACGCCGAATCCGGCCGCGCGGTGGAGGTGGCGCGCCGGCTCGCGCGCATGCCCGAAGTGCAGCTCGTCGCCCTGAGCAGCGGACGTGCCGACATCTACTGCGTGGTCCACCCCTCCGAGCGCACCCGCGCCACGGAGCTGCTGACGACCGAGATCCCGTCGGTGGAGGGCGTGCGGGCCGGACAGTCGGACCTGGTGCTGAGGCCGATCACCCGCGCCGACGCGTGGACGCTCGACCGGCTGCCGCCCGAGCGCCTGGAGGCCCTGCGGCCGTACCGGACGCACGTGCCGGAGCAGGACGACGGCGCCGCCGCGGCCTCGGGGCCCCTGACGGGGGATGAGATCGAGGTGGCGGGCATTCTGCACGCCGATGCGCGCACCGGCTCAGGGGATGTGGCGCGGGAGCTCGGCGTCAGCCAGTCCACGGCCTACCGGCTGGTGCAGTCGCTCCTGGAGCGCGGTGTCGTGCGCCCCCGAGTGGAGGTCGAACCGGAGCGCCTGGGCATGCACCTGGAGGTCATCCTGTCGCTCACGGTGCGCCCCGGGGCCATCGCGCACGTGGCCGAGAAGCTGGCGTCCCATCCGTCGGCGCGCTATGTGTCGGTGGTCGCGGGGGAGGTGTCGCTGATCCACCACGGCGCGTTCCGGGACGAGAGGGAACTGGGCCGCTTCATCACCGAGGACCTGGCGGCGCTGCCCGGGGTGGCCGACGTGCGCTCGTCGGTGCTGCTGGAGGTCCTGCGCCGCTACTGGATCGACCGCGCCGACGGCCTGCTGGGCGAGGCGAGCCTGCCGTTCACGCGGAAGGACCGCCCCCGGCGCTGAGCGTCCGGGCGCGCTGGATGGTCCCGATGATCCTCATCTGCGCGGGGTCGTAGGGGTGGGCGAGGTGGCCCGCCCGGATGGCCGACCTCTCGGCGTCCACGGCGGTCCCGGCCGAGCCCTCCTCGGCGGCGAGGTGGGCCTTCAGGATGGCGTGGGTGTGCTGGTACTGCGACAGGCGCGGGTCGTCGGGGTGGGCGGCGGCGAGGGCGCGCTCGGCGGTCTCCACCGCCTCGGCGAGCCGGCCGGGCCCGTCGGCGCCCTGGCCGATGAACTCGGCCACCTGCGCCAGCCGGACCGAGAAGTTGGGGTCGTCCTCGGGGGTCAGCTCCACGGACTCGCGTGCCAGGCGCAGGGCCTCGCCCAGCCCGGCGGGGTCGGTGCCCCCGGGGTCGCGCGTGAAGGCGTTCGCCCACATGGCGGCCAGGGTCGCCGCGAGCTGCTGGAGGATCAGCGCGGCGTCGGGGTCCGTGCGCCCGCCCAGGCGGACCGCCTCGCGCAGAGCCTCCACGGCGCGCTCGCCGTCGGCGTGGGTGCCGCCGTCGAGATAGCGCAGGCCCTGCGCCAGCCCCAGGATGAAGTGCGCCCACGGGTCCTTGCCCTGGGCGCCCACCAGGGCCTGGGCACGCCGGATCGCGTCGTCGGTGGCCTCCTTGGAGGTCGTGACGAGCGCGCCGCCGGGGCCGGTGGCGCGGTCCCGGGGGAAGAGGATGTCCGAGAGGAGTTCGGCACGGGTGCGGGCGGGGTCGGACTGGTCGGACATTCGGGGTCCTCTGGGTCCTCGGGGGCGTCTCGGACTGGCTGGGCCGATCGTAGCGCCTGAGGTACCGATGGGGCGGAGGTGCCGGTGTCCGCCGGTGTATAGGGTGATCCGTGCTCCGACCGGCCTTCTGCCGCACCCCCCCTGGAACGGAGACGGCGTGTCCGCATCTGAACAGCAACGGCCCCTCGTGCAGCAGGCCGTGGAGTCGTGGGCCCGGATGGAGGCCCTCATCGGCACGCCCCTCGGCGAGCGCGCCTGGCGCGAGCACTGGGGGCTGGTGGCGCGCCTGCGCCGGTCGTACGTGCTCTTCTGCCTGGGCCTGGGACTGTTCTCCGGAGGGGCCGCCGCGGTCGCGGTGACCCTGCTCGGGCTGGTCTGGCAGGCGGGGGACGGCTTCCCCTTCAGCGTGCTGCCGTTCGTGCTGACACCGGTGGTCCTCGGGCCGATGTGGAAGCGCAGGACCGCCGTGACCGTGGCGCCGTTCCTGGGGCAGCGGCGCCATGTGTGGCCCCGGTGGCTGTTCTCGCTGGTCTTCCCGGTCGTCCTCATCCTCGGCGTGTTCGTGCCGTGGAGCCCGGTGTGGACGGCCGTGTCGGGCCTGCTGTGCGCGGCCCCGTGGTGGCTCAGCGCCGTCCTTGAGGCCCGCCGCCCGGTGCCCGCCTACCCCGAGGCCTGGCGTACCGCCTGACCGCCTGATGGGCTGACCGCCTGACGGCGTGACCGCCTGACCGGCGGCCGTCCGGGGCGCGCACGCTAGCCGGTGTCGCCCCAGTCCGCCGTCGCCCTGCGGACCACGTCGACGATGGTCTCCCTCGTCGCCGCGTCCACCTCCTCATCCGTGGCCTCCTCCTCGGCGACGTCCGAGATCAGGCGGTTGAGCTGCGGCAGCATCGAGGGCCAGGCCGCCAGCCCGATCACCGCCATCAGCAGCGACGCCGTACGCCGGTCGGTGCCGGTGCCGAGCACCTTCGCCAGCGCGTCCACCTTCGTCGTGTAGTGCGCCCGGCGGTCCTCGCGCCCCGGGAGCTCGGACTCCTCGCCGTAGTGCAGCGACTCCCACATGAGCAGGCGCAGCAGCTGGGGGTTCTGCCGGTGGTACTCGTAGAGCCGCCCGGCGTACTCGGCGATGTCCCCGGACGGCAGCCCGATGCCTTCGGTGTGCTCGCTGAGGGCGTCGACCATGACCGCCTCGAACAGGGCGTCCTTGTTGCCGAAGTGCCCGTAGATGCGCTCCTTGTTGACCCCGGCGCGCTTGGCGATGCGTTCGACGCGCGCACCCCCGATGCCGTGCTCGGCGAACTCGTCGCGGGCGGCGGCCAGAAGGCGGGCACGGGTGGCGGCGGCGTCACGAGGCATGGCGCCCAGGGTAGCGGCCACCGACCGGTCTGTTGGAGCGCGTCAGGGCCGCCTGGCGGGGGGGCCCCCCCCC
>NZ_ANBH01000145.1 GCF_000341185.1 Nocardiopsis chromatogenes YIM 90109
ACCGCTGGCCACCGGTTTGCCGGTCGGAGGAAGAGAGGTCGGCGCCCCGTGCGGCAGCGCTGTCGGCCGCCCGGCGTGTGCGTGGTCGCCGTGATGGGCGGCGACGGAGTGAGCGGGGCGGTTCCCTGATCCTGCTTGTCGTCCGGCAGGTTTCTCGCGGTCCGGGCGGGCGGCTCAACAGGTACCCCGCTCACCGGCCCCGGCCGGGTGTGGGGTCGGCGGGGTGTGAGGTGGAAAGGCGGCAACGAGGAAGAGTCGGCGGGCCTTCCTCCAATGCTGCGGCACGGGCCGTCGGCCTTCTGATGTATTGCCAACCGAAAAGTTGGTTGGATATGGTCGCGGGCATGACCTCGACCGCCTCTTCTGGAACCCCGACCCAACCCGCACCGGCCCCCGGCCCCGGCGGCACCGACGCCGCCCCCGGCTGGGCACGGACCGGTCCGGCGATCGCCCTGCTCGCCGCCGCCTGCATCCCGATGGTCGGCCAGATGTACTCCGTCCTGGCCCTCCTCGGCCCCATGGCCGACGACCTGGGCTCCACCCCGCACGCCCTCACCTGGGTCTCCACGGCCTTCGCCATCGCCTACGCCGTCGGCTTCCTGGCCGCGGGCGCCCTGTGCGAGCGGTTCGGCCCCCGCGCCACCATCACCTGGGGCCTGGTGGCGACCGCCGCCACCACCGCGCTCGTCGCCGCCGCGCACACCCCCGAGACGGCCATCGCCCTGCGCGCCCTGCAAGGCCTGACCACCGCCACCCTCGCCCCGGCCGCCTTCGCCTACGTCGGTGAGCACATCCGCCCGGCCCACCGCCCGGCCGCCATGACCGCCGTCAGCGGTGCGGCCCTCGCCTCCGCGCCGGTCATGCAGATCGCGGCGCAGGGCATCGCGTCCGTGGCGGACTGGCGCGCGGTCTTCCTGGCCGGTGCGGCCGCGATCCTGGCGGCCGCCCCCGCCGCGTGGGCCGTCCTGCACCGGCCCCGGCGCGCCGGGCGCCCGCTCCTCGGCGCCTTCGCAGCGATGCCGGGCCTGTTCCTCCAGCCGCGTCTGGCGGCGCTCTTCGCCGCGACCGCGACGCTCCTCGGGGGCTTCGTCGCCGTCTACACCGCCGTCACCATCGCCGGGCCGCCGGAGATCGCGGGCGACGACGGCGCCCTGCTCGTCCTGCGGGCCTCCGCCCTGCCCGCGATGGTGGCCGTCCCCCTCCTCGCCGGGCTCCTCGGCCGCTGGAGCGCGGGGGTGCGCGCCGTCGCGGGGCTCGCCCTCGCGGCGCTGTCGGTCCTGGCGACCGCCGTCGTGGGCGGCGGCGCCGTCGGCCTCGGCGCCGTCCTGCTGGTGTTCACCGCGGCGATCCTGGTGACGGCGCCCGCGCTGGTGCAGGGCATCGGCGAGCACGCGGGGCCGGAGCGCCGGGGGATGGGGACGGCGATGTACGCCTTCTCCATGTTCGTGGGCGCCGGGATCGGCCCCCAGCTCGCGGCGGGTGCCGCGGGTCTGGGGTTCGCGGGGATCGCCATGGTGGTCGCGGGGGTGCTGGCCCTCGGGGCGATCCTGGCCGCCCTGGCCCGGCGCCCCGCGCGCCGGGCCGCCTGACCCGGAGGGGAACGGCTCCGTGCCCGGCCGGAGCGTGCCGGTGAACCCGGGGAGGCGGGGCCGATAAAAGGGGCGAACCGCGCGAACCTCGCATGGCACAATCCCGCCATGGACCCTGCGCTGATCGCCGCCTTCGCCCTCGCCGTCCTCCTGCTCAGCCTCGCCCCGGGGCCCGACATGCTCTTCATCGTCGCCAACGCCGCCGCCGGAGGGCGGCGTGCCGGGCTGGTCGCGGCCCTCGGCATGTCCACGGGCCTCCTCGGGCACACCATCGCCGCCGCCTTCGGCCTGGGCATGCTCATCAGCGCCGCGCCCCAGCTCCTCGACGCGATCCGCGTGGCCGGGGCGGTGTTCCTGGCCTACCTGGCCTACACCACCCTGCGGGACAGCCGCCGCGGCCGGGACGCCGCCCCCTCCGGGGAGGCGCCGCCCGCCCCGGCGGCGCGCTCGCTCCGCCGCGTCTACACCATGGCGACCCTGACCAACCTGGCCAACCCCAAGGTGGTCCTGTTCTACCTGGCCTTCTTCCCGCAGTTCCTGACGACGGGCGGGGGCGCCCTGCCGGTGACGGCCCAGATGCTGCTCCTCGGCGGCCTGTTCATCGTGATCGGTCTGCTGGTGGACGGGGCCGTGGGGGTGGCGGCCGGACTGCTGTCCGACCGCCTGCTGCGCCGGGGCCCGGTCCGCCGGTGGATCGACCGCGCCTCCGCGGCGATCTTCGGCGCCCTCGCCGCCCGCCTGGTCCTCGACGCGCGCTGAGGCGGCCGGGCCGGGCGGCGCGGGGGCCCGCACGCCGCTCGGCGTCAGGCCCAGTGCAGGGTCGATGGGGTGTAGTCGGCGCGCGCCACCTCGACCGGGTCCAAGCGGGCGGCCACCGGGGCCACGCGGATCGACCTGCGTACGGCGACGGCGACCCAGCGCCCGCTCGGGTGCCAGGTGAGGGCGTCGATGGGCTTGTCGTAGGAGAAGACCCGCTCCCGAGTCCCTCCGTCGCGCGGAATCGACCACCCGGTCGGCGCGCCCTCGGGGCCCACCGGGTCCTCAGTGCTGAACACGGCGCGGGCGCCGTCCCCCACCCGGTCGACATGGCGGATCTCCCCGACCACCGAGACGAGGTCCTTGCCGCCGGACCAGCCCACGGCCAGGGACCGGAGCGACCCCTCGCCGGTCGGGTCCGGACGCATCGGCACCCGGTCGTCGCTCGGCTCCCAACGGCGTTCACGGGCCGTCGGCCTCGCGCGGACGGTGCCCCCGGCTCTGCTCCAGGCCGTAGGCGATGGTGAGGCGCCTCAGATCTCCCGTCCCCCCCCGGGTGCGGACACTGTAGGGCCAGGCTTCGTCCGTCCGGGGACCAGCCGAGGCCCGAGTAGCGGATCGGTGTACCGCGTCCGGGCGGCCCCCCGACGCGTTCGCCGTCCTCCTGCTCGACGTCGTAGTCGATGGGGGCGCCCGGTGGTGTGGACCCCCTGAAGTCGGCGGTCCCGACCAGGAGGCGGTTCCCCTCGGGATGCCAGCGCGCTTCTTCGGCGATCCAGTTCAGCTCCCATCTGAGGCTCCGGTGCGTGCCGTCTGCCCTGACATAGCCCAGACCGCCGGGACGAGTACGGCGGCGGCATAGGCGATCGGAGAGTTCGGTGGAGTGTCGCGCCCGGTGGCCGCACGGGCAGGAGAGGCCGCGAGGGCACAGGGGGTCGCCGCGGCCGCCCCAGTGGCGATGGTGAGGAAGGAGCGGCGGAAAGTCCGGGGGTGTGCGGATCGGTCTTCGCCGTTTCCTCTCATCAGGGGCGGGTCTCATGCCCACAGGGGCGAGGAGGATGGGCGTCCCCACCGGCCTGGGCCAGGTGTCGGTCTGTCCCGCAGGACGTAGCGCTCTCACGAGCCGATGACGCTCCGACCGGTAGCGCACAGGTGGCCGGGACGGCCCCTGACGGCCCGAAAGCCGCCCGCCCTGACGAAAGTCAGGGGGCCTCTCCTGCCGATCGGTTCTGTCGGTGCAGGTCGCCGCCTCCATAGCGTGCCGTTGGCCGTCGGACGCGCCACGCGGACGACACGGGCCACACACCGACACGCACCCACACGGAAACGGCGACATGAACCGACAGACAGAACCCGTGGCGGCCGCGCCCCGCCCGAATGACCGGGACGAACCCGCGCTGCGCGCCTCCGGCCTGGTCAAGCGCTACGGCGACGGGCCGGCCGCCGTGACCGCCGTGGCCGGGGTCGACCTGGCCTTCGCGCGCGGCGGGTTCACCGCCGTCATGGGCCCCTCAGGCTCCGGCAAGTCCACGCTCATGCACCTGCTCGCGGGGCTCGACACCCCCACCGCCGGGCGCGTCACCGTCGACGGGCACGACCTCGCCGCCCTCGGCGACCGCGCGCTCACCGCCTTCCGGCGCGAGCACATCGGCTTCGTCTTCCAGGCCTTCAACCTCCTGCCCGCGCTCACCGCAGAGGAGAACATCCTGCTGCCCCTGCGGCTCTCCGGCCGCCGCCCCGACCCGGGGTTCTTCGACGAGGTCGTGGCGTCGCTGGGCCTCGGCGACCGCCTCACCCACCGCCCCGGCCGGCTCTCCGGCGGCCAGCAGCAGCGGGTCGCCGTCGCCCGCGCGCTGCTCACCCGCCCGGCCGTGGTCTTCGCCGACGAGCCCACCGGCGCCCTCGACGTCGCCTCCGGCCGCGAACTCCTCGGGCACCTCCGGCAGGCCTGCGACCGCCTCGGCCGCACCGTCGTCATGGTCACCCACGACCCCGTCGCCGCCACCTACGCCGACCGGGCCGTCCTGATGTCCGACGGCGCCCTGCACGGCACGCTGGAGGCCCCCACCGCCGACGGCGTCGTGGCGGCCATGGCCCGCGCGGACGGTGAGCGCTGATGCTCGGCCACGCCTGGGCGCACGTGCGCGCCCGCCCCGCCCGCCTGGCCGCGGTCCTGCTCGCCGTCGCCCTGGGCACCGCGTTCCTCGCCGCGACCGCCGTGTTCACCGCCACCTCGGCCGCCGGGCTGCGGATGGTCGCCGCCGCGCCGCTGACCGGGGCGGACGTGGTGGTCGACCGCGATCCGGAGGCGACCGGCGCCGACCCCGCCCCCGACCCCGACTGGGCCGACCGGCTCGCCGACCGGCCCGGCATCGCCGCCGCGGCACCCGTCCACGCCCGCACCGTCCAGCTCTCCACCGGCGGGCGGCGCGGCACCGCCAACCTCTACAGCATCGCCGACCGGCCCGAACTGCGCTGGTTCGACCTGGCCGAAGGGCGGTGGCCCGAGGCGCCCGACGAGGTCGTGGCCGACCCGGAGACCGTCGGCGACACGGGGCTCGCCGTGGGCGGGGAGATGCGCCTGGTCGACGCGGAGGGCGCGGAGACGACGGCCACCCTGGTGGGCGTCGCCGACCTGGACTTCCGGCCGCTTACCGGCGTGCAGTACCGGCTCTACGCCCCCGGTGCCGCCTTCTCCGGCGACACCCCGGGCACGGCGCTGGCGCTGGTCGAGCCCGGGACGACGCCGCAGCAGGCGGTCGAGGACCTCGACGGCGCCCTGCCGCCCGGATTCACCCCCGCCACGGCGGAGGACCGGGTGGACCAGGCCGCCGACCGGTTCGCGGGCGGCTCCCGGCAGCTGGAGACGGTGCTGATGGCGTTCGCGCTGGTGGCGCTGCTCGCCTCGGCCATGGTCATCGCCAACACCTTCACCGTGCTGCTGGCGCAGCGCCGCCGCGACACCGCCCTGCTGCGCCTGGTGGGCGCCGACCGCCGCCAGGTGCGGCGGATGGTCGCCGCGGAGGCCGCGATCGCCGGGGCCCTGGGAGCGCTGGTCGGCACGGCGGCAGGGGTGGCCCTCGGGTACGCGGGTGCGGCCGCTGTGGGGCTGGTCGGCGACGGCCTGCGGGTGCCCCCGTGGGGGCTGGCCGGGGCCTTCCTGATCGGCCTGGGGACGGCCGTCGGCGCGGCCTGGCTTCCGGCCCGGCGCGCGGCGGCGACGGCGCCGATCGAGGCGCTGCGCTCGGCGGACGTGAGCGGCGGGGTCCCGTTCGGCGCGGTGCACGCGGTCGGCGCGGCCCTGGCCGTCGTCGGGGCGGCGGGAGCGGGCGCGGGGACGGCTGCCGCATCGCCCTTGGTGGCGGTGGTCAGCGGGTTCGTGGCGGCGCTCGGCCTGCTGGCGGCCCTGCGGTACCCCATCGCCCGCTCGTTCGGGGCCGTGCAGGCGGTGCTGCGCCGGATGGGCGGCACGGCGTCCCTGGCCGGGGCGAACCTGGCCCGCAACTCCGGGCGGGCGGCGACGGCGGCGCTCGCGCTGGTCCTGGGGCTCGGACTGATCACCGCGCTCGCCACGGCGGCGTCGACGGGTCGGGCGACGATCGACGCGGACCTGCGGGACCGCTACCCGGTGGACGTGGGCGTGCGCGTGGCGGACGGGTCGGTCGCGCGCGAGACCGTGCGGGCGATCGAGGGGATCGACTCCCTGAGCGCGGTGGAGGCCGTGCGCACGGCCGACGTCAGCATCGGGGCGCTGGGCGCGTCGACGCTCGTCGGGGTCTCGCCCGCGATGGCGGAGGCGGCCGGAGCCGAGAGGCTGCGGGAGGAGCCCCCAGGCGGCGAGGGGGCGGCGCCGGTGATGCTCGTCTCCGACCGACAGATGGAGGCCCTGGGGGCGGATGAGGGGGAGCGCGTGCGCGTGGCCGTCGGAGTCGGGGGAGGGGAGGTGGAGCGCGACTTCACGCTCTACCCCTCCGCGCTCGCCGAGGCCGCGGGAACGCCCGCGCCGGTGGTCCGTGAGGACGTCCTGGAGAGGTTGGAGGAGCAGGAGGCGCCGGAGGGGCGGCGCGCGCCGGACGGCGCGGGTGCCGACCGCTCCATGGTGTGGGGCGTGGCCGGGGACGGCGCCGACCGCGATGCGATCGCCGACCAGATGGCGGCCATCGCCGCCGACGACCCGGACATCCTCGTCGGTGGGGCGCTGAGCGAGCGCGCCGACATCACCGAGGCGCTGGACGTCCTGGTGAACCTGTCGCTGGCGATGCTGCTGGTGACCGTGGTCATCGCGGCCGTGGGCGTGGCCAACACCCTCGGCCTGTCGGTCCTGGAGCGGACCCGGGAGTCCGCTCTGCTGCGGGCGCTGGGGCTGACCCGGTCCGGCCTGCGGGGGACGCTGGCGGTGGAGGCGGTGGTGATCGGCCTGGTCGGCGCGGTGCTGGGGATCGTGATCGGTGTCCCGTTCGGGATCGTCGGGGTCGGCGCGATCGTGGGGGACCAGGCGCCCCTCGTCGTCGCGGTGCCGTGGTCCTCGCTCGGGCTGGTCGTGGCGGCGGCATCGGTGATCGGTGTCGTGGCGTCGGTGGCGCCCGCACGCCGGGCGGCCCGCACCGCCCCGGCCGAGGGCCTGTCCGACGACTGACCGCGCCTGGGCCGGGGGACGGGGCCGTCGGCCGCCGCGGACCGGGCCGCGCACCGGGTGGTCGAAGGCCCCGGCCGAGGACGGGGCGGCGCGTCTGGGAGCATGGACGGCACTTCGCTTTACGGAAAATGGATTCCGCATAAAGGAATACCGTGCCATTGGAGGTCAGTGCGCCGTGCCCGTCGAACCCCTTGAGCTCGCCCCGACCCCGCAGAACCTCCGCCTGCTGCGCGACGCCACCGCGCGCCTGCTGGCCACCTGCGAGCGCCTGACCGACGCGGACATCGGCGCGCCGACGCCGCTGCCGGGCTGGACCCGCGGGCACGTCCTGAACCACCTCGCGCGGCAGGCCCCCGCGCTCGAACGCCTGCTGGACTGGGCGCGCACGGGCGTGGAGAACCTCCAGTACCCCAGCAGGCAGGCGCGCGACTCCGAGATCGAGGAGGGGGCGGACCGGCCCGCGGCCGAGCTGGTCGCGGACATCGTCCGCACGGCGGGGAGCTTGGACGAGGCGGTGCGGACCCTGCCCGACGAGGCGTGGGGGCGGCGGATCCGCCCGTTCACGGGGGAGGAGTGCACGCCCCGGAGGATTCTCGTCATCCGGCTCAGGGAGCTGGAGGTGCACCACGCCGACCTGGGCATGGGGTACGAACTCTCCGGTGCTCCTGGGGAGGCGACCCGTGTCGTCCTTGAGGACGTGGTGCGGTACTTCGCGGGGCGCGATGGGGTTCCGCCACTCGACTTGCGTGACGCCGACGGAGCGCTGGTGGGGTCAGTGGGGCCCCTGGGGTCCTCTGGGGCCTGGGAAGGTCGGGGGAGCGCGCGCCGCACCGTCACCGGAACCCCCGGAGACCTCCTCGGCTGGCTCGCGGGGCGCACGGGCGGGAAGGGGCTGTCCTGTCCCGGCGGACTCCCGGAGCTTCCCGAATGGGTCTAGCCCGGGACGCTCGGTCGGCACGCTGGGGCGATGGCGACGGCGGAGAGCGGTGGGGGCGGGGGCGGCGGCCCCCACCGATCCTGAGGTGCTGGAAGCCGAGTACCGGGCCATTGCAGCGGAACGGGGGGCGGACGGTGACGAGTGGGCCGTGGGTGCGGCCCTGCATCGCCGTCGACGCCTGTCGCCCAGGGCTGCGGAGTGAGCCGCCCTGGGCGGCGGCCGGTCAGCGGAGCGGGATCTCGATCCCGTACTCCTCCTTGGGGCGGGTCCCGAAGATGCGCCGGTCGGACTCGGCAATGGGCACGTCGTTGATGCTGGCCTCGCGGCGGAGCATCAGGCCGTTCGTGTCGAACTCCCACTGCTCATTGCCGTGGCTGCGCCACCACTGCCCTGAGGTGTCGCGGCACTCGTACTGGAAGCGCACCGCGATCCGGTTGCCGTGGAACGCCCAGAGGCTCTTGCGGAGCGCATAGTCCAGCTCGCGCTCCCACTTGCGGGCAAGGAAGGCGGCGATCTCCTCGCGCCCCTGGAGGAACACGTCGCGGTTCCGCCAGACGGAGTCCGGGGTGTAGGCGAGAGCCACGCGTTCGGGGTCGCGGGTGTTCCAGGCGTCCTCGGCGGCCTGGACCTTCTGCAGGGCCGTCTCCTCGGTGAAGGGCGGGAAGGGCGGTCGGGGCTCGGTCACTGCGGCCTCCTGTCGTTGAGAACGTGCGTTCTCCATTGGTGCGGACTAATGTAGGGAACGATCGTTCTCAACGTCAAGGAGTCCCGATGCCCGCCCCGATCAGCGACGAACAGCACCGCCGCGACCGCGAGGCCCTCCTCGACACGGCGGAGGGGCTCTTCTATGAGCACGGGATCCGGGCGGTCGGCATGGACGCCGTCCGGGCCGGGTCGGGGCTGCCGCTCAAGCGGATCTACCGCCTCTTCCCGGCGAAGGAGGAGCTGATCGTCGAGGTGCTCAGGCGCAGGGACCGGCGGTGGCGGGGCGAGCTGGCCGAGTACGTGGAGCGCGCGGACGGCCCGCAAGGACGGGTGTCGGCGATGTTCGACTGGCTGGCCGAGTGGTTCGCGCGGCCCGGCTTCCGGGGGTGCGCGTGGATCAACGCCTTCGGAGAGATGGGCGCGGCGTCCGAGGCGGTCCTCGCGGAGGTGCGGGCGCACAAGGAGGCGTTCCGGGCCCAGGTGGAGGGGTGGGTGCGCGACGCCGGGGGCGGGGAAGCGGAGGCCGAGGCGGTGTTCCTCCTGGCCGAGGGGGCGATCGTCACGGCGGGCATCACGGGCGACCCGGCCCCCGCCCGGCGGGCGCGCGCGGCGGCGGAACGGCTGCTGGAGAACGCCCCGGTGTGAACCGGGCAGGGCGGCCCGGCAGGGCGGCCGAGCGCGGCCCTGCCGGGCGCGGCCGCCGGAGAAGTACGGAGAATTGGCCGCCCCCTGCCCAACACCTGATCCCTTCCCGGGCAGGTCAAAGGGACCGGAACGGTTCGTTCGGGGGACGAGTGGCAGGGGCGGGAGGCGAGCGATGGCCGAGGGAAGCCTGCCGGGCGGCGCGGCGGCGGGGGCCGGGGACGGCCGGGAGGAAGGGCGGAGCGTCCTCCAGTCGGTTCCGCCGCGCGTGTGGGTGGCACTGGCCCTGCTGGTGCTGGCGGTGCTGTTCGTCCTGCAGAACCGGGACACGACGCAAATCCAGGTGCTGTTCGTCTCCGTGGCCGCGCCCCTGTGGGCGACGCTGACCGGCGCCGTGGTGGTGGGTGTGGTGGTCGGGTTCCTGCTCAGGCCGTCGGGACGAAGGAAGAAGGCGGACGAACGCCGCTGAAGGGGAGGGCCGGTTCTCACCCTGGTGCGTGCGGTGCCCCCTGCGAAGCCGATTCCACCGGCGGGCGCCCGGAGTGTGACCGGCGTTCGCCTGGCGTGCCACACCACCTGCGCCGGATATCGGACGAGCCCCCGCATCGGGATCCACCACCGATGCGGGGGCCGTGAGGCCGGGATGCGGCAGACGAGGGCGGGGGCCCGTGCAGGCCCACCGCGGGCGCTGGGCGCCCGTCGGCGGAACCGGTGCCGGCGGGCGCGGGTACCGCGGCTACGCCCCGGAGACGTCCACCACGGCCGAGGAATCGAAACTGATGAAGTCCTGAAGCTCCAGCGTGTCGAGCTCCACGCCCTCGGGGACGTCGAAGATCAGCTGGCCCTCGACCGAGTTCCCGGGGTTGATCTCGTTGACGAAGCTGTCCGTGCCGCCGGTCATCTCGGCCGCCGTGTCCGTGCTGTACTCCTTGCCGTCCGCGTCGATCAGCGTCTGCGACGAGGAATCGAAGATCCCGGACTCGTCACCGATGTTCTCGACGGTGACGTCCACGACCACGTACTGGCCGTCGGGGGTCTCGGTCAGCATGCCGGATTCGTCGGAGACCTCGGTGACGCCGGACTCCACGTTGGTGACGGTGAACGCGAACGCGCCGGATTCCACGGTGTCGCCGATCGCGGCCGCCTCGGAGCCGCCGCCCTCGGAGTTCCCGCCGTCGCCGCCATCAGAGGACGACGAGCCTCCGCCGCCGTCGGAGCCGGTGGAGAGGAAGGCGGCCATGCATCCCCCGATGACCAGGATGAAGACGAGGGGGC
>NZ_ANBH01000146.1 GCF_000341185.1 Nocardiopsis chromatogenes YIM 90109
CGGGGGAGTGTTGTTGCCGTAGGCCATGGGGGTTTCTTTCTGCTGGGTACAACCTGCCGCTGAGAATGTAGCGGCATCTGTGAATGCAGAGGGCGCGAAAGGGCGGCCGGGGCCGCGTCCGGCCAACAGGTAAACCGGATCCGACGTACGGAGTCGGCGGTCGGCGAAATCAGGAAAGAATGGGGAGGGGCTGACATGATAGCCCCCTGTCGTGGCGGGGGGTAATGAAATCACCACGCTTGATAATCGGTTCGCCAGGGATTCTCCTGCGATCGGGGCCCCGGGCTAGGTGTGGTGTTCGGGGAGGTTGGGAACACG
>NZ_ANBH01000147.1 GCF_000341185.1 Nocardiopsis chromatogenes YIM 90109
GTTCGCTTCGACCGAGAAAGACCCGCCGCCCGAACCCGGACCTTGCGGTCCCGCTCAGAGCGACCTGGATGACTATAGCCGCTCGAATCCCCTACGCCAAACCGGATGCGGGCCCCTGCTCTGTGCTCTGCGCCTCCCTGTCCCTCCCCTCCCTCCCCCCTCCTCACCCCCGAGCGGTCCGGGCCGGACAGCACTCCGTCCTTCACGGGGCGCCAACGGTTTCGCCGGATCACGCCCTGCTTGTCCTCGCGCCTCTTTAGGGTCGCGACATGCACCTTCCTATGCCGATCCCCGTACTGCGCACCGCATGCGCGCAGCGCGGCTGCCTGCTCCCGCAGATGGATCGGGTCGCGATGGACGTCGCAGGCTCCCCCGTCTACGTCGCCCGCGTCCCCGAGAAGGAGGTCCTTCCCCTCTGGTCCTCTCTCCGTGCGCTCCACGACTCCAGTGGTTGGTGGCCCGTCCTGAGCGGCGACCCGTCGCCGACCCTCATCCCCTGGGAGATGCTCGACGGCTCCGTCGACACGTCGGCGCTGGCGTTGGGCAACAAGCACAACCCGGTCTCCCTCCTCCAGGACCTCTATGTCCGCACGTTCCCCGACCCCGGGCCCGGCGACGGCCCGGCGCCCAGCCTCGTGCACGACGCCGCCGACCTCGCCCAGCGCCTCGCCCACCTCGACGAGGCCCCCGACCGCCCCGGGGCCGACCGGGACGTGCTCTTCGAGCCGGAGCCGTCGGCCCCCTGGGCCGTGGCCTCCCCGACGACCCTGCTGATGCTGGTGCGGGCGTCCGCCGGGCACGAGGTGCCCGCCCTGCTCCGGTGGGACGGGGCGTGCAACCACGGCATCGAGGGCCACCAGCACATGGCCGTGCTCCGGCACTTCCACGCCGAGTACGGGGCGGAGCTGGTCGGCATGACGGGCGACGTGATCGAGCTGGTGGTGGACCGGGCGCCGGCCTCCCCCGGAGGGGCCGCCCTCGCCGCGATGGAGATGTACGCGTACTGCCCGGACATCGTTCTCCAGGGCATCGGCTCCATCGAGTCGCTCGCGGAGAGGGTCGCCCCCACGGGGGACTGGTTCCTCTGGTGGGACTGACACCCGCCGCCCGGCCCCGGACGGGGTGAGGGGTGCGACGGGGCGAGCCCGGGAGGGGGTGGGCGGTCCCGGGGAGGAGACGTGTCAGCCCCTCCCGGCCTTCACCGCGCTCGGGATCAGGGTCACCAGCCCGATGAGGGCCAGCACCGCTCCGGTCCACAGGGGTGCCCGCAGACCGAACGTGCCGATCGCCAGCCCGCCGCCCCAGGAGCCGACCACCACGCCCAGCGTGATGAACGACGAGTGCACCGTGTTCACCAGCGGCCGTGCGTTCCCCGCCCGCTGCACGCGGGTGATCATCGCCGGGTTCATGGTCACCCCCACGAGGCCGATCCCGACCATCGCGGCGACGGCGGGCACGGCGTGCTCGGCGGCCAGCGCGAACACCGTCAGGAAGAGGGTGTTCAGGGCGAGCCCGGTGCCGATCACCGTGAGGGTCCGGGAGGCGGCGAACCGCGCGACGACCGCGTTTCCCACCACCGTGGCGGCCCCGTAGACCAGGAGCAGCAGCGGCACGGTCCCCCGGGAGAAGCCGGTCAGTTCGGTGAGGATGGGCGTGAAGTAGGAGAACGCGGCGAACGTCGCCCCGATGATCAGGGTCGAGGAGAGCATGGCGCCCAGGAGGCGGGGGTCGCGGAACACCGCGGCCTCCTTCTTGAGGTCACCGGCCTCGTCCTGGTGTTCCAGGCGGGGGAGGGCGGCGGCGCTCGCCCCGGCCGCGAGGAGGGTGAGCACGCCGATCGCGGCGAAGGTGGCCCGCCACCCCCACAGTTCGCCGAGGAACATGGAGAGTGGAAGCCCGAGCAGCGTGCCGACCATCAGCCCCTGCATCGCGATCCCGGTGGCCCGGCCGCGCAGCTCGGGGCGGGTGATCCGGGCGACCACGCTCAGTCCGACGCCGAAGAAGGCGCCGGACGCGGCGCCGGTGGCGATCCGCGCGACGAGCATCGTGGTGTAGCCGGGGGCGGCCGCCGCGAGCGCGTTCCCGGCGAAGAACACCGCGAAGAGCACGAGCAGGGCGGTCGTCGGCCGGAGCCGGTGCAGGGCGGTGGCCGCGACCGGGCCGCCGAAAGCCATGGCCAGGGCGAACGCGGTGATGAGGTAGCCGATCCGTGGCACCCCGGTCCCCAGCCCCTCGGCCATCTGCGGCATCAGGCCGCCCACGGCGAACTCGCTGGTGACCATGGTGAAGATGCCGAGGGCGATGAGGTGGACGGTCGGCGGCACCTTGTCGGGGAGGCGTCCGGTCCCGTCCGGGGGCTGCGCCGTCCCTGTCGCCGGGGCGGCCTCCTCGGCCATCGGTGCGGACGCGCCGGGCGCGGTTCGGGCCATGGTGGTCTCCTTCCAATTATGGACTACATAGTCCAAAACACGGGTGAACGTTGGGCCGGGGAGCTGCGCACGCGCCCCGAACAGCCGGTCGGCGGGACGGCGGAGAGGTCGGCGGTGCCCCCTCAGACCGTCAGCGCGTCCATCCCGGTGGCCGCGATGGCTTCGAGGGTCCGGGAATCGGCCCCGGCCTGTCCGGCGATGCGCATGCCGGAGATGACCGCGTTGATGTACCAGGCCAGGTCGGCGGGGTCGCGTCCGGAGGCGACCGACCCGTCCAGTCGGCCGTCCATCAGGGCGAGGCGCAGCGCCGACAGCCGCTTCTCCATGTCGGCGTCGATGAGACGTGCGATCTCGGTGTCCAGGTGCGCCATCCCGGTGATGGTGTTGACCGAGAAGCAGCCGGGGCCGCCCTCGCCCGGCCCCCCGCGGTTGGCCGCCTCGTCCTCGACGATCAGGGCGAACACGCGGCGGATCCGCTCGGCTCCGGAGGCACCGGTGCCGTCAGAGGCGTCGAGCACGGCCGCCTGGCGGGCCGAGCGGTCGGCGAGGTAGTGCGCGAGCGCCCGCTTGAACAGGTGCTCCTTGGAGGTGAAGGCGTTGAACAGGCTGCTGCGCGTCAGTCCGGTGGCGGCGCACAGCTCGTCGGTGGACGCGGCCTCATAGCCCTTGCGCCAGAAGACGCGGCTCGCCGCCTCGACGACGCGCTCCTCGTCGAACTTCCGGGGTCGTCCCATGGCGGGAACGCTAGCAGGTTTTGGATCGCATGGTCCATAACTCTGCCGGGGCCCACCTGCCGGACCACTGCCCGGCGGACGGATGGCGCCGGGGCAAGGCGATCACCCGGCGGAGGCCGGAGCCCCCTCCGGGCCGGCCGCGCGTCCGGCGACCTCGGCGGGCGCGGCGGCGATGACCTCGTCCAGCGCGGACCGGGAGAACTCCAGGTCCGCGATGGCCTTGGTGATCCGCTGCCGCTCCCTGGACAGGTCGGAGAGGAGGTTCGGGCAGGTCGGCACCAGGCGCTCGCCCTCGTCGCGCAGACACGGCAGGACCGCGGCGATGGTGGCGGTTCCGCCCTCGGCGGGCTCATCGTGGCCGCGGACGCGCTGCGGTGGACCGGGCTGGCCGGAGCAGTGCTGAGCCTGGTCGGCCTGGGACTGACCTACCTGGTCCTGCCCCGGACACGGCGCGGGGCGGGCGCCCCCGCCGACCCTCCGCCCGGATCGGCCCAGCGTTCTGTCGTGGGGGAGGGCTAGCCTCCCTCCCGGAAGATGGGCCGGTCGGACGAGCCCTGCCGGGCTCCGCGGTCAAGGGGGGGTGGGAATTGATTCGTCCCCGGTCACACCCCAGGACGAGGAAGCGATCCATACCCCACTCCCCTCAGCCCATCCTCGCCCCGCTCCCTCACAAGGAGCCGTCACCGAAGCACCCCTCACGCCGGTCGGACGCTCAGGGTGTACTCCGTCCCGGTCTCGGGTGAGGCGAGTCCGACCGACAGGACCCGTCGCTCGCCGTCCCACTCCTCGGCCGTGTCGACGGCGCCCTCCGCACCGCCTTCCGCCGTGACCGCCGCTTCGCCCCCGCCGGGGAATCCGTCCTCCGGCAGGTACACCTCGGTCGGGCCGGAGACGCCCTCCTCCGCCGTGAAGCGCACCGTGAGTTCGGGCCCCTCGGGGTCGTAGGCGATGCCGACCGGCTCCCCCGCCACGGCTCGCGGGTAGGCGCGGTCCATCACCGCGGCGAGGGGACCGGGCGTCAGGTCCTCGTCGGCCCAGGGCCCCCACCCGTCGTGGTCGTTCGACCAGTAGGCCCGCCCGCTCGCCATGCCGTCGGTGACGTCGAGCATCCTCTCCACGTACTCGCCCGCGCCCTCCCCGGACATGTCCAGGCCGAATTCGCCGAGGACGACCGGCGCCCCCAGGCGCTCCGCGGTCACCCGGACGTTCTGCTCCCAGAGTGCGATGGCGGCGTCCACCTGGTCGCGCCCCGAGCCGGTGTAGGCGCGGCCGAGGTCCATGGGGAGCGGGTAGGCGTGCGGCGCGTACACGATGCGCGGCTCGCCCGGGCGCGGGTCGTCCAGCCGGGGCAGCGCCGACGGCGCCCCCCAGTTCACGCCGACGGCCTGGCCCTCGACGAAGATCCACGTGTCGGCGTCGGTCCGGCGGATCCGCTCGGTCGAGCGGCGGTACAGCTCGGCGAGCGGCCCGCTCTCGAACGCCGCCCCCTGCAGGCTGCCGCCGAAGGGCTCGTTCATCAGGTCGTACCCGATGACGGCGGGGTGGCCGGCGAACCGCTCGGCGACCGCGCCCCAGGCGTCGGCGTAGCGCTCCATCAGCTCGGGGTGGTCGCCGGTGGTGTTCCAGAAGTGGTCGAAGGCGCGCATGGTGCCCGGTTCCAGGTACACCAGCTCCCACATGTCCTGCTCGGCGACGGGGAGGCCGTCGGTGTGGGTGGCCCAGTCCGGTGCCCCGTTGCCGGAGTGCCGCTCGGGGGAGACCGCCGCCCCGTACAGGTCCTGGTGCATGTCGATGAGGACGTGGTAGCCGCGCTCGCCGTACCAGTCGACGCGTTCGGCGACGGCGTCCAGGTAGGCCCCGTCGTACGCGCCGGGCTCCGGTTCGACGGCGCTCCACTGGATGAGCAGGCGCACGAAGTTGGTGCCCATGGTGTCGTACTCGTGCTGCACGTCCTCCTCGGTGATCCAGGGGAGGGAGTCGGGGTCGTCCTTGGCCGAGCCGGAGGTGTTGAAGCCGTGCAGGAGGAGGGCGCGCCCCCGGTCGTCGGTGATGTAGCGGACGGGTCCGGGCTCGGTCCGGGTGGCGGCCGCGACGCCGGCCGCGGCGAGGACCAGTGCGGCGGCGACGGCGGCGGTCCGCAGGGCAGGGCGCCGGGTTCGCGTCGTGGGCGTCACGCTCACCTCTCCGGGGGAGGGGGCCTCACCGGGGCCGCCCCGGCGATGCGCGTCCGGAGCGGCCCCGGCGAGGCCCAGGGGGGGCACGGTCGCACCAGGGGTTCGGCGGAGGAGGGGAGTCCCCGCCGAACCCCTGTCCTTGTGAGACCTGAGTCACTATCCTGCAAAACGTGAAAGAAATTCGCAATAGCCCGGCCGGTTCCCCCTCCCGGCGCGCAGGTGCCGCCGCCGCGCTCGCCGCCCTGGCACCCTCCCTGCTGTTCGGCTCTACCGCCTTCCTCACCTGGTTCAACGCGAGGGCAGCATGGCTCGTCGTCCCCTCCGCCTTGGGCGCCCCCTACGGACCGCCGCCCCTGCGCGCGCTTCCGGTCGGCGGCGGGCCCTGGCCCCTCTTCCTCGCCGACCTGGCGGCCGTGGGCGTGGTCGCGGCCGTCGCCGGGGTGCTCACCGCCCGCGCGGTCCGGCGCCGCCCCCATGCCGGGCGGGCGCGCACCGCGCTGTCGGCGTGGGGCGCCTTCGCCCTCGGGACGGCGCTCGCCGGGGTGCTGCGCGGGGCGGCTCCTGCGGCCCTGATGGGGCTCGGCCCGCTGGGCTGGGGCGCCCACGCGGCGGGCGGCGCGGTGGTCGGCCTGCTGTGGGGTGCGGCCCTGGGCTGGGTGTGCGCGGCCGCCACGGCGGCGGTCCACCGCCCGGAGCCGGTTCCGGCCCGCTAAAGTCGCGCCGTGGACAGGCTGGACAGGACGACGGCGATACCCGGCGGCGCGCTCATCGCACCGCGCCTGCACGCGCGCCGAGAGGACGGGCGCGAGCTGCGGGCGCTGGCGTGGGACGTGGGCCCCGGCTGGCGGATGCTCTCCTCCGCAGTGCTCGGCGGCGGGCTGGGCGAGCGGACCTTCGTAGTGAACGCCCAGGTCTCCGGCGACTACCGGCGCCTGGACCCGGCGGCGCACCTGCGGCGGATCGCGACCCGCTCGGGCCTGCGCGGACGCGGGGTGGGACTGATGACCGCCGCCGACGTGTCCCGGGCGCGGTTCGCCTCCGACGACGGGGCGGAGGCGCTGGCCACCGTCGGCATCGGGCGGCCCACCTGGGCGGCGGACTCCCCGGACCTGGACGAGCTGCGGCTGGACGTCCCCCTGGCGGGGCCGCGGCCGGGCACGATCAACATCGTGGTGGCGGTCCCGGCGCCGCTGTCCGACTCCGGGCTGGCGAACCTGCTGGCCACGGCGGTCGAGGCGAAGGTGCAGGCGGTGATGGAGGCCGGGTACGCGTGCACGGGGACCGCGTCGGACGCGATCTGCGTGGCGTGCCCGACCGATACCCCCGGCCAGGCCCCGGACCCCTTCGGCGGCCCCCGCTCCCGCTGGGGCGGCCGCGCGGCACGCGCGGTCCACGAGGCCGTCCGGGCGGGGGCCCAGGACGACGCGGCCCGGAGGGAGTGAGCGAGGGGCCCTCCGCCGATTCGCCTACGGTCGGCAGCGGCAGGCGTGAGGCCCGTCACCCCTCAGGGGTGAGAGCGCCGAGGCGTTCGCGCTTCTCCTCCAAGGACGCCCGCTGCTCCTCGATGCGGGCCGCGATGGCGTCGACCTCGGCGCGGAGGGCCGGGCACATCTCCAGCGTCACGCCGTGGTCCCCCGTCCTCGCGCAGTCGATGTAGCGGCGGATGGTGCTCGTGGGCAGCCCGGCGTCGATCATGGTCTTGATCTGGAGGACCCGGACGACGTCGGATTCGGAGTAGGCCCGGTAGCCGTTGGGGTCGCGCCCGGCGACCAGGACGCCGCGCTCCTCGTAGTGGCGCAGCGCACGCGCGGAGACCCCCGTCCGCGCGGCGAGCTCGCTGATCAGCACCGGCTCTCCTTCGACTTGACCTTCACGCTGACGTGAACCCCTACCTTCCGGGGCATGGCACCTATGGCAACCCAACGACGGGCATCGATCTTCCACGGCTACGGAGCGACGCCCGAGGACCACTGGTTCGGGTGGCTCGCGGAGCACCTGGACCGGGCGGGATTCCGGACGGACGTGCCCGCGCTGCCGGAATCCCAGGCACCGGCCCCGGACCGCTGGGTCGCGGCCGTTGCGAAGGCGGTGGGGACGCCCGACGAGGGGTCGGTGGTCGTGGCGCACAGCCTCGGATGCCTGGCCGTGCTGCGGTACCTCGCCTCGCTCTCCGCCCCCTGGCGCCTGGGGCATCTCGTGCTGGTCGCGGGGTTCGTGGACACGCTTCCGGCGCTGCCCGTCCTCGACGGCTTCATCGGGGACGGGACGGATCCGGCGGGGGTACGGGAGAAGGTCGCCTCTCTCACCGTCCTGCGGTCCGACGACGACCCGTACGTTCCCGTCGAGCACACCGACCGCCTGGCCGGTCTCCTCGGAACGACGGCGCTCGTCGTCCCCGGAGCGGGCCACTTCCTCGCGGACGAGGGGGTCACCTCGCTGCCGCAGGCGCTTGAGGCGATCGTATGACGCGGCGGCCGCGCGGCCCCGCGACCTCGGCGCCGATCCCGGGGGACGGACGCTGAAACCGCTCCGGTGGCGTCCGGCCCCCGAGGTCGACACGGCCTGTTGGGGGCTCACCCTTCGCGGACCGGAAGGTCGTAGACCCGGCGGACGCTGGAGCCGAGGCGGCCGATGTCCGCGCCGTACACGTGGAGCGACACGGCCGGACCCTCGCCCGCGTTGGACACCCGGTGGATGTCGCCGGGCGGCGCGAAGCCGCAGGTGCTCCCCGCACGGTTCACCACCGCGGCGACCGGGACCAGGTGGCGGTCGTCCTCGGGCCCGGCGAGGGCGTAGCGGGTCTCGTCCTCTGCGCCGATGTGCACGCCGGTGACGCACCAGGCGACGTGGTCGTGGACGGGGGTGCACTGGCCGGGGAGCCACACCAGGGCGACGACGGAGAAGGCGCCGCCCTCCTCGACGTGCAGAACGTGCTGGGTGTACCGCTCCGGGTCGGCCTCCAGGGCGGAGGCGGGGAGCAGGGCGGGGTCGGTGAGGAACGGGGACAGGGCATCGGCGACCAGCCCGGCGGTGCGGGTCGGGGCCTCCCGTCGGTTCACGGCGGCCCGGACGGCGCCGACGAGCGCGTCCAGTCGGGGCGTGGTCGCGATTTCGGAAGCGGTGGACACGGCTGCTCCGTTGCACTGGGGGAGGGAAGGCGGTCGGGTCCCGAGCCTCGTCCCCCCTGCGGCCGGTGTCGACGGCGACTTGGTCGGCCGGTTCCAAAGCCGTGCTTATCGCCGAGTCCGCGCATGTGCGCGGTGCCGGTCACGAGCCGGGCATCGGGCCGTCCCCGGTGACACCGACCGTGCCCGCCCCTCTCCCGCCGACGCGGCGGGCGGTGTCCTCCAGCACCTCCAGGAGGAGCCGCGTCGCCGGGACACGGGCGTACTCGCGCAGGGTGTAGGCGGCGACGGTGCGGTGGGCGGGCGGTTCCACGCGGCGGCCGACCACGCCGGGGTGGCGCAGGCAGGACAGGACCAGGCCGGGCATGCAGGCGATCCCGGCCCCGGCGGCGACCAGGCTCTGCACCGCGAGGTTGTCGTCGGTGGTGAAGGCGATGTCGGGCTCGAAGCCCGCGTCGGCGCAGGCGGTGACGAAGTTGCCGCGGCAGCGGGGGCACCCGGCGATCCAGCGCTCCTCGGCCAGGTCGGACAGGTGGACGCCGTGCTTGCGGGTCAGCGGGTGGTCGCGGGGCAGGACGATGACGACCGGGTCGTCCAGGAGGGGAACCGCCAGCGTGTCCTCCTCGGCGACGCCGTCGGGGAAGGCGACGGTGCCGCCGTAGCCGAAGGCGATGGTCACATCGCACTGCCCGGCCTGGAGGGCGCACAGCGAGCCTGGAGGCTCGGTCTCGACCAGCTCCACGCGGATCCCCGGGTGCTCCTCGGCGAGGCGGGCGACGGACGGCGGGACGAGGGTCGCGCCCGCACTGGGGAAGGTGCACAGCCGGACCCGGCCCTGGCGCAGCCTGCGGACGGTGGCGATCTGCTCTTCGGCGGCGGAGAGGTCGCGGAGGATGCCGGAGGCGTGCCGGAAGAGCATGTCCCCGGCGTCGGTGGGGCGCAGGCGGCGGCCGACCCGGGTGAACAGGGGTGTCCCGGCGGCGCGTTCGAGGGCCCGCATCTGCTGGCTGATGGCGGGCTGGGTGTAGCCCAACTCCCGCGCCGCCGCGGAGAAGGAGCCGTGTTCCACGACCGCGTGGAAGGTCCGCAGGTGGCGGGTGTCGAACATGCCGGGAGTATAAGAAGGCGTTCGGGGGCCGCTTAGGGGCCTTGGACCGGCCTTTGGTCCTTCTGTGGACGCTCCGCGACAGTCTTCTCAGCCCGAGGGCAGACAACAACGGCCCCTTCCTGGGCCTCTAGGTTTCCTCCCCTCCCATCCCCACCGTCCAGGTGGGTGGCCACCCCTGCTTGGCGGGCCCACCCCACCCCAACGCGCGCGGTGGTGCCGGGTCGCGGTCATCAAGGGGCGCCGCTCGGCCCAAGGGCCAGGCGAAAGTGAGCCGGGATGGAGCGAGGTCCGTGGGGCCCTGAACTATGCAAGGGCGATCCTGGGCATGTCCGGGTGCTCGATGTGTTGGCCCTGCGGACTAATGCGCATCCGGAACTCGGTCTGGTCCGGTTTTCCGGCGGCGTCATAGGCGTCGATGACTTCCTCGATGCGGTCCCACATCCGCACAGGGCCAGCCTGGCGCACTCGGAGGGCGCCGTCCGGGGATTCGATTACAGCCACCGAGCCTGACACGGCGTCCACGAGGCAGTACCCGTGCTCGGGGAGGAGTTGCTGGGCATTGGAAACGGCACACTGAGCCAAGAACCGAAGGAAGGCCCCCTGTTTCGTGGCCGTGTCGATCCGCTCCAAGGAATGGGCGACCTCCCTGGGAGCGGCGTCGGAGGCTATCTGTGCCCATTGGTCGGGGTTGGACACGCGGGGCGCGGCGTGAGCGCGCGCGAGCATGAACGAGATCGTTCCACTCAGCACCGGCCCCTCGGCGCCGCCGTTCCCATCGGCGGTGAGCAGGACCCGGGCGCTGCCATGCAGCCACCCCGACAGGGGCAGCAGGATCTTTCCACTCGCCGCTGTCTGGCGGATGAGGGGAGCGGGCGCGTGCGTGCGAAGGCGTCGGCGATGAGTTCGGAGTCGGGAAGCCATCCCCACTGGCCGTTGGCGTTGCACTCCATCCACCACCAGTGTTCGGGGTCGTCCCCAGATCCGGTCAGGGCGAAGTCGAACACCCCGAACTCGAGGTTGTAGTGGTCGAGGTAGGCGTGCAGCTTCTCGGTGACGGGGCCGGGGACGTCCAGAGGTTCATAGTGCAGGCGGCCCCAGTCGCCGCGCCGCCAGTCCAACAGCCCATCCGGAGTGGTGATGGCCTGAGCGATTGTCTGACCGCCGACCACCGTCACTCGCGCGTCGGCGACCTTGCCCAGCGCCAGCCCCTCGGCACCACAGTTCAAGTCACCCCACCGTGCTGCCCTAGCAGCACGCCGTGGCAGCACAGCAACGATAGCCTGACCACTACCAACCCGCGACGACACCAGGGGGACTCCCGTGCGCGCCCACCGCTTCCAGGACTGGTTCCTCGGCCTGATCAACCAGGACGGGGACCCCGCCATCACGCAGGCGGCGACATTCGAGCAGTCCGGGTACGCCGAGCGGCCCTACGGGATCGTTCTGTCTCTGGCCTCCGGTGGGCAGGTCTACCTCCAGGTTGTACGAGGGTCGGCCGGGGACGGCTCGGACAAGTTGGACGAGGAACCCATCGTGGAAGGTGAGCCGCCCGCCCCGGTGGCCGCGCACCCGATCGGTAGCGGCGGCCAGATCCGGTCAGCCGACGTGGAGGGCTACCTCGCCGCTCTCATCACCAACGCCGGGTCGCGGGAGGTCAGCGGCGTGGAGCGGTTCTCCGAGCGAACGACGAAGGCCTACTCGGACCCCCAGAAGTTCGGGGTCAAGGTTTTCTTCCACTCCAAGGCGGCGATCAGCCTGTTGTTCGTGCACACCCTCCGCTCTGGCGACCAGCCGAGCGCAGGGAACGCGTTCAAGGTCCTGGAGGCCGTCTGAGAGGGAGCCGCCGTGGAGCGGGCACGAATTCGCCGAATGGGCGTTGTCGAAGGAACCTGCCCGGACTGCGGGAGCTACGCCAGCGGGGATCCGGGCCAGCCCACCCCCATGCACCAGGCCCCGGGCGGGCGGAGCACCTGCTCGGGAGTCGGGAAGCCGATGAACTAAGCCAGGAACTCTGGACGCCGACTGAGCGAGGCCCCGCTGTGTGCGGGGCCTTCGTCATGCCTCGTGGGCCCACTCCACTCGACGATTCTCTACGTCGGGGTCAGAGGGGCAGCGGCCCGGTGGTGGCTGACCAGTAGAGGAGTGACACGGCCGCCGCCGCGTTCACGGCGCCGAGGAGGACTCGTGCCGGGCGCGCCGCGCGGTGGAGGGCGTCGGCGATGCGGTGGCGCAGGAGCGGGCGGCGCATCTTGGCGCGGAAGCGGTCGTCGGCGTGGGCGGGCCAGTGGTCACTGGGCCGCATGCGCCCGAGGGACTGGGCCCGCAGGTGGGCGATGAAATCCCGCTCCTCCTTGGGGCGCGGGAAGTCCTCGGCGGTGAGGTGGGGTGGAAAGAGGGGTGGGGGCTCGGGCGCAGCAGGGCGGCGCGGGGCGGGCACCTGGTGGCGCTGGACCTGCCAGTCGGGAGTGGGGACGGTGGTCGGCGGCCCGGGGGCGGTGTTGACGATCTCGGGGCGCACGGCGGCGAGGCGCCGGATCAGGTGGGCGAGCTCGGCGTTCTGGGCGGCGTCGGTTCCATGGACGGTCCCGTGGGCGGGTGCGGGGGCGTGGGCTGGGGCGGCGATGGTCGCCATGGTGCTCACCTCGTGTGGGAGTCGGAAGAGAAGGATGTGGAGGGGGGGGGGCGGCCCCCCCCCGNGGGGGAGCCGTGCGCGTAGGTGGTGGTTCAGCGCGCGGCGAGTCTGGCGTGTGCGATGGCGACGGCGAGGAGGTCGGCGCAGCGGGTGCAGGTGCGGGCGTGCTGCTCGATGGCCCAGGCGCGGGTCTCGACCTCGGGACGTACTTCGTGGAGCGGGGCGGAGAAGTACTCGGTGACGTCGATGGCGATCGCGCAGCGCGACGGGAGCGGGGCGCAGAAGACGGCGTTGATGAGCGGGGGCTCGGCACCCCGCCCACTCCGGAAGAAGAGCCACCCGCGCCCGGAGTAGTCGTCGCGCAGCGACGGGCAGGGGTGACGATCGATCAGCATGGTGCACCCTCGGGCGGAGGACGGAGCCGCCCGTGACGAACCGGCGAGGGGAGGAGCGTGGTCGGAGGTTTCGGGATTCCGCTCCGCGCGGCGGTACCCCGTGTGTATGGTCGCTTCATCTGGATGCCCAATCGCTACTGACTGTCATCAGAGCTTCACAGTTACATCCATGATGTCTCGGGAATCCCAGACGTCAATAGGATTCCCAAAAAATGAGTATCTAGATCTACACTGCTGCCATGTCTCGGACTCCCCGAACCCATAGCCCGACCGTGCGACGGCGCCGCCTCTCCTCCGAGCTGCGTCGCCTGCGCGACGCGAGCGGCTACACGCTGGAAGAGGCCGCGAAGAAGTCGGGCATCGCCCGCAGCCGACTCGGCCGGATCGAGACGAGCGACCTGAAGACGGTGAAGACGACGGACCTCGATGCCCTGCTCGACCTCTATGAGGTGACCGAGACCGGGACGCGCGAAGCCATGCACGGCCTCGCCCGTGACGCGGGAGAGCGGGGGTGGTGGAGCAGGTACCGCGACGTCTTCGGCACTCGGGCGCTGCCCGACTTCGAGGCCGAGGCCACCGCCATCCGGACGTTCGCATGTCAAGTCATTCCAGGGCTATTGCAGACTCCGGAGTACGCCGACGCCCTCGTTCGTGGGACGGGGGCCTTCGCCGATGACGAGATGAAGCGCCACGTTCACGCCCGGATAGAGCGCCAGCAGATCCTCACCCGGTTCTACCCACCGGAGTACTCAGCGGTGATCGATGAGGCTGCGCTCCGCCGCCACCCCTCCGACACCGCCATCATGCGCGAACAGGTAGCCCATCTTGACCATGCAGCCACGCGCACGAATGTGCAGCTCTATGTACTGCCGTTCAGCGCAGGTCTCCATGCGGCCACCGTTGGAAGTTTCGTAATCATGGACTTCCCCGACCCTCTCGACCCATCGATCGCTTACTCTGAGACCCCCACGGATAGCCTGTTCGTAGAGGATGAGTCCGAGATGCAGCGGTATAACGCCATGTGGTATGAGGTGGTGAACGCCGCCCTCACCCCCGCTCAGAGCCGCGACTTCCTTCACGACCTTCTGGCGTCTCTGGAGAGTGAACAGTGACCATGGAACACCTTGCCTGGCGCAAATCGTCGTACAGCGGCGGAGGTGCGCAGGATTGCGTCGAGTACGCCCCGTTGACTTCTGGTGCCGCCGTGCGAGACTCGCAGAACCGCGACGCCGGGATGTTCGTCTTCCCTGCTGGTGAGTGGCAGGCGTTCCTCGACGACGTCGCGCACCGGCGCCTCTGACCTTCTCCACTCCTCATAGGGCACCGGCCCCCGGAGGCTCCTCCGGGGGCCGACGCATGTCCCGTGTAGCCCCCGTGCTCAACCGGGGAAGGACCTTCCAGGAGCCCCTGCGATGGGAGGAGCCCCCATGTCCATCCCCCACATCTGGCGTAAGAGCAGCTACAGCGGCGATCGGAGCAACTGCGTCGAAGTCGCCGACCTCTCCATCGGTGCCGCTGTCCGGGACTCCAAGTACCCCGGCGCCGGGCACCTCGCCTTCCACTCAATGGAATGGAGCGCCTTCCTCGCCAGCGCACTGGCCGAACAGCTCTAGTACGCCAGCACACGGGGTCGGCCCCGGGGCCCCTCGGGGCCGCGTCGGCGAGGCATGGGCCCTACGGGTCGTCCACCTTTGTGAGCACGAGGGACGGCGGCCCATCCGGATCGGGACGGAACTTCACCTCTCCCCGGCCGTTCGGGTAGAGCTGGAGGCCGCCGATCTTGCCGAGTCCATCGTCATCGACCGTCAGGTAGACGAAGTCGCTCATCGTCTCCGAGTCGACGAACTCCCATCGGCCGCTGAAGTCCGCGGGGGCACCCCCGCCGCCTCCCAGCGACTCGTCCGACGATACGCCGGTGACCAAGAACGTCCCGTCGGAATCGAGCACGACCTCGCCGCCGGTCTCCTCGTTGCGGTACACGCCGGGCAACTCGTCCGGGTCGATCGGCGTACACCCCGAGGTGACCACCGAAGAAGCGATCAAGGCGACGGCCAACCATCGCCCGCCTGCCCACTTTGCCCGTTTTGTCGCCACGGGCTTCAGCGTAACGCCCGCCGACCGGGCGCCCACGGCGCGGTCGCCGTTACGGCCGCTACTCCCGAACGCCGACCGGCGGGCCGAGGGCCTGCGAACACCGCGGCCCCGGTCCCGCGTTGGCGGGGCCGGGGCCGTCGGTGGGCCATCGCCGTCTAGATCTGCCCCGTCCAGAAGGACCAGAAGGCCTGGGCGATCGCGGCGATGATCAGGAGGAACCACACCGTCACCACCACCGTGTGGTTACGGATCAGCACCCCCGCCGCCGAGCGGGCGCCCGCCGGGAGCGGGATCCTTCCCGTCCGCACGTTGTCCAGGGTCACGTAGGTGAAGATCGGGATCATCACCGCCCACACCACCATGCAGTACGGGCACAGCGCGCTGATCTTGTACAGGCTCTGGAAGATCAGGAAGTGCACGAACCCGATCCCGAAGACCACGCCGCCCTGCAGACCCCACCAGAACCACGGCCGGAACGACGCCCCGGACAGCATCGCCATCCCGATCGCCGTCACGATCGCGAAGCACGCGATGCCCAGCAGCGGGTTCGGGAACCCGAACACCTCCGCCGTCGGGGTGTCCATCACCGTGCCGCAGCTGATCACCGGGTTCACGCTGCACGTGGGCACGTAGTCGGGGTTCGCCAGCGAGTTGACCTTCTCGATCGCCAGCGCGAACGCCGCCAGCAGCCCGATCCCGCCGCCGACCGCCAGGATCCACGGCAGCGCCTTACCCATGATCGGGACTTCGGCGCCCGGAGGCTCAGCGGAGGGCGACGGAGACGGGGCCGCCGACTCGGCGGCGGCCTTCTGTGCGCTCACTGCTCGCCCTCGGCTTCCTCGGCCGCCTTCTCCTGCGCCGCCTCAAGCTCCTCGTCGATGACGCTGCTGAGCTGCTTCTCCGACGGCATCGACGACATCAGCCGCCCGTTCACGAAGATCGTCGGGGTGCCCTGCACGCCCGCCTCCTGGCCGTCGGGGAGGTCGGCGTTGATCCGCTCCAGGATGGCAGGGTCGTTCATGTCCTCCACGAACTGATCGCGGTCCAGGCCGATCTCCTCGGCGTAGTCCACGAACACCTCAGGGGTGGGCTCGGAGGCCCCGCCCCACTCCTGCTGGGTCTCGAAGAGCTTCTGGTACATCTCCTCGAAGGAGCCCTGCCGGGCCGCCGCCTCGGCCGCGGCGGCGGACGCCTCGGCGTTCACGTGTCCGGGCAGCGGGAAGTACCGCACCACGAAGTTGATGTCGCCCTCGTACTTCTCCCGGATGTCCTCCATCACGGGGTACTGCTGCCCGCACGCCGGGCACTCGAAGTCGAGGAACTCCACGACGGTGACGTCGGCGCCCTCCACCTCGTCGAGGTAGTGGCTCTCGTCGTTGACGAGCGTCTCGGCGGAGACCCGTTCGGCCTCGGCCGGGCCCCCGCCGTTCACCGAGCGCACGATGGCGAAGATGCCGAATGCGAGCGCCAGGACGAGCAGGAGGCCGAAGGTGATGCTGAGATTTCTGGACATGTCCTCACCAGGTTCGTTTCGGGGCGCCGCCCCTGGTGGGGGCGCACGCCGGGAAAGGGACGGGGGGTCCGGTGAAGGCGCGCCGCCGGGGGTGGGACGGCGCGCGGGCATCTAAACCCGCTGGATGCACAGGGTGGTGAGCAGCCGGATGCCGCTCGGGCGCCAGGCCGCCGGGGCCGCGGCGAGCCGCACCGGCCCACGCCACAGCGGGGGCAGGCGCAGGGCGACCGCCAGGGCGACGCTGAGCAGCAGCATCACCAGCAGGGCCGTCGAGGCGGTCCGGTGGTCGGCCGGCGACTTCACTCCGCCCTCGTCGGTGTCCGCACCGAAGAAGGCGGACGTGTTGATGATGGGGGCGTCGCACTCGTAGTCGTGGGCGCTGTCGGGGGCCAGGGCGGACGCGCCGCCGGGCCGGTCGTCCCCGTCCGCGAGGACCGGGGGGACGCCCGCCTTCACCAGCTCGTCCGGGGGCACGTCGGCGGCCCCGGCGGCCGGGGCGGGCGCATCCGGCCCGGCGTCGGCCTCGGCGACGACCGCCTTTCCGGCGACGGCGGCGGTGCGCACCTCGTGGGCCTCCGCGGCGGACGCGGCCGCGGCCATGCAGACGATGCACACGTAGTGCAGGGCGAGGACGATGGCGAGGGCGAGCACCCACCCGGGGCGCGCCCTCCATCCTCGCTTCAGCACCGTGTACACGGCGCAAAGGGTACCCCGGGCGCCACCGGGTGTCCCTCCCCTTCCCGCCCCTCACGCATCTCTGGGCCCCGGCGCAGCGGGTCCCCAGCGCCCCCGGACGGCCGTGGCCTCAGTGTGCGTCCACACACAACCCCCCGGCACCCCCTTGCGAAGGAATAAATGTATTCGCATACTCTTTCTAGCAAGCAGTCATCCGGCAAGCGACCCGAACCGTGGGGGACACGACCATGAGCGACGTGAAGCTGAGCGTCATCTACTACTCCTCGACCGGCACCATCAGCGCGCTGGCCAAGGAGATCGCCGAGGCGGCGGAGAAGGCCGGCGCCGAGGTCCGGCTGCGCAAGGCCGCCGAGCTGGCGCCGCAGGCCGCCATCGACGGCAACGAGGCGTGGGCGGCCAACGTCGAGGCGACCAAGGACATCGCCGAGGCGACCGCCGACGACGTCGTCTGGGCCGACGCCGTGATCTTCGGGTCGCCGACCCGCTACGGCAACATCGCCTCGCAGCTCAAGCAGTTCATCGACACGCTGGGCCCGCAGTGGGCGCAGGGGCAGCTCGCGGACAAGGTCTACAGCGGCTTCGCCTCCTCGGCCACGCAGCACGGCGGCCAGGAGAGCACCCTGCTGGCGCTGTCGAACACCTTCTACCACTTCGGCGGGATCATCGTGCCCCCCGGCTACACCGACGGCTCCAAGTTCGTCGACGGCAACCCCTACGGCACCTCCCACGTGGACGCCCAGGGCAACAACCCGGTCGACGACACCTCCCGCAAGGCCGCCCAGGTGCAGGCCGAGCGCGTGGTCCGCGTCGCCCGCGCCCTCAAGCCCGGCGCGAGCCTGTAATGACACCCACCCGGCGGGGCCGGGTGGCGGGGGAGCCGACAGCGACTCCCGCATGATGAGCCGTTCCCCGGGTGATGGAGAGCCGTCCTCCATCACCCGGGGAACAGTCTTTTACCGCGCGATCTCCCCGTCCGGGGTGGCGGAACCACCGCTCTCGCTCCCCCCTACGCCCGGGTCGATGCTCGCACCACCAGTTCCGGGGCTATGGCCACGCGGCGGTGCGGCTCTTCGCCGCCCCTCAGGCGGGTGGCCAGCGTGCGCACCGCCTCGGCCGCCAACTGTTCCAGCGGCTGGCGCACCGTGGTCAGCGGCGGTTCGGCCAGTTCCGCGAACGGGATGTCGTCGAACCCGGTCACCATCACCCGGCCCGGAACCTCCACCCCGTTGCGGGCCAGCTCCCGCAGCACCCCCAGGGCTATCGTGTCGTTCCCGCAGACGATGCCCTCGGGCAGTTCGCGGCGGTTCTCCAGCAGGCGCCGCGCCGCGCGGTGCCCCCACTCCAGGCTGAAGTCGCCCAGCAGCACCCGGTCGGTGCCGCCCGGGCACAGCGGCGCCGCCCCGCGGTAGCCGTCGAGCCGCGCCTGCGCCGAGGAGTCCGTCGGCTCCGACCCGACGTAGGCCAGCGTGCGCGCCCCGCCCGCCACCAGATGCTCGACCGCCGCCAGGATGCCCGCCTCGCTGTCCACGCCGACCCAGCTCCCGCCGCCCCCGTCCAGGCACAGGTCCAGCTGGACCGTGGGCACCCGCTGCCCGGCCGCCTCGATCGCGGCGCGGCTGCGCTCGCTGTGGCAGGGCACCGCGATCAGCGCGTCGACCCGTCGGTCCAGCAGCGCCCTGAGCTGTCCCGCCTCCACCTCCGGGTCGTACCGGGAGGTGGACAGCAGCAGCCCCTGCCCGCCGCGCGCGGCCTCGCGCTCCACCGCCTCGACCAGGGTCGCGAAGAACGGGTTGGAGATGCGCGGCACGACGATGCCGACACTGTTGGTGGTGCGGCTGCGCAGCGCCGCGGCCACCGCGTTGGGCTCGTAGTCCAGCTCCTTGGCGGCGCGCAGCACGCGCTCCCTGTTGGCCGGGCGCACCCCGCGGCCGCCGGACAACGCGCGCGACGCGGTGGCGACGGACACCCCGGCACGCTCGGCGACCTCCCTGATGGTGACGGACATCACTTCACTCCTCGGAACCGGGCGGGGACGGGGGGTCGAGAAATCGTTTTCTCACGAGCCGGAACCCCTGTCAGGACACGCCTCCTGGCTTGCGATCAAGGACTCACCAGCTCATTTACGATGTTCTGTGACAACTCTGAAGGGTTGACAAAAGATGTAACACACTTGCAGTGTGCGACATCACGGTAATCGTTTACATCCCCGGCGGGCTCCCCCGCCGCGACGGCCCGGCGGACCCCCGCGGCCCGGCCCGGTCGCAGATCCACCAAGAAGGGAGGGGGCATGGACGTGCTCAACGTGCTGTGGGGCATCGGCGGGATGCTGGTCATCCTGGCGCTCGCGTTCGCCTTCTCGACCGACCGCCGTGCGATCCGTCCGCGCACCGTGTTCGGCGCACTCGCGGTCCAAGTCGTCTTCGGCGTGCTCGTGCTCTACACGCCCTGGGGCAAGTCGGCACTGCAGGCCGTCGCGCTCGGCTTCCAGTCCCTCATCGACGCCTCCGGCGAGGGCATCGACTTCCTGTTCGGGGCGATCCTGCCGGAGGACGGCACGGTCTTCGCCTTCCAGGTGCTGCCGGTCGTCATCTTCGTGTCCTCCCTGACGGCGGTGCTCTACTACCTGAACATCCTGCAGTGGGTCGTGCGCATCATCGGCGGCGGCCTGCAGAAGGTGCTCGGCACCGGCAAGGCCGAGTCGATGAACGCCACCGCCAACATCTTCCTCGGGCTGACCGAGGCCCCCCTGGTGATCCGGCCCTACCTCACCCGGCTCACCCGCTCGGAGCTGTTCGCCGTCATGGTGGGCGGCCTGGCCACGGTCGCCGGGAGCGTGCTCGTCGGCTACTACCTGCTCGGCGCGAGCATGGAGTACCTGATCGCCGCCGCCTTCATGGCCGCCCCGGCGGGCCTGATGATGGCCAAGATCATCATCCCGGAGACCGAGAAGGAGGTCTCCGACCTCGCGGTCGAGGGCAAGGAGCCCGTCCCCGCGGTCCCCGGTGGCGGCGCCGCCGAGGCCGCGGCCCCCGCCTCCGCCGACGAGGCCGTCGCCGAGAGCCACGCGCACGGCACCGGCACCTCCACCGGCGCGGGCGACGCCGAGCCCGGCGCCACCGGCGCCATGGAGAGCGAAGAGGACTCCAAGCCGCACAACGTCATCGACGCCGCCGCCCGCGGCGCCACCGAGGGCCTGAAGCTGGCGCTGAACATCGGCGCCATGCTGCTCGCCTTCATCTCCCTGGTGGCCCTGCTCAACATGGGCCTGGGCGCCCTGGGCGGCCTGTTCGGCATGGACGACCTGAGCTTCCAGAAGATCCTCGGCTGGGTCTTCTCCCCGCTGATGTTCGTCATCGGCGTCCCGTGGAGCGAGGCGGTCACCGCCGGCGGGTTCCTCGGCCAGAAGCTCATCCTCAACGAGTTCGTGGCCTTCCTGGACTTCACGCCGCAGATGGCCGACCTGTCCGACAAGACGGTCGCCATCGTCACCTTCACCATCACCGGCTTCGCCAACGTCGGCTCGCTGGCCGTGCTTCTGGGCGGCCTGGGCAACCTGGCCCCCAACCAGCGCAAGCGCATCGCCAAGCTGGGCGTGCGCGCCATCATCGCGGGCACGCTGGCCAACCTGATGAGCGCCGCCATCGCGGGCATCCTCATCGGCTAGCCGCCGGACCGTGCGGCCCGTCCCCCGCGGGGCGGGCCGCACACGTATACGACAGACCCGAACCACACAACGACCCCGACCCCGGAGGAGTCCCGATGCTCGGTCAGTCCGAACGGCCCACCCCCGCCCAGATCCGCCGGGCACCCAAGGTGCTGCTGCACGACCACCTCGACGGCGGGCTGCGCCCGGCCACGGTGGCCGAGCTGGCGGCGGAGTCCGGCTACGACCGGCTGCCCACGACCGACACCGCCGAGCTGGGCCGCTGGTTCCGCGACGCGGCCGACTCCGGCTCGCTGGAGCGCTACCTGGAGACCTTCTCGCACACGGTCGGCGTGATGCAGACCCGCGAGGCGCTGGTGCGGGTGGCCGCCGAGGCCGCCGAGGACCTGGCGGCCGACGGCGTGGTCTACGCCGAGGTGCGCTACGCCCCCGAGCTGTTCCAGGAGCGCGGGCTGGGCCTGGACGAGATCGTCGAGGCGGTGCAGGAGGGCTTCACCGAGGGCGGGCGCCGCGCCGCCGCGGCCGGGAACCGCATCCTGGTGCGCACGCTGCTGTGCGCGATGCGGCAGAACGCCCGCGCCACCGAGATCGCCGAGCTGGCGGTGCGCCACCGCGACGCCGGGGTGGCCGGGTTCGACATCGCCGGGCCCGAGGCCGGGTTCCCGCCCACCCGCAACCTGGACGCCTTCGAGTACCTGCGCCGCCAGAACGCCCACTTCACGATCCACGCGGGGGAGGCCTTCGGGCTCCCGTCGATCTGGGAGGCCATCCAGCACTGCGGCGCCGAGCGGCTGGGGCACGGGGTGCGCATCGTCGACGACATCAAGGTGCACGACGACGGGTCGGCCGAGCTGGGCCGCCTGGCCCAGTACGTGCGCGACCGGCGCATGCCGCTGGAGATGTGCCCGAGCTCGAACGTGCAGACGGGGGCGGCCGAGTCGATCGCCGCGCACCCGATCAGCCTGCTGCGGCGGCTGCGCTTCCGGGTGACGGTCAACACCGACAACCGGCTGATGAGCGGCACGTCGATGTCGGAGGAGTTCGAGAAGCTGTCCGAGGCGTTCGGGTACACCCTGGACGACATGCAGTGGTTCACGCTGAACGCGATGAAGTCGTCGTTCCTGCCCTTCGACGAGCGGATCGTGCTGATCGACGACGTGATCAAGCCAGGGTACGCCGCCCTGCGCTCCGAGCACCTGTTCCGCACCCCCGGCCGCGCCTGAGGGAGGCGGCGCCGACCGGGTCGCGCACCGACCGGGTCGAGCGCCGATGGGAGCCGACGCCGAAAGGGGCCGCGCCTCGCGCGGCCCCTTCGCCGTCTTTGCCGTGTCCGGGGCGGGGTCACTCCCAACGGAAGAACACCGCCGCGACCACGGCGGCGGCCGCGGCCGTGGCGGCGGCCGCGGCCGTGGCCGCGAGCACCGCCATCGGCCCGCCCGCGGCCCCCTCCCCGGCCCAGGCGGAGGAGAGCGCGTCGACCGCCGCGCCGAACGGGAGCCACTCGCCCACGCGCGCCACCCCGTCCGGCAGCGACGCCTTGCCGCCGAACATCCCGCCGAGCGCCCCGAACCCCAGGTAGGCGACGAGACCGAGCGCGACGGCGGAGTTGGGGGTGGGCGCCACCGCCGCCACCACCATGCCCACGGCGAACATCGCGGCGAACGTCAGGGCCACGGCGCCGAGCGCCGCGGCCGGGTCGATCGGCGGATGGGCGCCGAAGAACACGACGGCCGCCCCGAAGGCCACCGCCATGCCGAGCACGGCCTGCACCACGCCCACCACGACCTGGGCCACCAGGACCATCATCGGCGACGCCGGGGTGGCGCCGAGCCTGCGCAGCACCCCGGACTTGCGGTAGGCGGACAGGAAGCTGGGCGTGTTCACGATGCCGATCAGCCCGACCACCATCGTGAAGACGAGCGGGAGGACGTAGATGTCCAGGGCCGTCCGGCCGCCGGTGACCACCGTCTCCGAGGCCGACGAGGCGCTCATGACGAGGATGAGCAGCGGCAGTCCGAAGGGGACGATGAGTCCCGCGGTGTCCCGGATGACCATCTTGGCCTCGCACACCGCGAGGAGCAGCCAGGACCGGACACCGGGGCGGGCGGGGGACCGTACGGGCGTCGTCGCCGTCTGCGAGGTCACGGCGCCCTCCTTTCTTCCGTCGGTTGCGTGCGCCCGACCAGGCCGCGGCGGCGGATCCGCGCGGGCGGGGCGGGGGCGGAGACGGCGGAGGCGGCAACGGCCGTTCCAGAGGGCCCGACGCCCTGGCGGCCGCCGCGGGCCTGGCCCCGGTGCTGTCCCGGTCCGAGCGCATCCGCTACTCGCGCGGCGCCACCGGCGGGGACAAGGCCCTCAAGCGCGTCGTCCACCCGTCGGCCTTCTGCGCTCTGCGGCGCCATCCGGCCTCCCGCACCTTCTGCGACGGCAAGCGCGCCGAGGGCGAGTGGCACCGCCAAGCGCTCATCGCCCCGGCCCGACGGCGGGTCAACGTGCTGTTCGCGATCCTGCGCGACCGCAGGCCCGATGAGGACCGGCCCGCGCCCCGTCGCGTGGCTCGACAACAGCATTAGGCGGCCTCCTCCTCTTCTTCGGGCTCACCGAGCCGCTCGCCGGTGAGCGCGAGGAACGCTCCGTCGAGGTCGGCGGCCCCGGCCCGGCGCACCAGCTCCGCCGGGGTGCCCAGGGCCGCCACGCGTCCGGCACGGATCAGGGCGACCCGGCCGCACAGCCGCTCGACCTCGTCCATGGCGTGGCTGACCAGCACCACGGTCTCCTCGGTGAGCTGCTCGACGGTGGCCCACATGCGCCGCCGCGCCCGCGGGTCCAGGCCGGTGGTCAGCTCGTCGAGGATCACCACCCGGGGGCGTCCGGCGAGCGCGAGCGCGATCGAGAGCCGCTGCGCCTGGCCGCCGGAGAGCCGGGAGAAGCGGGTGCCCCGCTGCTTGGTCAGCTCCACCAGCTCCAGCAGCTCCTCGCGGGGGCGCGGCGAGGGGTAGAAGCTCCGGTAGAGGTCGACGAGTTCGGCGACGGTGAGGGCGTCGTGGAGCTGGGCCTCCTGGAGCTGGACCCCGAGGACCCGGCGCACGGCCGCCCGGTCCCGCCACGGATCGAGGCCCATCAGGGTGACGCGGCCGCCGTCCGGGGCGCGCAGTCCGGCGATGAGCTCGACGGCGGTGGTCTTGCCCGCGCCGTTGGTGCCCAGGATGCCCAGGACCTCGCCCTCGTCGACGCTCAGGCTCAGGTCGTCGACGGCGACGGTGTCGCCGTAGCGTTTGCGGAGGTTCTCCGCCTGGATGGCAGGTCGGTTCATGGCGACGACGCTAGATCCGGCCCGGCCGCGGGCACCTGTGCCACAGGTCAGGAGCGGCGGCCATGACTTTCGGCACCCGTGGGCCCCACCCGCCCCCCGTACCGTTGTGCCATGCGCCGTGTCCCCCTGGAGGCCTGGTCGGGCTTCGCGATGCTCGCCGTGTGCGTGGCCATCGGCGTCTTCGTGGTGTTCAGCCCGGCCGGGCTCCGCATCCCGACGCCCGCATGGATCCTGCTCTTCGGCCTGACCATCGCGGCGGTGCTGGCCACGGCGCTGGCCGAGGGGGCTCGGCCCGCCGTCCAGCGCGGCTGCTACGCCGCCGCGGTCGTCCTGGGCTGGTGCGTCCTGCTGACAGCGCCGCAGGCCGAGCCCCTGGCCATCGTCCTGGTCGTGATCGCCGCCTTCGGCTCCAGCGTCCTGCCGCTCCGGGCGGTCCTGGGCGTCGCCCTCGTCAACACCGCCGTGATCGGGGCCGCCTGGAGCGACCGGATGGACGATCCGTCGTCCTGGGCGTTCGTCGTCGGCATGTACCTGCTGATCCACGTCTCGGCGGTGCTGAGCGTGACCGCCATCATCCGGGAGCAGCGCATGCGCCGCGAGCTGGCCGAGGCGCACGTGGAGCTGCAGGCGGCCGGGGTGCTGCTGGAGGCGTCCGCGCGCACCGCGGAGCGCCTGCGCATCTCCCGCGACCTGCACGACCTGATCGGGCACCAGCTCACCGTGCTCACCCTGGAGCTGGAGGCGGCCCGGCACCGGGAGGGGGACCGGGCGCGGGAGCACGTCGACCAGGCCGGCCGGGTCGCCCGGGACCTGCTGGCCGACGTGCGCTCCACGGTGGACGCGCTGCGCACGGACCCGCGCGACGGGCTGGCCGCGTCCCTGGCCCGGATCGGCGCCGACGCGCCCGGGCTCGACGTGGCGGTGGAGGTCGCCGACGGCGTCCGGCCCGACGAGGAGCAGGCGGCGGCGCTGGTGCGGGCGGTGAAGGAGATCGTGACCAACACGCTGCGCCACGCGGACGCCCGCGAACTGTGGATCGACCTGGGCCTGGACGGGGGCACGGTCCGGCTGACCGCCGCCGACGACGGCCGCGGGGCCGCCGACGCGCGGCCCGGCAACGGGCTGACCGGGATGCGGGAGCGGTTCGAGGCCCTCGGGGGCGGCGCGGCCTTCGACGGGAGCGACGGGTTCCGGGTGTCGGCGTGGATGCCGGTCCGATGACCCGGGTGGTGGTGGTCGACGACCAGACGCTGGTGCGCCAGGGCATCCGCGGGCTGCTGGACCTGGCGGGCATCGACGTGGTGGGGGAGGCCGGCGACGGGGCCGAGGCGCTGGAGGTGATCGCCGAGGCCCGGCCCGACGTGGTCCTCCTCGACCTGCGGATGCCGCGCCACGACGGCATCTGGGCGCTGAAGCGGCTGCGTGAGGAGGGGTCGCGGGTGCCGGTGCTGGTGCTGACCACGTTCAACGACGACGAGCTGGTGCTGGAGGCGCTCCGGGCGGGGGCGCGCGGGTACCTGCTCAAGGACGTGACGCTGGACCAGCTCACCCGGGCCGTGCACACCCTGGCGGCCGGGGGGACACTGGTCGCGCCGTCCATCACCGACCGGCTGCTCCGGGCCGTCCGGGACGGCCCGCCGCCCGCGGCGGATGGCCCCGTCCGGATCGAGGACCTCACCGGGCGCGAGCGCGAGGTCCTGCGACTGGTCGCGGAGGGGTACAGCAACCGGGAGATCGCCGGGGTCCTGCATTTGGCCGAGGGGACGGTGAAGAACCACGTCTCCGCGATCCTGGTGAAGCTGGGCGCCCGCGACCGCACGAACGCGGTCCTGCGCGCCCTGCACGAGGGTGTGCTGCCGTAAAGGATTCGTCCACAGCCTGTGGGCAAAAAGGCGCATGCCCTGAGAACAACGGAACGACACGTGCCCCGCTCACGGGTTCTCCCCGGCTGACCGGCCACCGGAGCGCAAGGGGGAAGGCCGCAGCGAGCGAGGTGGGTGTCCCCTCCGGCGGCGCTGTCAACCGCACCGCGCGCAGGGGTCACCGGATATGGCGGCGACGGCGGGACCGGGGCGGCTCCCCGGCCCCGCCTGCCGGGCGGCGCGGCCGGGGGGTACCCGGCGCAGTTCGCGGCTGATGGTTCCCGGGGCACGGCCCGGGTCGCGTCCCAGGTGGCGGGCGATGGCGCGCACGCCCGCCGCCCGACAGCGCTGCCGCAAAGACCGCCCGCATCCGCCGTCGTCGCCATCCGCCTCGCACCCCACCGAGCCGCCGCCCGTCCGGGGCCACCGGGCGGGGCACCGGCCGGGCCGTCGCCGCTCCCCCCGGTCAGCCGAGCCAGACTCCGCCGCGCATCAGGTGGCGGCCCTCCATCTCGTTGACCTCGCGCCAGGCCTGGATGCGGTCCGGACGGATCCGGAAGTACTGGTACGGCTCCGCGCTCTCGCGCGGGTCGAAGCCCGTCGCCTCGGCGAACGCGTCGCCCGTCCCGTCGGGGAGTTCGGTGAGCTCCACCGGCTCGGCGTGGCCGTCGATGAGGACCACGTCCCGGGTCGGGCCGAGCGCGAGCCGGACCCGCCCGTCGGCGAGCAGGTTGCGGCCCGTCACCGAGGCGGCGGCCGTCGAGACGAGGAACGTGTTCCCGTCCCACATGTAGGAGAGCGGGACGAGGTAGGCGCCCTTCGAGGCGCCCGCACTGGCGACCCACAGGTCGACGTCGCTCTCCAGCCTCGCCCGGGTGTCCCGGATCCTCTCCTCAAGCGCGCGCGGCGGAGCGTCGGTCATGCGTGTCTCCCGTCGATTCCTGCGGACCCGCAGTCGGCGGATCGCGTCGGTCGTCTGGCGAGTCAGAGTACGGGCGGCCCGGCGGCAGGGCCGCGGCCGACCCCGGTGCCGCGGGCCCCCGGCCGCCGTGCGCGCCCCTGGACGCTCCGCGGTTCCCGCTCTCGGCCGCTCTCCGGCTCCGGCTCCCGCTCTCGGCCGCCGCGCTCGCGGGACCGGTGGTCGGCGGCGAGCGCGGCTCCCCACGCGGGGTGGCACATCAGTCGGCCTGCCGGATGCGGACCAGGTTGCCCGCCGGGTCGCGGAAGGCGCAGTCCCGGATGCCGTACGGCTGGTCGGTCGGCTCCTGGACGACCTCGGCGCCCCGGGCCTCCACCTTCTCGAAAACGCCGTCGACATCGTGGGAGGCCAGCAGGATCCACCCGTAGGTGCCCTTGGCCATCATCTCGTGGATCATCCGGCGCTCGTCCTCGGTGAGGCCCGGGTCGACCGTCGGCGGCGCCAGCAGGATGTTGGTGCCGGGCTGGTCGGCGGGGCCGACGGTGATCCAGCGCATCGTGCCCTGCCCGACGTCGGTGCGGACCTCGAAGCCGAGGACGTCGCGGTAGAAGGCCAGCGACTCCTCCGGGTCGGTGTGCGGGAGCGGCGTGGTGTGAATCGTGATGTCCATGCAGATCACCCTAGGAGCGGCCGATTCCCGGCGCTTCTCGATTCCTGACCGGGTCGGCGCGTGTCGCGGGTCCCGGGGCGGGGCGGACGGGGGCGCCCCGGCGGCGGCTGCCGCCATGGCGCCCGCGGCGGTCACCCCTCGGAGGCCGGGTCCGCCGCCTCCCACACGAACCCGTCCGGGTCGGTGAACGTGCCCAGGTCCCCGCAGATCGTCAGGCGGTGGGACCCGGTCCCGCCGGGAGCCACGCCCGCGTTCTTGGCCAGGGCACGCCGCTTGTTCAGCCCGAACTTGATCGGGCTCCGCCCGGTGTCGAACTCCACGTACATGCTGCCGAAGCTCTTCGCGACGGCGAGCCCGCGCTCGACGTAGAACCGTTTGCTCGCGCCCACGTCGTCCGGTCCCAGCAGCAGGACGATGTCGTCGAACCGCCGGGCCGCCGGGGCCTTGTCCTTCTTGGCGGACGCCGCGATCGTCCAGACCGCACCGTCCGGCGCCCGCAGGGCGCCGCCGTAGCCCCAGAACGACTTCGTCGCGGGCTTGATCTCCTCCGCCCCGGCGTCGAGCGCGGCCCCGACGAGGAGGTCCACGTCGCCCGGCTGCGCAGCCGTGAGCGAGAGCGTGTACCCGCGGAACCCGTCCGTGGGCTCCTGCGCCTGACGGACACGGATCCGTCCGTCGAGCCCGAAGGCGGTGGAGTAGAACTTCTCGGCGGCCGCGGGGTCCGTCGCACCAAGGGTGATGAAGTCGATGTTCGCCATGTCCCCAACGCTAGATGCGCGCCCATGACCAGCGCTTCTCGATTCCTGACCGACACGCGCACGGGTCGCGGGGCCGGTGCACCGGCCCTGCCGACCGAACGGCGGGCCGCTCGCGGTCCGAGCGGGCGGCCCGAAGGCGACGAGGGCGGCGCTCGCGCCACCCGATCCGCTCTGGAGCGCCCCTTTCACCGCACTGGATGCCCGGACGGCCGCCCCTGTGCCAGAGCGGCGTCATTCCCCGCCGTCGAGGCCGAGGAGGCGCGCCGCGTTGTGCTTCATGATCAGCGGGCGCGCCTCCTCCGGGATGTCCAGGTCGGCGAAGGACTTCCGCCAGCGGTCGGGGGTGATCAGCGGGAAGTCCGACCCGAACAGCACCTTGTGCTTGAGGTAGCGCCCCGCCGCGCGGACCAGCGCCGTAGGGAAGTACCGGGGCAGCCATCCGGACAGGTCGATGGACACGTTGGCTTTGTGCGTCGCGATCGCGATCGCCTCGTCCGCCCACGGCACCGACGGGTGGGCCATGATGATCCGCAGCTCCGGGAAGGCCGCGGCGACGTCGTCGATGCGCATCGGGTCCGACAGCCGCAGCCGGATCCCGCGCCCGCCCGGCAGCCCGGCGCCGATGCCCGTCTGGCCGGTGTGGAACAGCACCACCGCCCCCACGTCCTGCAGGGCCTCGTACAGCGGGTAGTGGGCGGTGTCGTCCGGGGCGAACCCCTGCAGGCTGGGGTGCAGCTTGATGCCGCGCACCCCGTACTCCTCGACGAGGCGCCGCGCCCGGTCCACGGCCGCCGTCCCCTTCAGCGGGTCCACCGACCCGAACGGCACGAGCACGTCGTTGTTGCGGGCCGCCGCCTCGGCGATCTCCTCGCTCGACAGCGCCGGGTGGCCGGTGGCCGTGGCGGCGTCGACGGTGAACACCACCGCCGCCATCGACCGGGCCCGGTAGTGCTCGGCGATCTGGTCGACGGTGGGCGTGCGCAGGTCCGTCGATTTGAAGTAGGCGGCCGAGGCGTCCATCAGCTCCGGGTCGAGGGAGTGGTGGCCGCAGGTGTCGGCCTCCACATGGGTGTGGACGTCGATGGCCTCGACGGCGTCCAGGTCGATGGCGGGCTCATAGCGTGTGGGCACGGTGGTCCTCCGGAAGTAGGCGGGGCGGAAGGGCGGGGAGGGGGTCAGGGCAGCGAACGGCCCGCGTCGCGCTTGTCCTGGAGCAGGCGCACCAGCAGGGCGTCGCGCACGGCGGACAGTTCGTCGGCGCCGCGGTCCCCGACCTCCCGGTCCACCCCGTCCACCAAGAGCGACACCAGTTCCGGACTCAGGCGGGCGTCCCGCAGGTCGTCCATCCACTCCTGGGCGGGCGGCCCCAAGTGCTCCAGGGTGTGCGCCATTCCGCCGGGGCCGCCCCCGAGGTGCTGGCCGAGCAGTGGCCCCAGCAGGGCCCACCGGAGCCCGGGGCCGTTCGTGATCGCGGCGTCGACGTCGGCGACGGTCGCCACGCCCCGCTCGACGAGCGAGTACGCCTCCCGCCACAGCGCCGCCTGCAACCGGTTGGCCAGGTGGCCGGGGACCTCCCGCCGCACGCGCACCGGCCGCTTGCCCAGCGACCGGTAGAAGTCGCACGCGCGCTCGGCGGTCTCGTCGGCGGTGTGCGCGTTGCCCACCACCTCGACCAGCGGGATGACCGGCACCGGGTGGAACGGGTGCCCGACGACCACCCGTCCCGGCGCGCTCGTGCACTCGGCGGCGAGCGCGCTCGGCATGGTGCCGGACGTGCTGGACGCGATCACCACTTCAGGGGAGAGGCGCTCGTCGAGCCAGGCGGCCAGCCGGGACTTGAATCCGGGGTCCTCGGGGCCGCTCTCCTGGACCCAGACGGCTCCGTCGAGGGCGGCTTCGAGGCCGCCGCCGGTGTCGTGGACGACGTGCAGGCGCGACTCCCAGCCGTCCAGGTCGCCGCCCAGGCTCTCGACGGCGTGTCGGTTCTGCCGGACGTGCCGGGCGACCTCGTCCGCGCCGACCGCCGGATCGGCCAGGACGACGCGGTGCCCGTGCGCGAGGAGCTGCACGGCCCAGCCCTTGCCGATGACCCCGCCGCCGACCAGGAGGACGTGCCCGTCGGCCCGCTGCCCGTTTCGTCCCGCCGCGCTCCCAATGTTTCCCGTGAAACTCACCCGGCCGACCTCCCCTCGGCCCGTGCCATCTCCTCGGACCGCGCCATCTCCTCGAAGGGGTCCAGCGCCGCCTCGTCCGCCGCCACGCCCGGCGGTGCGGCTTCGGCGCGCGGATGCCCCTGGAGCATCCGTTTCACCGGGACCTCCAGCTTCTTTCCGGTCCGGTTGCGCGGGACGGCCGGAACCTCCACCACCTCATCGGGCACGTGGCGCGGGGACAGCGCCGCACGGACCGCCGCGGTGATCCGGGCGCGCCCGTCCTCGTCCAGCGGCGTACGCACGACGACGAACAGGATCAGGCGCCCCATGCCGCCGCCACCGCCACCGGGACCGTCCTCCAGGTGCACGACCAGACTGTCCTCGACCCCGTCCAGCTCCTCCACCACGCCGTAGAACTCGGCCGTGCCCAACCGGACCCCGCCGCGGTTGAGGGTGGCGTCCGAGCGCCCGGCCACCGTGCAGCCGCCGTCGGCGTCGAAGCGGACCCAGTCGCCGTGCCGCCACACACCGGGGTAGTGCGCGAAGTAGGCGTCCCGGTAGCGGGTCCCGTCGTCGCCCCAGAACCCCACCGGCATCGACGGCATGGGGCGGGTGACCACCAGTTCGCCCAGTTCCCCGGTGACCCGGCGCCCCCGGTCGTCCCAGGCCTCGGCGCGCACCCCCAGGCACGGCCCGGCGATCGCCCCCTCCCGCACCGGCTGGGCGGGCCCGCCCTGCACCAGTCCGGTGCACACGTCGGTGCCGCCGCTGCCCACGTTGAGCAGCGCGTCCGGGAAGCGGTCGAGCACCCACCGGTACCCCTCGGGCGGCAGCGGGGAGCCCGCCGCCGCGATCTGCCGCACCGACGACAGGTCGTGCGCGCCCGCCGGGTCCCGCCCGTCGGCGCGGCACCGCATCAGGTAGCCGGGGCTGGCGCCGACCACCGTGGCGCGCGTCCGCGCGGCCAGCCGCCATTGCAGCTCGGGGTCGGGGCGCAGCGGGTCACCGTCGATCAGGACCGCACCGGCGCGCACCAGCAGGGCCGACACGAGGGCGTTCCACATCATCCAGGCGGTGGTGGTGTACCAGAGCAGGCGGTCACCCGGCCCCAGGTCCCAGCTGAGCGCGTGGTTCTTCAGGTGCTCCACGAGGATGCCGCCGTGCCCGTGCACGATCGGCTTGGGCGCCCCGGTGGTGCCGGAGGAGAACAGGACGAAGAGGGGATGGTCGAAGGGCACGTCCGTGTACGCGGGGGCGGCCGGATCCGGGGAGGCGGTGAGCTCCGACCAGTCCGTCCAGTCCGGCCGCGCCGACCCGTCCGCGCGTGCGGGCGGCACTCCGGGCGGCGCTGCGGGGGGCCGGTCGAACTCCCCGTAGGGCACGTGCACGGCGGCGCGGAGACCGGGCAGCCCGGCCGCGATCGCCGCCAGTTCCGCGGAGCGGTCGATCCGCTTCGTGCCGTACCTGTACCCGCTCACGCCGATGAGCACGGTCGGCTCCAGCTGCCCGAAACGGTCCAGGACCCCGCGCGCGCCGAACTCCGGGGCGCACGAGGCCCACACCGCCCCCAGGGACGCCGTCGCCAGGAACGCCACGACCGCCTCGGGGACGGAGGGCAGATAGCCGACGACGCGGTCGCCTTCGCGGACGCCGAGGCGCCGCAGCCCCGCGCGCGCATGCGCGACCTTCTCCCGCAGCTCACCGAAGCCGATACGGATCTCGTCCCGCGTCTGCGAGTAGGCGAACAGGGCGGTGTCCCCGTCGCGCTGCCGCGCGGGGTCGGCGTCCTCCAGCAGGTGGCGGGCGTAGTTGATGCGCGCCCCGGGGAACCAGCGGGCGCCGGGCATGGCCTCCTCCGCCAGGGCGGGCCCCGGGTCGGTCGTGCTGCGCACGCCGAAGTGGTCCCAGACCTGCGCCCAGAACTCGGAGGGCCGGTCCACCGACCAGTGCCACAGCTCCGGGTAGCCGTCGATGCGCAGCCCGTGGGCCTCCTCGGCGCGGTGTGCGAAGGAGCCGATCCGGGTCGTGGTCTTCCAGTCCTCGCGCGGTGCGCGCAGCACGCGTCCGGTCGCGGTCACTCGTCCTCTCCCTTCGTCCGCGCGTTCCGCTGGACCTTGGCCGCGCGCTTGCGCAGGAAGTCCTCCATCCGGCGCTGCGCCTCGGCGCTGCTCGACGCGGCCGAGGCCATCAGCGCCTCGGTGAGGTACCCCAGCTCGGGGGCGGCCTCGGCGATCCGGGGCAGCGCCTCGACCACGGCGAAGTTGGTGAGCGGGGCGTTGGCGGCGGCCGCCTCGGCCAGCGCGACGGCGCGCTCCAGCGCCCCGCCCTCCGGCTCCAGGTACTGCGTCAGCCCGGCCGCCGCGCCCTCCTCGGCGTCCAGCACCCGCCCGGTGAGCATCAGGTCGGCCATCCGGTGCGCACCGATCAGCCGGGGCAGCCGAACCGACCCGCCGCCGCCGACGAACAGGCCCCGCTGCCCCTCCGGGAGGGCGTAGAAGGCGGTGCGGTCGGCCACCCGGATGTGCGCGGCGGCGGCCAGTTCCATTCCGCCGCCGACCACCGCGCCCTTGAGCGCGGCCACCACCGGCAGCCCGCCCCGCTCCACCGACGCGAACGCCCTGTGCCACATGCGCGAGTGCCGCAGGGCGCCCTCGACGTCGCGGCCGCCCAGCTCGGACAGGTCCAGCCCGGCGCAGAAGTGGCCGCCCTCGGCGTCCAGCACCGCCGCGCGCGCCCAGGCGGGCGGCTCGGCGAAGAACCGGCCGATCCCGGTGACGGTGGCGTCGTCCAGCGCGTTGCGCTTGGCCGCACGGCACAGCCGCAGCACGGCGACCGCACCGCGGCGCTCAACCTCCAGCGACCCGGGCAGGGCGGGGGCGGGAGCGGCCGGCGCCGGCCCCCCGGCGGAGCCGCCCGCGCGGGCCCGCAGCCGGTGCCGCAGGACCTTGCCGGAGGCGGTGCGCGGGAGCTCGTCGACGAACACGACCTCTTTGGGGAGCTTGAAGCGGGCCAGCCGGGCCTCCAGGTGCTCCCGGATCGGCGCGGGGTCGGCCGCCACCCCGGGGGCGGCCTCGATGAAGGCGACCCCGGCCTCGCCCCAGCGCTCGTCCGGGCGGCCGACGACCGCCGCCGCTGCCACCTGGGGCAGTTCGCTCAGCACCGCTTCGACCTCGGCGGGGTAGACGTTCTCCCCGCCGGAGATGTACACGTCCTTGACCCGGTCGACCACGTGCAGCAGGCCGTCGCCCGCCCGCACCGCGTCGCCCGTGCGGAACCAGTCGCCGGGCCCGCCCGGGGCGCCGCCGTCGGTGAGGAACCCGGCCTCCTCCACCGGCCGGTTCCAGTAGCCGGGGAACACGTTCGGCCCGCGGACCAGCAGCTCCCCGGTCCCACCGCCGTCGGCCGGGGCCGGGCGCCCGTCCGGCCCGAGGAGGGCGGTGTCGGTGAAGAAGTGCGGAGCGCCCGCGGACGGGGCGCCGTCGGGGAGCGCGGCCTCCATGGACACCCCGGGGGCCGCCTCGGTCATCCCGTACCCCTGGTGGACGGGAACCCCGCGCCGCCGCCATCGGGCGGCGACATGGGCGGGCATCGGCGAGCCCCCGTAGAGGACCAGCCGCAGCGAGGACAGGTCGGCTTCGGACCAGCCGGGGTCCTCGGCCATCATCCGCATCATCGTGGGCACGCAGGAGAAGCACGTGGCCCGGCGCTCTTCGATGAGGGACAGGACGGCCGCCGGGTCGAAGCGCGGGACCACCTCGACCGTTCCGCCCTTGAGGAGCAGCGGGAGGGAGATCTGGCCCAGGCCCACCGCGTGGAACAGGGGCGCGATGCAGAGCCCGAGGTCGGTGCTGGTGAAGTCCAGGTGGACGAGCTGGTTGACGGTGTTCCAGGTCAGGTTGGCGTGGGTGAGGACCGCCGCCTTGGGGCGGCCCGTGGTGCCCGACGTGTAGAGGAACAGCGCGGGGTCGTCCATGGACACCGCTTCGCGCGGGGCCGCGTCGGACCCGGCCTCGGACGCCGACGGGGACGGGGCCGCGGCCTGCGCGTGCCCTTCCCCTGCCAGCTCGTCGTAGGAGAGGTGGTGGCGCAGTTCCCGGTGCGGGGAGGCGAGCGCGCGCAGGCGCTCGTCCGGTTCCTCGCCGCCGGGGCCGACGACCAGGACCGATGCCCCGCTGTCGGCGAGCATGTAGTCCAGCTCCGCCGCGGCCAGCCGGTGGTTGAGCGGCACGAAGACCGCCCCCGCGCGTTGGGCGGCGAACATCGTCTCGAACGTGGCGGTGTCGTTGAGCCCGAGGTAGGCGACGCGGTCGCCGTGCCGCACGCCGAGCCCGGCCAGCACCTCCGCCAGGCGGTCGGTGCGGTCGGCCAGTTCCCGGTAGGTGAGTGCCCGCCCGCCCTGGCGGAGGGCGACGGCACCGGGCGAGATACGGGCACGGCGGCGGGGCCAGGAACCGATCCCCGCGCCGGGCGTGAGGGGCGGGTGCGTGAGAGGGGGGTAGTTCTCATCCACGCCAGAACAATATCAATTTACCTGATATACGAGGAAGGGGTGAAGGAGAGAAAACTGCGGTTCCCCTGACAGGAGAGACAGGAAACCTGCCATAATCATCCTTCACCCCCTGATCCGGCGCAGGAACGGCGCTCCGGCCCGGCGCCTCACTCTCCGGTTCCGCCGAGCCGGGCGGTCCCCCCTTCGCCGGGCGCCTCCGGCAGGCGGTTCAGGTGCACACGCGCCCCGTCGGCGCCGCCGAGCCGCAGGGTCTGGTGGTTCTTCTCCGATGTCGCGGCCGTCCACGGGTGCAGCCCGTTTCCGGGCTGCGGCATGAACTCGGGGAAGTCACTGGAGGCCACGTGCACACGGAACCGGTGCCCGGCGCGCAGCCGGTAGCCGATCTGGCCCATGTCCACGTCGACGCGGCGGCCGCCCGCGGTGTCGGGCAGGTGGACCTGGCCGCGCGCCACCAGGTGGGCGGCGCCGTCCGGGGCGACGTCGAGCAGCCGGACGAACACGTCCATCCTCGGGCCGGTGCTGCCGACCTCGCCGGTGAAGCGCACCGGCCCCGCGTAGTCGGTGTCGTCCCCGGCCTCCGGGCCGTCGAAGGCGAGCACGTCGGGGCGGTCCGCCCATGCGCGCTCGTCGGGGTACTCGCGCAAAGCGGCGAACGGGTCCGTGACCGGGGAGGGCACCAGGTCGTCGGGGTCGTGGGTCCACTCCACGACGGTGCCGGGCACCGCCTCCGCGCCGGGGCCGTCCCCGGGGACCAGCCGCCCTTCGGGGGACAGGGCGAGGGTGAGCGGGGACAGCCCCTCGGGCGGCCAGCTCGCACTCGTCCGGAAGCCCTCGGTATGGGCCAGGTTCCACCGGACCCTGGGGATGTCGGCAGCCGACCCCTGCCCCTTGACGAAGACGTCGAAGAACTCCAGGGCGGGTTCGAGGTACTCCGGCAGGAACGCGCGGAACTCCTCGGCCGTGCGCTCCCTCCGGCCTCCGGCCTCCGACAGGCCGACGTTGACGTGGTCGATGGAGTCGATGAACAGGTACTGCCCCTGCGCCCATCCCGGCCGATCGGCCAGGGCGAAGACGTCCTGCCAGTGCCATGGCGCGCAGTTGTCCCACCAGCCCATCTGGTGCAGGACCGGGAGGGGGCGGGCGTCGTAGGGGTGGCCGTACGGGAAGCGCTGCAGGAACACCGGGTTGTCCGGGTGCCACAGGTCGAACGAGATCGACCTGGCGCCCATCTGCGCGAAGAAGCGCTCCACGTTGTCGATGTAGGGGCGGTGCGACCAGTCCGGCGTCCAGAGATGGACGTCGTTGTCGTGGAAGAAGGTCACCGGGTACATGCGGTGGATGCTCATCTCCACCTCCATGGCGCCGTCCTCGCCGACCGGTTCGGGCAGTGAGCCCAGGCGGGTGCCGGTCACCCGGGGGGCGATGGCCCTGAGCGCCGGATGGCCGGTCGAGGCGGCGGCCCACTGGGTGTACCCGTAGTAGGAGTCGCCCCACATGGCCACGGTGCCGTCGCACCACGGTTGCCCGGCGATCCAGTCGATGGTGTCGTGGCCGTCCGCGGCCTCGTGGACGAAGAGCAGCGTCTCACCCTCGGAGCGGAACTTGCCGCGCACGTCCTGCGCCACCACGTGGTAGCCGCGCCCGACCATGTAGGCGGCGATCTCGGGGAGGGAGATGAAAGGGCCGTCCTTGTCGTAGGGGAGCCGGATGAGGACGACCGGCCCGGGGGAGCCGTCGCCCGTCAGGTAGACGTCGGTCGCCAGGCGCACGCGGTCGCGCATCGGAACCATGTACTGGGTGGCGGCGTCAGGGACGGGGGCCGGTCCCGTGTGCTGGATCCGGATGTGTTCGGCGTCCATGTGTCGTCCTCCCTCTGAGGGGGTGTGCTGAGGGGACCTGCGGATCTGTCGATTCATCGACCGGTCGACGTCCCGGTCCATCCGTCGGAAGCGGCGGCGGCCTGGAGGCGGACGCCCTCACCAATGCATCAGGAAGCTTGTTATAAAGAGAAGGGCATGCGACCGGACAGAGCGGCGAGGACGGACGCATTGATATCCACCTCTCACCTGCATATGGCAGTCCATTTCCCGGCGAGCGGCGCAGGCGCGGCACGAGTGTAGGGAGACATCAGGTTTCCTGACAAGCCTTGGAATGCGATTCTGCTAGACTGCGCCCGTGCCACCTAGGGAATCCACAGCAGCGACCCCCGAGACGACCGTGCCGGCCGCCCCCGCGGCGCCCCCGTCGTTCACCTACGTCGCCGGCCGCGTGGACCAGGGGATCCGCCGGGAGCTCAACCGGCGGCTGCGCCCGCACGGGCTGAGCGTCCCGGAGCTGACGGTGCTGTCGGTCCTGGCCCGCCGCACGGGCCTGTCCAACGCCCAGCTCGCACGGCGGTCGATGGTGACGCCGCAGTCGATGAACCAGGTGCTGGGCTCCCTGGAGCAGCGCGGCCTGGTGGAGCGCACGTCCGACCCGGACCACGGCCGCGTCCGCCGCACGGTCCTCACCCGCGAGGGCGCCGAGGTGCTGGCCCGCGCCCAGGAATCGGTGGACGAGCTGGAGGACGAGATCCTCGGCGACCTGTCCCCGGCCCAGCGGGCGCTGGTGCTGGAGAGCCTGGTCCACTGCATGGAGAAGCTCTCCGAACTGTCCCGCGACCGCTGAGGCGCCGGTCCCCCGGGCCGGTTCCGCCGCCCCTGCGCGCCCGGAGCCGACCGGCGGCACCGGGCGGCCCTTCTCCGCACCCCGCCCCCGGAATCCGGCGGTCCGGTCCGCGCGACCGGGAACCGGACGGGGGTGTCGACGGGTCGATTCACCGACGGATCGATTCGCCACCTTGTGCATCGATCGATCAGAGTGGGACCGCTATGGTGCGTTCCGCATCCGGTGAGGAGAGGAATCGGTGTCGATGCAGAAGTCTCCGCCACCCCCGGGACCGCCGGGGCCGCCCTTGACAGCGCCGCCTCCCCCTCCTGAGGCGGTGCAGCCGCCCCCGGCCTCGCGGCCGAGCGGTGCGGGCCGGTGGGCCGCCCTGGGGGCGGGCGCGTTCATGCTGGCCCTGGTGGTCGTCACGGGGGTCGTCGTGGTGACGGGGGTCGCCGGGGACGGCGAGGAGAGTGCCACCGGCGGGGGCGCCGCCGGGGAGGCCGGGGCCGAAAGCGGCACCGGCACCGGGAGCGGCGGCCGGGAGGACGGCGCCGCGGACGGTGCGGACGACGGCCCCGGTGCGGACGGCGGCTCCGGCGCGGATACCGGCGAGGAGTCCGCGCCCGACCCGTACGAGGGGGTCGCCGCCTACACCGGGCCGGACACCCCGACCCAGGTGGCCGTCGGCCCCGGCCCCTACCGGCTGCCCGCCGACGCCTGCACCGGTGTCGGCCCGCAGACCCTCGGCGGCCTCGGGATGGGCGACGAGCCCACCCGCTCCGAGTCCTCCGAGGGGACGGCCCCCAGCAAGAGCTGCATGTGGCAGCAGCTCGCCGATGACGGCTCGTTCCACGTGCTCCGGATCCGGTACGAGTCCGCGGACACACCGGACCTCGCCGCCGCCGTCTACGATGCGGCGGCCGAAGACCAGACGGGCATCCTCGGCGAGGTGGTGCGGCAGGAGGACCCCGGCGTCGGCGACGAGAGCGCGGTGGTCCTGGTCGACAACGGGGAGGGCACCTACCAGGGCATGGCCTTCACCCGCCTGGAGAACACGGTCGTCACCGTGGAACGGGAGATCCAGCCCCGGGCGGGCGGCACGGGCGCACCCACGCTGGCGTGGGGGCCGACCGCTCAGCTCATGCCCGAGCTGGCCCGCCAGGCGCTGAACAACCTGGCCTGATCCGCGCCGCGGCCCTACCTCTCCGGGCCGCGCCGCGGACGCGCCCTCCGGGACCCCGCCCTCCCGGCCGGGGCGGGGGCGGGCGCCCGGAAATGGGCCCGCCGCGGGGATTGACGCGCCTGTTGCGCCGCGGTGAGGATTACTCACCGGTAAGGGTTTTTCGCGGACGTCCGCTCCGTCCGCTGCGCGCAGCCTCCCACGTGTCCACCGACTCCCCCGCACCCCGCGGCCCGGGTCCCCCTGTGCCCGGCCGCCCCGGACACCACGCGAGGTCGCGCCATGCCCCCATCCCCCCGTGCCCGACGGCTCTCCCTGGCCGCCGTCCCCGTCGCCGCCGCGGCCCTGGCCGCCCCACTGCTGGGCGCCGCCCCCGCATCGGCGGCCCCCGCCCCCGCCGAGGCGGCTGTGGCGGACTACGCCGCGCTGGGCGACTCCTTCACCTCCGGCGTCGGCATCCCCGACCAGGTCGACGCCGAGTGCGGCCGCTCCGACCGCAACTACCCCGCCCTGGTCTCCGCCGACCTGTCCCCGGACTCCTTCACCGACATCAGCTGCGGCGGCGCCACCACCGAGCACATGACCGAGCCGCAGGGCTCCAACCCGCCGCAGTTCGACGCCCTGGAGGAGGGCACCGACCTGGTCACCCTGCAGGTCGGCGGCAACGACATGGGCTTCGCCGACATCGTCACCCGGTGCGCGATCCTGGGCGTGTTCGACCCGCACGGCCGGCCCTGCAAGAACAGCTTCACCTCGGGCGGCAGTGACGAGCTGCAGGAGCGCATCGAGGAGACGGCACCGAAGATCGACGGGGTGCTGGAGGGGATCGCCGAGCGGTCGCCGAACGCGCGCGTGCTGCTCCTCGGCTACCCGGTGATCATGCCCGACGACGGGTCCAACTGCCACGGCACCGTCCCCATCGCCGCCGGGGACGCGCCCTGGCTGCGCGACACCCAGAAGAGCCTGAACGACATGCTCGCCGAGCGTGCCCAGGCGCACGGCGCCGAATACGTGGACACCTACACCGGATCCATCGGCCACGACCTGTGCCAGCCGGAGGACGTGCGGTGGATGGAGCCGCTGAACGCGGTCGACGCCGCCCCCGTCCACCCGAACGCCGCGGGCCACGAGGCCATGGCGGGCGCGGTTCTGGGAACGGCCCCCGCGGCCCCCGCCGGGCGGGTCTGAGCCCCGCCTGAGATCAGCCGGGGAGGCTGTCCGGACCGTCCACGGGCCGCCGCCCCGGCTGATTCCTCCGGTCCTCCCCATCGACCACCCCTTCCACCATGACCATGCAGAAGGCACCGGCCCCCTCGGGCACCCGCTCGTTGAGGGCCTTCTTCTGCTCCTCCTTGGTGGCGGTGGGCTGCCAGGGGTTCCCGTCCTCGTCGATCCGGGTGGTCCCGTGCAGGTCGCGCGGTCCGGCCACGGCCATCACCGTGGTGACCAGGAGCCCGACGAGGCCGAGGAAGACCAGCAGGGCGCCGGGGAAGCTCCCCGCCGCACCGGTGAAGATCAGCAGTGCCTCGGCCGCCGCGACACCGGCCGCGATCCCGCCCCACTTCTTCGCCGAGGCCCGGCGCAGGGCCCGTGTCCCCTCCTGGTCGAGGATCCGGTGGCGCTCGGTGCGTCCGCATTGTCCGCACCGCACCAGGACGTCAGCGTGGCCGCGCGCCGGGCGGGCGACGACGTGCAGGGTCTCCCGGTTCGTGTGGCGGGTCAGGTTGATCCCGGCCTTCTCGACCGAGAGGTTGTGGACGACCTTGAACAGGACGCGGTCGGTGACGGGCGCCATCGGGGGGTCCTCCATCGGTACGGTGCCGGGAACGCCCGGAACGTCCCCCGTCCGGGGAGGCCGAAACGGGGTTCCGAACGCGTCCCTGTGACGGCGGCCGCCCGGACCACCCGGGACACCGAGTCGACATGCGGACGAAGCGGCACGTCGCCGAATCGCCGCGGGGCCGCCGCCCCCGTCAGCGGCCCTTGCGGGCCTCGTGGATGAGGAGCCACACCAGGTAGCCGCCGCCGAAGACCACGGTGACCACGCCGACCGGGATCGTCAGCGGGACCACGTGCTGGGCGATCAGGTCCGAGGCCAGCAGCAGCCCGGCGCCGAAGGCGGCCGTGGCCACCAAGGGGATGCCCGGGGCCCCGGCGATCCTCCGGGCGATCTGCGGTGCGGCCAGGGACACGAACGCGATCGGCCCCGCCACCGCCGTCACCACGCTCACCAGGGCGACCGCCACCGCGATCGCCGCGGTGCGGGCCCGTCCCACGCGCACGCCGGTCGCCTGCGCCATGTCGTCGCCCAGGTCCATCTGGCGCAGCGCCGGGGCGGCCAGCGGCAGCACCGCCATCAGCACGGCGGCCGCGGCGGCGGCCGGGTAGGCGGTCTGGGCGGTGACGTTGTTCAGCGTCCCCGCGCCCCATGCGGAGGCGAACAGGGCGGTCTCCACGTCCGCCCGCAGGATCAGCCAGGTGTTCACCGACGCCAGCATGGCCGAGACGCCGATGCCCACCACGATGAAGCGGAAGCCCTTGATCCCGCCCCGGTAGGCCAGCAGGTAGATGGCGACCGCGGCGGCCAGGCCCCCGGCCAGCGACCCCGCCGTCAGCAGGGTCCAGCCCCCGCCCAGGAACAGCAGCGCCACCAGCATGCCGGTGAACGACCCGTTCGCCAGGCCGACGATGTCCGGGCTGGCCAGCGGGTTGCGCGTCAGCGTCTGGAACACCCCGCCCGCCACAGCGAGCGCGGCGCCGAACACCGCCGCCGCCAACGCGCGGGGGAGGCGCCACTCGACGACCACGACGCGCTCGAAGCCGTCGGTGCGGCCGGTGAGTACCGCGACCACCTGGGAGGGGCTGAGCGGGTAGTCGCCCAGGGCCAGGGCGAGCAGCCCGAGGACGGCGACCGCGCCGACGGCGGCCAGCACCACGGCGGCCGTGCGCTGCCGCACCACCACGTTGGCCCGTTCGGGGCCGACGACGACGCGCCGCCGCCCGCCGTCGACGGCGGGCCGGTGCACGAAGCGGCGGCCCGGGGCCGCGGACCGCTCCGGGGCGGAAGGTGTCCGGGGGGTGCTCACAGGCCGCTCGCCTTCGGTCGCCGCACCAGTGCGATGAGCACCGGCGCGCCCACGAACGCGGTCACCACGCCGACCGGCATCTCGCTCGGCAGCACCGCGACCCGGCCGAGCACGTCCGACAGCAGCACCAGTACCGGGGAGGCGATGAGCGTGCCGAGCAGGATGCGGCGCTGGTCGGGGCCGACCGTCCAGCGCACCACGTGCGGGACCATCAGCCCCACGAACGCGATCGGCCCGGCGACCGCGGTGGCGCCCCCGGCGAGCAGTGTCACGGCGGCCAGGACGGCCGTGCGCACCCGGCCCACGTGCACGCCCTGCGCCCGGGCCACGTCGGTGCCCAGTGCGATGGCGTTCAGCCCCGGCGCCACGGCGGCGGCGAGCACGAGCCCGACCGCCAGCAGCGGGAGCACCGGCAGCAGCACGTCGGAGCCGCGCTCCAGCAGGCTCCCGGCGTTCCAGCCGCGCATCCGGTCGAAGGCGGCGGGGCGGGTGAGCATCAGGCCGGTGGTCAGCCCGGAGAAGACGGCGCCGAGCGCGACCCCGGTCACCGTCAGCCGCACCGGCCCGGCCGCCGGTCCCCCGGCGGCGCCGACGGCGTAGACCACGACGGTGAGCACCAGGGCGCCCGCGCAGGCCAGCCAGACGTACCCGGCGGGGGTGGTCACCCCGAGGAAGGCGATGCCGATCGCGACGGCGAACGCGGCGCCCGAGTTCACCCCGAGGATGCCGGGGTCGGCGAGCGGGTTGCGGGTGAAGGCCTGGATGAGGGCGCCGGCCGTGCCCAGGGCGGCGCCGACGGCGAGCCCGGCAGCGGTGCGCGGCACCCGCTGCTCCCACACCACGAATCGGGCCTCGGAGTCCCCGCCGCCCGACAGCGCGTCCAGCACCGCCGACGGGGGCTGGGGGTTGGCGCCGACCAGCAGGGACAGCAGGACGGCGGCGGCCAATGCCAGAAGGCCGCCGACCACCCACACCGGGGCGCGTGCGCGCATGGGCCGGGCAGGGGAGGGCGCCGCCTTCTCCCCTGTGACCGCTCGTCCTGCCACCCGCGCCCCCGTTCCGATCCGGTCCCGCCGCGGCGCGCCGGGGGTCCGGCGCGCCGCGTGGAGCCTACTCCGAAGCCTCGAAGGCGTCGGACTCGTCCAGGATGCGGTCGAGGTCGTCGAGGACCGTCATGCCGCCCTTGGGGCCGACACCGGCGATCCAGAACGAGTCCTCCACCGTGTACAGCTCGGGGAACTCGTCCTCGTTGTCGCGGACCGACGGCGGCACGGCCTCGGGGTCGGACGGGTCGTCGGCGGTGACCAGGACCAGGTCGGCCTCGGCGTCGAGCACCTTCTCGGGGGAGATGTCCAGGGAGATGTCCTCCCACTCGTGCTCGGGGGTGGTGAAACCGGCGCACTCCAGGGTGCTCCCGGCGAAGGAGGTGGGCCCGTAGAGGGTGAGCACGTCGTCGCGGGGGCGGATGAGCTGGGCGGTCGAACCCTCGGTTCCGTACTTCTCGGCGATCTCGTCGCAGCGCGCCTCGTAGTCGCCGAGCAGCTCCTCGGCCTCGTCCTCCTTGCCGAGGGCGCTGGCGACGAGGTCGACGTTCTCCTGCCACGGGTCGGTCTGGGTCTCCATGAAGACCGTGGGCGCGACGTCGGACAGCTTGTCGTGGAGGGCGGAGTGGCGCGCCTCGGTCCCGATGATGAGGTCGGGCTCCAGGGCGGCGATCTCCTCGATGTTCGGCTCGGGCACGGTGCCCACGCCCTGCACGTCGGCGGCCTCCTCGCCGAGGTAGTCGGGGACCCCGGCGGCCTCGTCGAAGAGCGCTGCGCCGACCGGGATCGTGCCCAGGGCGACCGAGGTGTCGAGCTGGACCGGTTCGAGGACGACGACCTTCTGCGGGTCGGCGGGGACCTCGGTCGTGCCCCGGGCGTGCTCGACGGTGCGGGTCTCGCCGGAGGCGTCCCCGGATCCGCCGGAGCCGCCGGAGTCGGCGCCGCCTCCGCACGCGGACACGGCGAGCACGGCGGCGGCCGGGAGGGCGATGGGGAGCAGGCGCGGCACGGTGCGGCCACGGGTGGTCTGGGGCATGGGGGATCCAATCCGCCGGTACGGGGGTGGCCGGGTCCGGCCAATTAAGCGGACCCTAACTTAGCAAAGGCTCACCTCATCCTGTCCAGCCCCCTGCCTGGTCGAATGCGGTGACGACCGGATCACACGTCGGAACCTCCGCCTCCGGGTCGCCGCTCGCTCCCTCCGCCCCGCCGCCGTCTAGGCCCCCGATCCGGAGCCCACTGGTCTAGGTGTCCCCGAATCGACGGCGCCCGGCCCTGCGGCCCCGGCCGCGTCGCGCCGCTCGCCGGTGCGGCCCCTGGCATTCCAGTAGCCCTGGGCGTGGACGCGGTCGGGGGCGATGCCCGCACCGCGCAGCAGGTCCCGCATCCGCGCGACGCGGGTGCTCTCGGCGGCCGTCCAGGCGTAGAAGCCGGAGCCGAGGGCCGCCGCGCCGGGGGCGTGCTCGCGCGCCCAGTCGGCGACCGCGTCGGCCAGCGGGCCGCCGTGGCCGGAGTCCGGCGTGCGGAGCACCACGGTCGGCTCGGCGGCGGTGCCTAGCCGCGCCCCCTCCCCCTCGGCCACCACGGCGGCGTCCGCGCGGTCCGCCGCCTCGACGATGACGTCGGCGCGGACGGACGGCTCAAGGGCGGCGAGGATGTTGCGAATCGCGGGGAAGGCGGCCTCGTCACCGGCGAGGAGCACGCGCTGCGCGGGCCCCGGCCGCCACTGGATGCCGTGGGAGGGGCGGCCGCGGCGGACGTCCGGCCCGGAGAGCAGCACCCGCTCACCGCCGATCGCGGACGCGGCGAGTGCACTGGCCGGTCCGGGGCGGGAGTGGAGGTAGAAGTCGATGTCCACCTCCCGGTCGGCCGGGCGGACGCCGGCGACGGTGTAACTGCGCAGGAGGGGCCGCTCCCCGACGGGGAGCGAGCGCCAGCGCGCCCGCCATTCGGCCTCGGTGGGCGGCCCGCCGCCGGATTCACCGGAGCTGCCGGAGCCGCCCCCGACCCCCGCATCGAACACGTCCGGCACCGGACCGTCGGGCACGAGGATCTTGACCCGCTGGTCGAGCCCATATGGTCCGAAGTGCCCGAGGTGCGGCCCGGTGAGGGTGAGCCGCACGAACCCGGGCGAGAGCCGCCGGACGGCACACACCCGCGTGTCGAAGAGGACATTGGGGGAGGCGGTGAACGACGGCATGAATGCGATGGCTCCAACCCGGCGGGACAGGCGAGGACCGCTTCATGATGCCTCAGCCGCGAATCGGCCGGTCACCGAGGTAGAACGATCCGGCGGAACGACAGAACAGGTGCCCCGCTCGCGGGCCCCGGCCGGGCGGCGGGCCACCGGGGCGCAAGGAAGAACAGCGGCGACGAAGCAGGTCGGCCCCCTTCCGGCAGCGTTGTCGGGTGGCGGGCGTGTGCGTGGTCGCCGTGATCGGCGGCGACGGAGCGAGCGGGGCGGGTCCCCTGGCCCGGCCTGCAGGGCGGCGGGTTCCCCGTGGTCCGGGAAGGCGGCGCGGCCGGGAGGGCGGGTTCCCGCCCGCGCTCGTGGCGGCCGCCGGGCCGGTGCGCAGGCCCGGCGGGGCACCCCCTCCGGGGGTGCATACCGGGCACACGGGATAGGGATCGGCGGTCCAGCGTGGTGGAACCGCCCCCCGATCGGCGATTTCGTGGCGGTTCCACCACTAAGGATGCCCCCGGGGTGCGTGCGGGGGCCGGAAGGCGGGTTCCGGCCCTGCCGCTGCCGGCCCGGTGTCCGCTTCGCCCGGCTTCCCGGGCGCCGGGGCGCCTCCCGCGCACCGTTCGACGGCCGGGGCGGCCCGACAGGCGGCGCGGGTGCACGGTCATCGCGATACCGGAACAGGTTCTGGCGCCACGAGGCCCCTAAACGGCACACCGGGGCCATTTGCCGGGCCCAGTGTCACCGCGTGTAGCCGATATCGGCCCCGCA
>NZ_ANBH01000148.1 GCF_000341185.1 Nocardiopsis chromatogenes YIM 90109
TGGCAGAGGGGTCCGGGCGGCCCCGCGTCCGCCCCCCACCCGAGCCGAACACCCTAATCGGGCACGAACAGGGCATTCTATTCCTAGAACCTGTTCTGGAATCCCGGTGTTCGTCGCTCCGGGGTCGCCAAGAGTGTCGCTGGGCGCGTTTCCCGGCCCCACCCGCACCTAACGCGGAGTATTTACCCAGGTCACGGCGTTGTCAGGTGCTGCGGTGCGGGCCAAGGGGCCGCCCCGGGCGACGAAGACGGCGATCCCCGGAGCCGCGCCGCCCTCCCGAACTGCGAGGGACCCGGCGGACGGCAGGCGGGGCCGGGGAAAGCCCCGCTCACCCGGTCGCCGCTCCCTCCCCCGCACCCCGGCGGCCCAGCACCCGGCAAGCAGCCTTAAGCGGGGTACCTGCTGTCCCCGTCGCCGCTCAGCACGATGACCACCCGCACGCCCGCCGCCCGACAGCGCTGCCGGATTCGGCTCCATCGGCGAAGCACCGCATGGGTAGGTACCGGGGGTGCGGGCGCGGGACGCCCGCGCCGCTGCTCCGCCCGCACGCGGGCGGGGCATTCGGGGGGACACGCAGAGGGGGATCCATGGACGGGGACGCGTTCGAGTACACGGCCTTCATCGCCACCGATCCGGAACGGCTCTGGCAGGGCCTGACGGATCCCGGGCTCACCCGGCGCTACTGGGGCGCCGAGCTGCGGACGGACTGGCACCCCGGATCGGCGATCACCTGGGTGGAGCACGGGGCCGAGGTCGACCACCCCGAGCAGGTCGTCCTGGCGGCCGATCCGTACCGGCGGCTCTCCTACACCTGGCACACCTTCACCCCGGAGTGGGCCGCGGCCGTCGGGGTCGACGAGGACGTGCGGTCCGCGCTGGCCGCCGAGTCCCGGTCGAAGGCCACGTTCACCATCGACGACCTCGGTCCGGTGGTCCGGCTGAAGCTGGTGCACGACGGCTTCGAGCCCGGGAGCACGGTCCTGGGCATGCTGCGCGAGGGCTGGCCCGTCGTGCTCTCCAGCCTCAAGACCCTCCTGGAGACGGGGGATCCGCTTCCCCGTCCCGTGGAGTAGGGGGCGGACGGCGGGTGAGACCGCCGGGTCCCGGCCGGAAGGGCCGGGAGGGCGGCCGATGACGGCGGGAGCGGTCCGGGCCGCTCCCGCCCAATCGTGCCCCGGCCCCCGCCGGCCCCCGTCGGCCGACGCGTGCGCAGACGGGTCGGCGCGGGCCGGGGGGCTTCACGCGGGGCCGCCGGGATCAGGGACGCACCGGCCCGTGCCCCACCCCGGCGGCCGCGATGGCGACGGCCACCTCGTCCACGTCGGTCCCGGTCAGCTCCACCGCCCCGGCCCCGATCCAGTCGTCGATCTGCTCGGGGCGCCGGGCCCCGACGATCGCGCCCGTCACCCCGCGCCACGCCAGGGTCCACGCCACCGCCGCGGCCGGGACCGGGACCCCGTGCCGGTCCGCGACCGTGCGCAGCGCCCCCGCGACCGCCAGGCTGCCGCGGAGGTGGTCGGTGAACTCCGGCGCGGTCTTCCGCCAGTCGTCCTCCGGCAGCGACGCCACCCGCTCCTTGGAGAAGGCGCCGGTGAGCAGCCCCGAGTGCATGGGCTGGTAGACGATCGCGCCGGTACCGTGGTCGGCCGCCCACTCCAGCTCGGCGGCGCTCTGCCGCGCCAGGGCGGAGAACTGCGGCTGGATCGCGTCCACGTGGGCCACGGCCTCGGCCCGGTCGAGCTGCGCCACCCCGTGGTTGGACAGGGCGATCGCCCGCACCTTCCCCTCCGCCTTGAGGTCGGCGAGCGTCCGCCAGTACTCCTCCAGCGCCACGGCGTCGGGTGAGGACTCCGTCGCCGGGTCCGTGGTGAAGTCCAGCGGCAGTCCGTCGCCCGGCCAGTGCGCCTGGTACAGGTCGATGCGCTCGACGCCCAGCCGCCGCAGCGAGTCCTCCAGCTCCCTGCGGACCACCTCGGGCCGCAGGATCTTGCGGGGCGGCGCCGTCCGGTCGTTCTCGTCCCAGATCAGCCCGCACTTGGTGAACACATAGGGCCGGTCGGCCTCCGGGAACCCCGCGAGCGCCTTGCCCACCACCTCCTCGGAGTGGCCCAGGCCGTACACCGGCGCGGTGTCGACCCAGTTCACCCCGGCCTCGACGGCACGGCGGAGCGCGGCGACCGAGTCGGCGTCGTCCTGGGCGCCCCAGGCGAACTTCCAGCCCGCGCCGCCGATCGCCCACGCTCCGAAGCCCACCGCGGAGATGTCCATTCCCGTCGTCCCGAGCGGGCGCGTCGGCACTGCCATGGTCGTCCTCCCTCGTCCCTCGCCGCGGCTCCTCCGCGGCGGTGCCAGACTCGCCCGCTCCGCCGCGCCGGGGAAGCGGCCCGCCGTGCCTGGGCACGGCGTGACCAGGATGCGGCGGCGCAGGCCGTGGATACTGGCGGGCATGGACCGACGCACCGAGCTCGGGCGGTTCCTCCGCTCCCGCCGCGCCCGCATCACCCCCGAGGACGCGGGCGTCCCGCACTTCGGCGGGCGCAGGCGCGTCCCGGGGCTGCGCCGGGAGGAGCTGGCGCAGCTCGCCGGGGTGAGCGTGGACCACTACGTGCGGCTGGAGCAGGGGCGCGGGGTGCACTTCTCCGACGAGGTGCTGGACGCGGTGGCGCGGGTGCTGCGGCTCGACGCGAGCGAACGCCGCCACCTGTACGACCTGGCGCGCCCGGACTCCGCGGCGGCCCCGGGCCCGGGGGCGGACGGGGCCGCCCCGGAACCGCCCGGCGCGGTCCGGTCCGGGCTGCGCCTGCTGGTCGCGTCGATGGGGGACGTCCCGGCCTACGTCCTCGACCACCGACTGAACGTGGTCGCGTGGAACCCCCTCGCCGCGGAGCTGCTGACGGACTTCGGCGCGCTGCCGCCGGAGCGGCGCAACATCGTGCGGCTGATGTTCCTGGACGAGGCGTTCGCGGAGGTGTACCGCGACCGGGAGCGCAAGGCCGAGGACGTGGTCGCCTTCCTGCGGCTGAACGCCGGCCGCGACCAGGGCGACGCCGAACTCGGCGCGCTGGTCGCGCAGATGTCGCGGGAGAGCCCGCGCTTCCGCCGCCTGTGGGCCGACCACCCGGTCAAGGAGAAGACCAACGGCAGGTACGGCTTCCGGCACCCGCTGGTGGGCGAGTTCGAGCTGAACTACGAGACGCTCCGGCTGCCCGACTCCCCCGGCCTGGTACTGGTGGCCTACACGGCGGAGGAGGGGTCGCCGGGCGGGCTGGCACTGGGGCTGCTGGCGTCCCTGTCGGCCACCCGGCGGGCACGGGCCTGAGCCGGTCCGCCGATGGAGCCCCGGACCTCCGTGTCCCTGTGTCCCCACGTCTCCGAGTCCCCATGTCGACTCGTCTCCGGGCCGAAACCACTTCATCGCCACGGACGTGCGCATGCCGCCCGGGTACGCGGCCGAGGGGGCGCCCGGTGGGCCTCTATTGTGTGGGCCCCCCGGACGCGGGGGACGGGGAGGTGCTCTCCTCCTCTCCGCCTTCCGTGCCTCCGGTGCTCCCGTCGTCCATGCGCAGGGCCCGGATGCTGGGCAGCAGCGCCGCCGCCGCGCACATCGCCGCCACCGCGCCGCCGCAGGCCATCAGCACGGGGAGCGGGCCGAAGGCGTCCACCGCGGGCCCCATCACCAGCGTGCCCAGCGGCATCAGGCCGTTGAAGGCCAGGAAGACGATGCTGCCCACCCGGCTCATCAGGTGCTCGGGGACCTTGGCCTGGAGCAGGGAGGGGAACAGCGAGTTGAAGAAGTGCAGCCCGACGCCGTAGACGACGGCCATCGCGAACGCCCCGGGGTGGTCCCCGAACACCCCCACCATGAGCAGCGCCGCCGCCATCATGGCCAGCATCGCGAACATCCCGGTGCCCACCCGCACCACCGTCAGCCGCACCAGGATCAGCGCGCCCAGCAGCGCCCCCGCCCCCTCCAGCGCGTAGAACCCGCCGAGGTCGGCGGCCTCCTCGACGCCGCCGGGGGAGAGCACGAAGGGCACCGTGACGTCCAGGCTGCCGGTGAACACCGCGTTGGCCAGCATGCCCACCGCGAACGACACCACCAGCCAGCGGTGGCCCAGTACGTAGCCGAATCCGCCCGCGATGTCGGTGAGGACCTTGCGCGGGCCGTTCCCGCCGGTGTCCCCGCCGCCGTCGCCGCCACTGCCGTCCCCGGTGTCCCCGGTGCCGACGGTGGCCGGGTCGGCGGTGTCCGCGTCGGCGGAGGCGGCCGGTTCCGCCTCCTCGGGGCGCCTGCTGCGCGCGTTCCGGATCGCCAGAATGCACACGGCCGAGGCCAGGAAGGTCAGCGCGTTGAACCCGAACGCCGCGGCCGCGCCCAGCGCGCCGATCAGCACCCCGCCCAGCATCGGCCCGGCGATCAGCGCGATCTGCTGGCCGACCGAGTTCGCCGAGTTCGCCGCCACCAGCCGGTCCTTGCGCACGATCTCGGTGAGCAGGGCGAACGAGGCGGGCATGAAGAAGCCCTCGCCCACCCCCAGCAGCAGGGCCAGCACGACCACCACCGCCGGGTGGGCCGACAGCAGCACGGCGGCGGTGATCGCCCCCACCGCGGCGAACCGGCCCGCGTCGGCGGCGACCATGATCCGCCTGCGGGAGTCCGCCGTGTCCCCCACCGCCCCGCCGTACAGGTAGAAGACCAGGGACGGCAGGGTCAGCACCGCGCCCGCGACCGCCAGGCTCCACGGGCTGCCGGTCTCGGTGATCAGGTAGGTGATCAGGGCGATCCGGAACGCGTAGTCGCCGAGCAGGGAGAGCACCCGCCCGGTCCACAGCATCCCGAAGTCGCGCTCGGCGACGATGCCCAGGCGCGACCGGAGCGCCGCCACCCCTCCTCCGCTCATCCCGCGGCCTCCTTCCACACGTCGGCGGCCCGGGCCGCGACCCGCCCGGCCCCGGGGACCAGACCGAGCAGCGACCCGCGCACCGGGACCGCCGAACAGCCGCGCAGCCGCTTGGCCTCCTCCGCGCCGAGGCCGTAGGAGATGCGCCGGATGCCGACCTCGCGGGCGTGCTCGACGGGGGTGTAGTAGGTGCTCTCGAAGTAGGCGCCGACCGCCCGGGGGTCGTCCTCGTCGGCGCCGGTGTACAGCCCGTGCCAGACGTCGCCGTCCCGCACGAACAGGGTGAAGCCGAGCGGCGGCCCGCCGTCCTCGGGGTCGAGCACGACCAGGTCGGTCCTGCCCTCCAGCGCACCGGCCACGGCCTCCAGCCGCCTGAGCTCCGCACCGTGGTCGGCGGGCAGCCCGTACTTGCGGCGGTTGGCGGTCCGCAGCCCGGCCATCCGGTCGAGCAGGGCCCCGTCCGGCCGCCCGGCGACCCGCGCCCGCACCCCGTGCCCGCGCAGGGCCCGGCGTTCGGCCCGCACCGCCGTGCGCCGCTTGGACGGCAGCGCGGCCAGGTACCCGGCGAACCCGTCCTCGGGCACGTCCAGGTAGGCGTCGCCGCCCAGGGCGAACCCGTGCGCCCCCAGGGCGCGGGCGGCCCGGTCGATCGGGGAGTCCGCCTCGGCGTAGGGCAGGGCGACCGCCGCCAGGCCGCTCTCCCGCGCCCACGCCACGACGGCGGCCAGGCCCTCGCCCGCGTCGCCGGGGCCGAGGGGGAAGGTGGCGTAGCCGGGGTAGGTCAGCAGCAGGTGCGGGTAGAGGGCGGCCGTGTCCAGGCCGGTGAGCCCCTCTCGGGCTTTGTCGGGGGCGAACGGCGACTCGGGGTCGGCGAAGAGCGCGCCCGCATTGCCCAGGGGGTAGGCGCCGGGGTCGGAGACCACGAACCCGCCGATGCCGAAGGCGGGGCCGCCGCCGGGCGCCTCTCCCCGGCTGAACCACACCTGTTCGCCCTCGATCCGGCCGGCCATGGCCGTGCTCCAGTCCTCGGCCGCCAGCAGCGGCGGCGCGGCCGCCCGCCCGGAGGCGGGGNGCCGTGTCCACGGCGAGGTCACCCATGGCCGCCGCCCTCCAGCGCCGCGCGCAGTCGGCCCAGGCCCGTGTCCAGGCGGTCGGCGGGCAGGGCGAAGGAGAGGCGCACGTGGCCGGGTGCGCCGAAGGCGGCCCCGTCGACCACCGCCACCCGGTGCTCCCCGCGCAGCCACCCGACGGGGTCCTGCCGGGCCGCCTCGGGGGCGCGGTCCCGGAGCCAGCCGGACAGGTCGGGGAAGAGGAAGATCCCGCCCCCGGGTTCCGGACAGTCCACCCCGGGCAGGGCGTCCAGGGTCTTGGCGGCCCGGCGCATGTTCTCGGTGAGCGGCCCGGCGACGCGCTCGGGCAGGCCGCGGTCGCGGACCGCCCCGGCTGCGGTGGCCTGCACGGCCGCCGACACCCCGCCGACCAGGTGGGAGGCCAGGCCCTGGGCCCGCTTGAGCAGGTCGCCGGAGGCCAGCGCCCACCCGATGCGCAGCCCGGCCAGCGCGTGGCTCTTGCTCAGCCCGTCGAGCACGGCGCAGTGGTCGGGGAGCGTGTCGAACAGGTCCAGGGCCGACGGGGCGTGCCGGCCGCGCAGCGGCACCCCCCGGTACACCTCGTCGAAGAGGACGGTGATGCCGTTGCGCCCGGCCCACTCGGCGATGGCGGCCAGCTCGTCGGAGGGGGTGACGGCGCCGTCGGGGTTGCGCGGGGAGTTCACCACGACCGCACGGGTGGCGGGGGTGCGCGCCGCCTCCAGGTCGGCCGCCCGCGCCCCCGCGCCGACGCCGCCGGGCACGGGGACGGCCGCCGCCCCGGCCGCGCCGATCAGGGCGGGGTAGCTCGCCCAGTAGGGCGTGGGGAGCAGCACCTCGCCGCCTTCGGCGGCGGCGCGGAGCACCACCAGGGCGGCGACCCGGGCGCCGGGGGCGACCAGGACCGCGTCGGCGGGCACCCGCGCCGCGCCCCGGGAGGCCTGCTCGGCGACCAGTCCTCGGAGGCCGGCATCGCCGGTGGGCGGCGGGTAGGGCTGGTCGTCCCGGCGGGGCGGCGCCGCCCCGCGCTCGGGGTGGACGGGCACGCGGACGTCCCCGGTGGTCAGGGCGATGACGCCGTCCCCATGGGAGACGGCCGCAGTCGGAGACAGGCTCATGCCGCCGTCCCTTCGAGGTCGTGGACCACTCCGTTTCCGGGGGCCGTACGGGCGTACCGGCGGTCACCTCCGGGAACGGTGGTGTCCCGGCCCGCGAACGCATTGCGGCGCCCGTCGGCGAGGCCGCCTCGGACCCGCCGACGCCCTGGGACCGCTTCACAACGGTCGAGGGGAAGACCACGGCACCGGTCGGAATCCACGCCGTCGGGACGCGGCGGACGCCGTCCCGGTGCGGGCGCGTCCCCTTCCCCTGCGGCGCCACCGGCGACGACCGGGGCGCCGGTCACCTGCCGGGCCGGTGGGCCTGTGGCGCTCTGCGGCGCCGCCGGGCGCTCTTCGCCTCGGCCAGAAGGCACGGCGGCGGCGTCGATGCGGTCCTGCGCGGCCGCGGGCCCCGCGGGCAGCGGCTCGCGCGTCGTCTCACGGCATGGCAGCGGCATCAGGCCACCCCCTCGGGGTCCGGGAGGACGCGCCCGACCCGGACCGGGCGTCCGGCCAGGGCCTCGGCCACCGCTTCGGCGACCCGGCGGCGGCTGCTGTCCTCGGCCTCCTCCGACAGGAAGGCGCGGTGGCTGGTCACCACGCTGCGGGGGTGGGCGAGCACCGGCGCCCACCGGGGGTCGTCGTGCGGGTTCTCCGGGAAGAACACGTCCAGCCCGGCCCCGGCGATCCGGCCCTCGTCCAGCGCCTTGCCGAGCCCTTCGGGGTCGACGAGCGCGCCGCGCGCCGCGTTCACCAGGTAGGCGTCCGGCCGCATGCGGGAGAGCGCGGCCGCGTCGAACATGCCCCGCGTCTCGTCGTTCAGCGGGCAGTGCAGGGTCACCATGTGCGCCTGCCCGAGCAGTTCGTCCAGGCCGTCCACGGCCTGCGCCCCGTACCCCTCGGGCAGGTCGCGGCCGATGTAGGGGTCGTACACCAGCACCCGTCCGTAGAACGCGCCCAGCCGGGCGGCCACCGCCCTGCCGATCCTGCCGAACCCGACCACGCCCAGCGTGCGCCGGTTGGTGCGCCTGGGCACGCCGCCCGCGTAGATGTCGAAGGTGCCGCCGGTCAGGCCCTGGTGCTGGGCCACGACGCCCCGCTCCAGGGACAGCGCCAGTGCGCTGGTGTGCGCGCTGACCTCGTCCACGCAGTAGTCGGGGACGTTGTAGCCGGGCAGGCCGCGCTCGGCCAGGAGCGCCGCGTTGAGGTTGTCCACGCCGACGCCCTGGCGCACCACGGCCCGCAGCCCGGGACCGGCCGCGTCCAGCAGCTCCGGCGTCACCTTGCAGCGGTAGACCACCAGCACCCGGGCGCCCCGGGCCCGTTCGGCCAGATCCGGGCCGTCCAGCAGGTAGCGGCCCCCTTCGCGGCGGCCGAAGGCCAGCTCGACGCCGGGCCCCAGGACCTCGGTCTCGACCGTGGCCAGGGCCGGGTCGGCGCCGTCTCCGGACGCCAGCCACGGCGGGTCGGTGTACAGCACGCGGGGTCGGCCATCAGCCATGGGTGTGCATCCTCTCCGTGTTCTCCGTCATCGCGCGGAGTACGTCGCGCTCGGTCACCGCGCGCGGGTTGTTGTCGGCGCGCCGGGAGGCCAGCGCGTCCGCCCACCCGCCGTGCTCGGGCACCGACTCCGGCATCCCGCCGAAGGCCAGCACCCGGTCCACCAGGTGCTCCACGCCGTCGGCGCCGGCGTGGCGGCAGGCGCCCCGGACCCGCTCCACCAGGCCGCGGAGCGCCCGGGCGCCGTCCGGGTGCCGGTTGTCCTCCTCGGTCACCGCCGCGTTGTGGCCGACCAGCCAGCGCAGGTGCAGGCCGACCGCGTACCCGTGCGGCACCCCGTGCCCGGCGGTGAGCCCGTAGGACAGGGCGTGTGCGGCGGTGGTGCGGGTGCGGTCGATGGCCGCCCCGGCCATGAGCGCCCCTCGGGCCAGCTCCTCGCGCAGGCCGGGGTCGGTGAACCCGGCGCCGCCCGTGCCGTACGCGCCGTCACCGCCGCCCGCCCCGCCCACCGCGCGGAGCAGCGGCGGCGCGACGGTCTCCACCGCGCCGAGCGCCAGCTCCCGCGAGGCGTCGGTCCCGGCCACCGACCAGTAGGACTCCACGCCCTGGCAGAAGGCGTCCAGCGCGCTCGCGGCGGCCGTGTGCGGCGGGACCGACGCCGTCAGGTCGGGGTCGACCAGGGCGGTGTCGGCCGCGGCCTCCGGGTGGTCCAGGGAGAGCTTGCGCTCGCCCTCGTAGACGGTGGCGAACCGGGTGAGCTCGCTGCCGGACCCGGAGACGGTGGGCACCAGCACCAGCGTGCGCACCCGCGGCCACCGCACCAGCTCGGGTCGGCGCAGGTGGGCGGCCACGTCGGCGCCGTCCGCGCCCGGGGCGGCCAGCACGGCGACCGCCTTGGCGGCGTCCATCGCGCTGCCGCCGCCGATGCCCACCACCGCGTCCGGGGCGAACCGGCGCGCCCGCTCCACCGCCTCGGCGACCTGGCCGACGCCGGGGTTGGGGCGGATGCCGCCGAAGAACCGGACGTCGGGCGCGGACCGGGCCACCCGCTCGGCACGCGTTCCGGAGCGGAACGAGGACCGGCCGTGCACCACCAGCACCCGGCGCGCCCCGCGCTCTTCCAGCACCGCGCCGAGGGCGTCCAGGGCGCCGCGGCCGAAGCGCACCTCGGTGCGCTCGGACAGCCCCTCCATCGCGCGCCCGGTCACGCGGGCCCCTCGGCCAGGCGGGCGGTGAACCGCGCGCCGATCTCCTCGACCGTGACCGTCCCCGAGGCGCGTTCGCCCGCCGAGCCGCCCTGCACGCCCCGGACCACCAGGGCGACGGGGCCGGGGGCGCGCATCGCCCTGCGCACGGCCGCGGTGAGCGCCTCGGGGCCGACGGCGTCCGCACCCCCTGTGCCGTGTGTGCCGCTTGTTCCGGTGCCGTCGACGCTCCACGCCTCGCGGTAGCCGCAGGGGCGGGCCNGGCCGCGACGGCCTGCCCGCCGGTCGACTCGTAGCCGCCGTTGTCGAAGACGACGTGCACCAGGTTCTCCGGGGCGAAGTGGCCCACCGTGGCGAGCGCCCCCATGTGCATGAGCACCGACCCGTCGCCGTCGAGGACGGCGAACCGGTGTCCGGGCCGGGCGAGGGCGGCGCCCAGGGCCAGGCTCGCGATGTGCCCCATCGACCCCTGCATGTAGAAGTCCCCGTCCCGCCCGCCCAGGTTGAACAGGGCGCGGGAGAGGTAGCCCGTGGTGGCCATCAGCCGCGCCTCCCCGGCCTCGGCGAGCACGGCGCGCACCACGTCCTCGCGGGTGAGCGTGCCCGCCCCGGGCGCACCGGGCCCTGCGGCGGCGGGCGCCGGCTCGATGGCCCCCTTGGCGACCAGGACGAACGCCGGGTGCCCGGAGTCCAGGACGGGCCGGGCCTCCTTCAGCAGGGCCGACAGCTCGGGCCCGCCGGGCCGCAGCGTCCAGTGCGGCACCTCCAGGGAGTCCAGCCACCGCGGCACCACCCGCCCCATCCACCGGTGCTGCGGCTCGCCCGGCCCGGCCTCGGGCCACCCGCGCATGCTCACCAGCCCCAGCAGCCCGATCCGGTACGGCAGCACCAGCGAGGTCAGCGGGTTGACCAGGTTGCCGAAGCCGGAGTTCTGGGCGATCACCCCGGCGCGGACCCCCGACAGGGCGGCCCCGGCGGCGGTCGCCAGCGCCGTGCCCTCGTTGGCGGCGGGCGCGTAGTCGATGTCCCCGTAGGACTCCAGCTCCCGGATGGGCGCGCCGAAGTAGGAGCAGGGCACGCCGGAGAGCAGCCCCACCCCGTGTTCGGCGAGCGCGTCCAGGAACGCCCGGCCGCCGATCACGGGGCCGCCTTGAAGTCCGCGGGCATGCGCTGCAGCTCGAACAGCTCAGGCATGGTGGCGATGCCGTCCTCGACGTCCCGCGCGCGCCCCGACGCCGCCAGCGCGGCGAGGGTGGAGGTGACGCCGCTGACCGCCGCGCGGAGCCCGTGGTTGGCGTAGATCACGATGCGGTACCCCGCGTCGAACAGCTCCCGCTCGTGCACCTGCCCGTAGGTGGTGGGCACCGCCACCAGCGGGACGCCGCCGTCCCAGCGGGCGCCGAACTCCAGGATGTCGTCGGGCCGGGTGCTCTTGCTGTGCACCAGCACCGCGTCGGCCCCGGCGGCGGCGTAGGCGCGGGCCCGCTCCAGCGCCTCGGGCACGCCCTGCCCGGCGATGAGCGCCTCGGTGCGGGCGATGAGCAGGAAGTCGGGGTCGGTGCGGGCCTGCAGCCCCGACTTGAGCTTCAGCGCGAACTCCTCGGTGGGGACGAGGTCGTGCGCGGTCCGCGCGAAGCTGTTCATCTTCGGGAAGACCTTGTCCTCGATGCAGATCGCCGCGGCGCCGCGCCGCTCGAAGCGGCGCAGGGCGTGCGCCACGTTGAGCGGGCCGCCGAAGCCGGTGTCGCAGTCGGCGATGACCGGCAGGTCCGCCGCGGCGTCCATGGCCTCGGCGGCGTCGACGAACTCGGCCAGGCCGAGCAGGCTGGCGTCCGGCAGGCCCTGGCTGGCGGACAGCTCGAAGCTGGAGGACCACACCGCCTCGAAGCCCGCGCGTTCGGCGAGCCGGGCGGTGAGCCCGTTGTGCGCCCCGACGGCGCGCACGGGGTCCGCGCCTTCCAGGAGCCGTCGGAGCCGTTCCGGTTTGGAGGTGTGGGGTCGTTCAGGCAACGGTCGCTTCCTTTCACGCTCGGCCGCCCGGGGGCGGGCTCAGTACCAGAGCCGGTCCTCGGCCACGTACCGGTCGATGCCGTCGGCGGCCATGGCCCCCAGGGCGAACCGCACGTCGGGGGTGACCGCGCCGCGGATGCGCAGGAGCAGCAGCCGGGGCGCCGGGCCGCCCTCGGGCGCCGCCAGGGACAGCGGGACCCCGGGGACGGCGTAGGCCGAGTCGCCCGGCTCCAGCCGCTCGGTGCGGGTCCGGCCGTCGCGGGTCCACGAGGCGGTGACCGGGGCGTCCCCCAGGACGTAGGCGTACTGGTGCTGGTGGGTGGTGAGCGGCGGCCCGCCCTCCTCCCGGGTGAGGACCTCCACCTCCAGGGCGCTGGTGTGGGGGTGCAGGGGGTCGCCCGCCAGTTCGGCGACGCGGTAGGCCGGGCGTCGGGAGTCGGGGTAGGTCCAGCGGCGCACGTCGGCCCCCTTGCGCACGCTCACCCCGCTGCGGGCCCGGGTGGAGGGGGCGAGCAGCTCCCGGACGGAGACGCCCAGGGCGGGGGCGAGCGCCGCCAGTTCGGACCACTCGGCCCGACCGGCGCCCGCGCACAGGGTGTGGACGCGGCCGGGGGACAGGCCGCTGCGGCGGGCCAGCTCCTCGGGGGACATGGCGCGCGCCTGCAGGAAGGAGGCGAGCAGCGCCCCGTCGGCCCCGCTGGGCAGGGCCAGGTCGGCGGCCGCGCCGGTGCCCAGGGCGGCGATCTCCCGCTGGGCGTCGCCGGTGAGGTCGCCGCCGTAGGTCAGGGCGAGGATGTAGGCGGGCTCGGCGTCGCTGCGGGCGGCGAAGGAGTGCGGGCCGAACGGCAGCCCCCACACCGAGTCCCCGGTGGTCATCGGCACGCAGTGCCGGACGCCCTCCCACTCGTGGTAGTAGTTCACCGGCCCGACGAAGTAGGTGAACTGGTACAGCAGGTGCCCCTTGTTCCACTCCACGGCCGGGTTGTCCGGCGCGTCGTCGTCCACCGTCCGCAGCATGCGGATCCACTCGGGCCGGTAGGAGGACAGCCGGGACATCGCGGTGTCCCGGTACTCGTAGTAGGGGCCGCCGCCGCGCTCGATCACGCGGGAGGTGGCGGCCGACTCCTTGGCGCGGCAGACGCGGACCCCGGTCGGGGCGTCGTCGCGCACCGGGAGCAGGTCGCGTTCGTTGACCGGCCAGACGCGGGCGGCGCGCTCGATCAGCTCCCAGGTGACCGGCCGGCGCCCGGAGGTGTACTCGGCGAACGCGCCCGGGGCCAGGGAGAGGTCGGCCTCGGCGTCGCGGTCGTTGCGCTTCAGGTCGTTGGCGGTCGAGCGCAGCAGGGCGGCGGCCCTGGCCTGCAGGTCGTCGCCGAGGGCGGACCCGTACGCGGTGTCGGACGCGCGGTCGGACGCGCGGTCGGACACGCGGTCGGACACGCGGTCGGACGCGGTGTCGGGCATGCGGACCTCCATCTCGGTTCCCGGTGGGGACGGGCGGCGCGGCGGGGCGCCGGGGCGGATCGGGGCGCGGCGGTCAGGGCGGGGCGGGGGCCGCGGGGGGCGGTTCCGCCAGCAGCGCCGCCGCCCGCCGCAGCTCGTCGGCGTGCGCGGGGTCCAGGGGGACGGCGTGGCCGCGCACCGGCGCCGGGGAGCAGCCGCGCAGCAGCTTGCCCCGCGCGTGCCCGATGCCGTAGTCGATCTCGTCCAGCAGCGACCGCCCGGTGTGGTCGACGACCGCGTAGTAGGCGGCCATGAAGTGCGCGAACGGCAGCCGTTCGGCGGCCCCGGAGGCGCCGGTGTAGACGACGTGCATCGTCCGCCCGGCGCGCACGGCGATGCAGCAGGAGGCCAGCTCTTCGCCGTGG
>NZ_ANBH01000149.1:0-6224 GCF_000341185.1 Nocardiopsis chromatogenes YIM 90109
GGGCCGGGGCCAGACCCGCCAGGTAGGACTCCCAGTCGTCCCACCACACCGGCATCGCGCACCGCTCGGTCAGGGGGAAGGACACGCCGCCGAGCCCGGCCACCGCCTCCTCGACCGCCGCGCCCCGGGTGTACAGCACGTACAGCGCGGCCATCCCGTTGGCGCGGCCCCACTCGGCGGCGCCCCGCAGACAGCGCCCGACCGCCTCGGCCCGGTCGGCGCAGCGCCCGGCCGGGTCGCCCAGGTACCCGGGGGCGACCAGCACCAGCGCGGGAAGCGCGCGGCCGGGCCCGTGCGGCAGCTCCGCCAGGCGCCGCGCCCGCAGCCCGGGGTCGGGCACCGGGAAGACCGGCGGGTCGCGCCAGAGGACGGCTCGGGGGTTGTAGGCCTCGTAGGCGTCCGGGTCGGTGACGACGGCGCCGAAGAAGCCCACGTCGGCGCCGTCGGTGACGGTGTGGGGCGCACCGGGCAGGCGCCCGCCCATCGCCCGCAGCCAGGCGGGGCTCTGCAGCGGTGAGCCGTGCTCCAGCAGCGTCCAGGCCTTCTCGTCGAAGCCGGGGACGACGGCGCTCATCCGACCACCCGCCCCAGGCGCACCGGCCGCAGCCCGTACCGGGTCTTGAACTCGTCGTTGCGCCGCCCGAACTCCAGCACGGGCAGGCCCGTGCCCAGCCCCGCCTCCATCTCGGCGGCGAAGAGCACGTACTGCGGGCTCCAGTTCAGCTCGCTCGGGTACAGGCACCCGCCCGCCCAGAAGTGCGCCGAGCGCCGGTCCAGCAGGCAGACGGAGGCGGCGAGCAGGGTGCCGTCCAGCTCCAGGCGCAGGATGCGGCAGTCGTCGCCGAGCGCGCGCAGCAGGGCCTCCAACTCGTCGGGCGGGTAGTAGCCCGGGGCGTGCTTGTCCGCGGTGGCCAGGCACAGGTCGAGGACGTCCCGCCGCAGCGCCCGGTCGGGGGTGTCGAACCGGACCACGGCGCCCGCGTCGGCGGCGCGCCTGCGGTAGAGCCGCATGGTGCGGCGGGAGGAGCGGCCCACCCCGGCCAGGTGGTCGTCGACGGACGCCGGGCCCGGGGCGCGGGGCAGCCGGTAGCGGGGCGTGGTCTCCTGCAGCTCCAGCCCGATCCCCTCCAGCGCCGCCGCCAGCTCCCCGCCGAGCGGGATGTTGACCAGGCCCCAGGTGTCGGCCCCGGTGTCGGCGGCCAGGTCGGCCAGCGCCTCCCAGAGCGGCCCGACCAGGCCGGGGCCGACGGGCAGGCGGGAGGGGAGCGCCGTCTCGTAGCAGTGCCACATGTGCCCGGCCAGGATCCGCACGGCCGGCGCGCCCGGCTCGGCCGCGAAGGGGTCGGCGGTGTGCGCCAGGTAGAGCGGAAGCACCGCCGCCGGTTCCCCGCCTTCGTCCCGGGCCACCAGGTAGAACGCCTTGGACCCGGCGGTCAGCGGCCGCTCCTCGATGCTCCGGAGGAAGTCGTGGCCGTAGAAGACCGAGGCGTGGGCGGCCAGCCGCTCCCAGGCCCGGCGCCCGATCCCCCCGATCGCGTCCTCCACGCTGACGCGCACCCGTGCCGCGGCCCCCATCAGGCCGCCGCCTCCGCCTCGACGGCGCCGCGGCCGCGCGCGGGCGGGAAGTACAGGGAGGTCTCCAGGACCAGGTGCTCCCAGGCGTCGGGGCGCACCCCGATCCGCTCCAGCTCCTCCAGCACGGTGCGCATCCGCACCCGCTCCAGCCAGTCGGGGGTGAACTCGCAGCGCAGCACCTCGGCCAGCGGGCCGCGCACGTGCCCGGCCACCAGGTCGGCGAGCGCGTCACCGGCGCCGGGGCGGCCGAGCGCGGCCCGGTCGGGGAAGGCGGCCCCGGCCCGGGTGCGCACCCCGGCGGGCAGGTCCTCCCAGAGCGCCAGCAGCGCCCGGGTGCGCACCCCGGCCAGGACGTCGTCGAATGCGCGGCGCTCCTCGGCCCCGCCGCCGCCCAGGCCGCACAGGTAGGAGGCGTCCGCGCCGCCCGCGTCGGCGGGGGACAGCCCGAACACCCCGGCCTCGCGCGCCGACTCCTGCGGCCCGTCCGAGGAGTGCATCAGCCCCAGCACGCTGTTGACGGCGCCGAAGTCGGCGCGGATGGTGCCCGGGACGGCGCGGTGCGGGTGCTGGTGGCCCTTGCGCTCGGCGAGCGCGCGGTGCGGATCGGCGTGCCGGTCGGCGCCCCGGCACAGCAGCGCCAGCGACGGGCCCGAGGAGAACAGGGCGTCCACCAGCCGGTAGCGCCAGGTCTGCCACTGGCCCGCGATCACGTCGGCGTACAGGTCGTCGATCATCTCCGGGTCGGCGCGCACCAGGCGCGCCGCCGCCGGGCGGAAGCCCTCGGCGGCCAGGCGCTCGGCCATCCTCCCTTGCAGCCCCCGGTGCAGCGCGTCCGGGCTGAGCAGCACGAACACGTGCCGCTCCCAGAAGCGCTCATCGGTCTCGCCCATGGTTGCTCCTCTCTGCGGGTGGGTGCCCCCGCTCCGCGGGCGGGCCGGGGTCGGGGGGCGCGGGCGGGCGGAAGGGGCAGGCGTCCGGCTCCGCGACCGCCGTGTCGTCGGGAAGCGCGTACTGGCGCCACTTGTGGGTGGAGGACCGGCGGGGGTCGCCCATGTGGGGGTGCGGGGCGACCGCGTCGTATCCGGCCAGGCCGGCGCGGACCCGGCGCTTGGCCGAGCGCCCGGCGGGGGTCGACCCGCCGATCCCCTCGAAGACGCGGCGGGGCTGGAAGACGNACGCGGCGGGTCTGGAAGACGAGGGTCAGGCAGGGCCCCAGGTCGCGGCTGCGGCGGGCGCCGTAGGCGGGGCTGCCCATGAAGGTGAACCAGGGCTCCCCGGCGAAGCACCACTGCCAGGCGGGGTCGGCCGGGTCGGCCGGGACCTCGGACGGCCACGGGTCCTCGTCCCGTGCGCTCAGGCCCTCCAGCACCGCCCAGAAGCGGTCCCGGTCCTCCGCCAGGGACGGAGCCGCGCGCGGCGGCCCCACGAACACGATGAGCGACTTGCGGGGCGCCCCGGTCCAGGCCTCGTCGCGGAAGGCGCGGACGGCGCGGGCCAGGCCGTCCAGGCCGTACCGGGGGAGGCGGTCGTCGACGGCGGCGAAGCGGTTGTCGCCCCGGCGCTGCCCGCGCACCCCGAAGTAGCAGGGGTGCTCCGGCCCGGTGGCCGTCATCCGGGCGTCGAAGACCGCGTGCGCGTCCGCCAGCCAGTCCCAGGGGGCGGGGCCGCCGCCGGCGGCGGCGATCTCCTCCGACCTCCACGGCGCGCTCACCGCCCGTCCTCCTGCGCCTGGGCCAGCACCACGGCCGTCCGGCCGTCGGCGCGCAGCGGCCCCCGGGAGAAGTCGCCCCACATGTCCAGCAGGCGCCACCCGGTGGCCCGCAGGTCCTCGGGGACGTCCTCGGGCCACAGGAAGCGGAAGGGCAGCGGCGGCCCGTACACGCGCTCGGCGACCGCTCCCGAGGCGTCCAGCCGCTCGAAGCGGATGCCCAGTTCGACCCGGCCGTCCGCGAGGTCCACCACGCGGGTGGTGTCCTCCCAGCGCACCGACGGGTCGGCGAAGCGCTCCACGACCACCGAGTCGCGCGCGGCCAGCTTGGCCGCATCCGGCAGGGCCGCGTCGAAGGCGAGCAGGCCGCCCGGCTCGGTGTTGGCGCGCACGTTGTCCAGCACCCGGCGCAGGTGGCCGCGGGTGGCGACGTGGTTGAACGTGTTGAGCGCGGCATAGGAGAGCGCCGCGGGCGCCGGGAGGGTGTACTCGGCCAGGTCGGCCTCGATCAGGCGGATGCCGTCGCCGACGCGCTCGCGGCACCGCTCCAGGGCCCGCCCGGAGCCGTCGATGCCGGTGTCGGGGCGGACGGTCCGGGCGACGCGGCCGTCACCGATGCCGAGTTCGGCCACCGGCCCCCGGACGCCCTCGGCCAGGCCCTGGTAGAAGGCGGTGTCGGGCAGGTCGATCCGGTCGTTGACCTCGGCGAAGCGGTCGGCGAGCAGCTCGAACGCCATGAGTTCCTCAGTGGGCACGGCACCTCCTGCGGGAAGGGACGCCGATCACTGTGCCAATCGGCCCTTGACAGCGCCTTGCATTCGCCATGACGGTCACTTGCACACGTGGTCGGAAGGCGATTTTCCATTCCGCCCTGGACGGCCCCGTTGCGGTCGGGTAGGAAGGGGTGGACGAACGGGATGCCCGAATTCCCGCCCCCCTCGGAAGGGAAGGGCCGGGGGTACCGCCGGAATGACCGGGCGGAACTCCGGAAATCGAAACCGAATGGCCCGTCGGCAATCCCGAATTCCAGCCCCGGAAATCCGTGAATTGGGTGGTGATCGTGGCGGACTGCATCATGTGCCGCGGCGTGGACGCTGACCCGGACCTGATGCGGGTCCAGGTGTGGGAGGACGAGAACTGGAGGCTGACCACGGCGGTCGTCGGCGAGGCCCCCGGTTTCTCCTTCCTGGAGCCCAAGCGCCACATCCGCTATGTGCACGAGCTCGACGGCGAGGCGGCGGCGACGTTCGGCACGGTCCTGGCCGAGAGCACCGCCGCCATCAAGGAGGCGACCGGCGCCGAGCTGGTGTACGTCTACATCTTCGGCGGGTCCTTCGACCACCTGCACGTCCACCTGGCGCCGCAGGCCGCGGACGGCCCCTTCAACGACTGCATGCTCAAGGGCGCGATCGTGGAGAAGGTCCTGGACAACGGGGCGGTGGTGCAGAGCAGCGAGGACTACCCGCTGCTCCCCGACGCCGACCTGCGGGCCGCGGCCGAGGCGATCCGCGCGGCGCGGAGCCGCTGATGGGCGCCCCGGCCGCCGCGACCGCCGCCGAGGCGCTGGGCTCCCTGCCCGACGGCGTGGTGCACGCGCTCGCCGCCCGCGGCATCGCCCCGCACGACCTGGACGCCGCCCGCGTCCTGGACCCGCGCCCCGCGCAGGCGGTGCTGCTCACCGGCTCCTACGCCACCGGGGAGTTCAACCCCACCTCCGACCTGGACCTGCTGGTGCTGACCGACGGGTCCGCCCCCGCCCGGCCGCCGGGCGCCACCAACCACCCCTCCACCTTCGGCGACAGCTTCGACACGGCGGTGGGCGGCCTGGTGGTCAACACCGAGTACGTGGACCGGGCCCGCGCCGACGAGCTGTCCCGGGTGGTCGCCGGGGCCGCCGGCGCGCCCGGCGGTGCGGCGCCGCCGGACCTGCCGAACCTGCAGCCGCTGGAGGTGCGGCTGGTCCAGCGGCTGACCATCGGGGTTCCGCTGTACGGCGGCGACCTGGTCGACCGGCTCCGCCCCGGGCTGGGCGAGGAGACCGTGCGCGCCTCCGCGGCGGCCCTGAACTTCGTGATGGCGCTGAGCCTGCTGGAGGACACCACGGTGCTGCCGTCCCCGGCGCGGGAGCTGATGTGCCGCAGCACGGGGGAGGCGCTCCTGCTCAGCGCGATCAACGCTTTCGGGCCGATCACCTACGACGTCAAGCACCTGTGCTCGCGGGCCGCCGCGCTGGCCGCCCGCCCCGGGGCTCCGACGGTCGCCGCCGACCACGAGCGCGCCTTGTTCGCCGACCGCCTCCCGCACACCGAGGCGCTCGACCTGCTCCTCGGGCACGCCGAGGACCTGTACGCACGGCTGGCGGGCGGCGGCGCGCCCGAGGCGGTCGTGCCGATGCTGCAGCCCTTCCGCGGGCAGTGGGCGTGGACGGGGCGGGCCTTCGCCTGAGGGCCCGCCCCGCCCGGGGGGTCACACCCGGCGCCGGATGATGTCCAAATGCGCCCGGGAGAGCTCGGGGGAGACGTCGAGGCCGAGCTCCTCGACCAGCCGCGAGCGCGTCTGGCGGAACACCTCCACCGCCTCGGCCTGCCGCCCGTCGGCGTACAGCGTGTACATCAGACGGGCGGCCAGGCGCTCGCGCATCGGGTTCTCCTCCCACGCCTGGCGGAGCAGCGGGTCGGCCCCGGCGTCGCGGAGCCGGAGACGGGCCCCGGCCCGCTCCTCCAGGACGGTGAGCCGCAGCGTGCCCAGCCGGTCCGCCTCGTGCCGGGCGAACGCGTACTCGTGCAGGTCGGCGAAGGGGGAGCCGACCCACATGTCCAGCGCGCGGTCGAAGTGGTCCACGGCGGAGGCCGGACGGCCCCGCCGCAGGTCCGCGAACCCCTCGTCGGCGGCCTGCTCGAAGCGGGCCGCGTCCACCGCCTGGCGGGGCAGGGACCGGCGG
>NZ_ANBH01000149.1:6229-40373 GCF_000341185.1 Nocardiopsis chromatogenes YIM 90109
GAGGCCGAGCCCCGGCGCCGCAGCGCCTCCTTTTAGGCCGAGCCCCGGCGCCGCAGCGCCTCCTTTCCCCCGAACTGGGCGCGCAGCCGGGACACATAGCTGTGCAGGGAGACCTTCACCGAGGGGGGCGGGGCGTCCCGCCAGACCTCGTCCACGATCTCGTCCGCGGACACGTGCCGCCCGATGTTGGCCAGGAGGATCCCCAGGATCGCGCGCTGCTTCTGCCCTCCCAGGGTGAGAGGGACCCCGTCGCGCGCGGCCTCGACGGCCCCGAGGACCCGGACGTCGAGGTGGAGGCCGGTTCGCTCTCCCTCGTTCCGAGGGGCGGGATGCGTCACGTACATGGCGTCCATTGCGCCTTTCCTTCGATGTCCGTGCTGCGGTACCGCACGGGATCGCCGTGCGGATCGTCGCCCCCGTCCGGGGCAGGTACCGCCCCGGTCGGGCACCTGAAAAGCGGTGGGCACCGCGGCGCGGACGCATTGGCGGCGACCGGGGCGCGCTCCGGCACCCCACCCCCGTTGCCCCGCCCGCTCGGCCGCACGATTTTCTACCGGAAAATCAATTCATGAACTGTGCATTAATTCGCGGTTATTGAGCATTATGTCAGGGTTGCGTAGCACTTGGTGGGGGACAAGGGCCCAGGCCGATGACGGTCACGGCCTTTAATCGCGCCGGATCCGGGGAATGACGGTGTTTCCATGCCCCGTTCCGCGGGATGTGGGCCGCCGTCCGCCCGGCCCCCGTCCGGCGTCGCCGGAACGGGGCCGCCGACCACCCGGATACGGCCGCGCCCGGCCCTCGGCGGCCGCGCGCCCCGCTCCCGCTCGGAGGCGCCGGGTCCGCGGATCGCCATAACGGCATGACCACATGTCGACATTGCTCTCCGCCGAAACCCGGACCGCCCCGTGGGCACCGGCCCCCCCGGGGCCCATCTCCTTCCCTCGGCACGGCACACCCGACCTGCGGACTTCCGCCTCGGGCGGCCTTGCGCGGCGCCGTGCGCCGTCGGCTCCGGCCGTGGTACCGGTATCGGAGCCGCACCGCCGCAGCCGTCCCGGTGCTGCCGTGGAGGCCCCCTATGTCGCAGCACCCTCACGGAGACCGCCCCCTCGTCGTCCAGGTGGGGGCGAGGAGCTCATCATCCGGCGGCGCTACGAGGCCGCCAGCATCGCCAACGACGTGTTGATCGCCCTGTGGTTCACCGCGGGCAGCATCATGTTCTTCTCCGAAGCCTGGACGGCGCTCGGCACCTGGTGCTTCCTCGCCGGAAGCATCGAACTGCTGCTGCGCCCCGTCATCCGGCTGGCCCGGATGACCCGCCTGCGGCGCCTGCGCGGCCCCGCCTCCCCGCCGGGCGATACCTCGCAGGACTTCTGAGCCTGCCCGACCGCTTGCGAGGGGGCGGCCCGCCTCCTCAGGAGCGGCCGAGGGGGGTCGGCATCAGCGCGCGGACCGCCTCGCGCACGGCATCGAGGTCCACCGCGCCAGGGGCCACCCGCCACTGGACGTGGACCCCCACCACCAGGCCCACCAGGAGCACCGCGAACGCCTCCGGGTCGACCCCCTCGGGGAGCGCTCCGGACGGTATCCGGGCCCGCACCCCCTGCCGGACGGCGTCGTGCAGGCGTGCGTAGTGCCCGCGGATCGGCGACCCTTCCTCGACGGCCTCGGCGAGCAGGGTCGTGAACACCCGCGTCGCGGGCAGCCGGATGTAGGCGACGGCCCGGTCGACCGGGTCGCCGGAGCGCCCGTCCTCCCCCTCGCCGAACCCGGACGCCACGGTCCGGAGCTGCTCGTCGAGCACCGCCTCCAGCAGCCCCGCCTTGTTGGTGAAGTGCCACGGGATCGAGCCGCGGCTCACCCCGGCCCGCTCGGCGATGTCGACCAGGCTCGTCCGCCGGAACCCCTTGGCGGCGAAGAGCTCGGCGGCGGCTCCGACCAGCAGGCGGCGGCTCTGCTGCGTGCGCTCGTCGCGTAGTGAGGCCATGCGTCCCTTCCCACCGGGCGTGCCGGACGGCAGCCCCAATGCTAAGCGCCGGGGGACGTGCCGCCGGACACGGCGGCACCGTCCCCCTTGACGCATCCTGTGCTGACTGCAACATTCTATGTTGGCCAACATAGATGAAAGGGGGTCGCCGTGCGCTGGGCGACCTATGTGACCGCCACCGGAGAGGACCGCATCGGCGCCGTCGATGACGGCCCGATCCGCCCCGCCGCGCCGGGCCCCGCCCCGGACCGGACGGCGCCGATGGCCCCGATGGCCGAACGGGGGCTCCGATGAGGATTCCGAAGGCCGCCTACACCGCGCTGCCGTGGCGCATCCACGAGATCACCCCCGACTTCGCGATCGAGGACGTGTGGCGCATCCGCACGCCCGGCGCGGGGCCCAACGACTTCCCGGAAGCCGTCGCGGCCATGCGCTCCGGCGGCGGGTTCGCGAACCACCCCTGGCCGGTGCGGTTCCTGTTCGCCGTCCGGTGGAGGCTCGGCGCGCTGCTCGGGTGGGACGCCCCGTCGCAGGGGGCGGGCGTCCGCCTGCCGTCGCTGCGCAACCGCCTGCCCGACGATCTGCGCGACGCCCCCCGGGGGCCGGACAGCCCGGGGATGCCGCTCACGGCGGTGTACGAACTCGACACCGAGTCGGCGCGCGAGCTGGTCAACAAGACCGTGCACACGGTGATGCACCTGGGCTGGGCCGAGGGGCCCGGCGGCGGACACGAGCTGCGGATGACCGTGCTGGTCAAGCCGAACGGCCTGTTCGGGCGGCTGTACATGGCGGCCATCGCGCCCTTCCGGTACCTCATCGTGTACCCGGCCCTGATCGGCCGGTGGGAGCGGTCCTGGCGGGTGCGGCGGAAGGCGTGATCCGCCGCGCCCGCACCCGGGGCCGGCCCTCGCGCCCCGCGCGCCCGAACAGGGGCCGGGCGCGCGGGCCCGCCGGGGACGGCGAACCGTGCACGAACACCACCCGCACCGCCCCGACGGGTCGGGGCGGTGCGGGTGGTGCCGGGGTCGCGGGTGGTGCGGCGGGCGGCGGAGGGGCGGCGGTCCTCAGGCCGTCGGCTCCGTGTCCTGTGCGCCCCCGCGCCGGGCGGTGTCGGCCTCGTGAACGGCCCGGGCGACGGCCGCGGCGTCCTTCTTCAGGATCGCTCCGTGGTTGCTGGGCACCTTCGCGCTGACCTCGATGCGCGGGTTGCGGGCGGTCACCTCGTCGAGGCTCGTGCGGATCCGCTCCTGCTCGTCGCCGCGGCTGCCGAGGGAGGTCCCCGAGGCCACCACGTACCGGGTGGGGACGGTGAGGGCGTCCAGCACCGGGCCCAGCTCGCGCTCCAGGGACAGGCGGCCGAGCTCGATGTTGCTGACCGCCATCTCCTCGGCGTTCATCCTCGGGAGCAGGCCCGTCGGACGGAGCAGCGGCGACAGCCAGGAGACCCGCCGGAACAGCGTCCGGATGCGTCCTTCCATGGCCTCGTCCATCCAGTCGTAGGGGTAGGCGCCGTCGACCAGGACCGCGCCCAGGGCCCGGCCGGGGTTGCGGTGTGCCCAGTGCGCGGCGACGACCGCCCCGTAGGACCAGCCCACCACCAGGGCACGCTCCACGCCCCGGGCCTTGAGGACGGCGTCGACGTCGCGGACCGCCGCCTCGAAGGAGTAGTCGGCCGACAGCCCGGACTTCCTGCCCCGGGCCCGCTCGTCGAAGGTGATGTGGCGCCATCCGTCGCCCAGTTCGGCGATGGTGTGCCGCCAGTAGCCCTGGGTGGCGAACTGGCCGTTGAGGTAGAGCACCGGGGTGCCGGTGCCGCCGGTGTCGGTGACGGCCAGTTCGGTGTCGTCGACCGGCACCATGCCGGACCACCGGGTGCCGTCGTTCGCGGTGTGCTTCGTCATCGGATCCTCCTGATCGTGTGCGGCTCGTCGTCGGTGCACGGTGTCCGTCGGCGGCCCGTCACAGGGCGCGGGCGGTGATGTCGCCCTGGCCGGTCGTCGCGCGGATGGCCAGACCGGGGGAGCCGTCGGCGTTCTTGAGGGAGTTGTGGACGCGGCCGTGGCCGGTTCCGGCGTCCAGCGAGGCGGAGACCCCGGGGGCGGCGGCGATCGCCACGTCGCCCATCCGCGTGGACAGGACGACCGTGCCGGAGACGGCCTCGCCGACGGTGACGTCGCCCTTCTCGGTGCTGATCTCCGCGGGGCCGCCGAGGCGGCCGACCGAGACGTCGTCGAAGGCGGTGAGGTGCGCGCCCGCCGCTTCGTCGATCCGGACGCCGCCGCCCAGGCCCTGCCCGGCGACGCGGCCGAGCCGGCCGACCCCGCGGAACTCGGTGTAGGACGAGGTCACGTCGACGTCGGAGCCGGTGGGCACCTGGATCGCGACCTCGACGGCGCCTGTGGGGCCGAAGTGCCGGTTCGCCGCCCCGGGGCCGGTGACCCGCAGGACGCCGTCGCCGAACGCGACCCCGGTCTGCTCGGCCGCCTTCGCGTCGCGCCCCTTCGAGGCGTCGGCGGGGCGGATGTCGACGGTGGTGTCGGCGCGGTCGGCGGCGACGACCTGGATGCGCCCGGCGGGGATGTCGAGGACCGCGGTGATGGGGGCGGGGGTGGTGAAGGTCTGCATCGTGCTCTCCCGTGTTCGCTCGTCATTTCCGATGAACGAAACGCTACGTTGCCTTCACGGTTCACGCAATGTCTTCGTTGCGACCAAATCACGTATTCGCAGTTCAAAGATCTATAATCATTGCGTGGGTCAATACACTAACGCAATGAGCGACAGCCTCATCGTTGCGTTGGATAAAGGGGTAACGCTACGGTGGCGGCATCGGGCCCATACGAAGGGGGAGACAGGGTGTCGGGAAGCAGGCTCACCCAGCAGGAGCGCCAGCAGATCGCGCTGGGACTGGCCGACGGGCTGGCCTTCGCGGAGATCGCCAGGCGGCTGGAGCGGCCCACCTCCACGGTCACGCGCGAGGTGATGCGCAACGGCGGGCCGAACGCCTACCGCTCCGACCTGGCCCAGCGCGCCAGCGAGCGCCGCGCCCGGCGCCGCAGGCCCACCCGGCGCCAGGAACAGGAGGCGCGGCCGGACGGGCCCGACGACGAGGCCGTGCGCGAGTACGAGGAGGAGTTCACCACCCTCCTCATGCAGCAGGGACTGCCCAAGATGGCGGCCGGGGTGCTGGCCGCGCTGTTCGTCTCCCCGAGCGGCAGCCTCACCGCCTCCGAACTCGTCCGGCACCTCGGGACCAGTCCGGCGTCGGTCTCCAAGGCCGTTGCGAGCCTGGACGAGCTCGGCCTGATCACCCGGGAGCGCGACAAGGGACGGCGCGAGCACTACACCGTCAACAGCGACGTCTGGTACCAGTCGACGGTCGCCGGCGCCCACGGGCTCGCGCAGATCTCCCGGACCGCACGGCGGGGCGTGGGCATCCTGGGCCGCGACACCCCGGCGGCCGCCCGCCTGGAGAACATCGCGCGGTTCAGCGACTTCGTCAGCGAGAACATCCTCCGCGCCGCCGAACAGGCCCGCGAGGTCCTGCACACCAAACCCGTGGCGTCATCGGGGGACCCGGACGGCGATGCGGCGCCGTCGGCCGAGGGGCACGGTTAGGAACGGACGGCCGCGGCGGCCCCGCCGCCGTGGCCCCGCCGCCGTGGCCCCGCCGCCGTGGCGGTGCCGCCGTGGCGGTGCCGTCGTGGCGGCATCCTGCACGGCGGTTCTCATCGCCACCCCCCACAGGCGCCGCAGGCCCCGGCGCGGAACCGTCGGCGGAAACGGGGGCGGATTCGGCACAGCGGCCCCCTCGGCCCCGCCCCCACCACCGGGACCAAAGAAATTCCTTCCGGACGTCCGGGCGTATATCGACAGGAATACCGGTGACCCGATCCGGCCATTTCCGGGTGTTCACAGGTGACACCTGTATCCGCCGATCACCCACCGTTGCCGGAGCACTCCCCTACGGCTATGGTCGGCGTGTCGAATCCGGTCGAGCACGAACGTGATCGATTCCCGCCCCGTCGGTACCACGGGCCGGAATCACGGATCCGACAGCTCCATTCGCGAATACGATCCCCTCAATTCCACAGAGGAATACACGCGATGAGAACATCCCCCAAACCCGGCCGTCGGCGCATCGTGGCGGCCGCCGCGCTGGTCGGGCTCACCCTCGGGTTGGCGACGCCGCCCGCCCTGGCCGCCACGGCCAGCAGCCCCCTGGGCTACATCGGCCCGATCGCCGGAAAGAACTACAGCAACCAGGCCGTGGTGAGCGACCAGAGCGTCAACTACAACCTGTACGCCGCCACGCGCAACAATTCCCGGAGCGGAAACCTGCCGACGGGATACCTGGGCGCCCGGCCCCGCCTGTACAAAGGGACGTCCCTGTGCTCGCAGGGGGCCTGGTACTACAACACGGGAACCGCGAGCGGAATCTCGACCTCACGGCACACGAACGGCTGCGGCCGCGGATCATACAATAGCTATGGCGTGACCCGGCACTACAACGGAAACGGGTACGACAGCTACTACACATTCCGCAGCCCCAGCATCAGGTACTAGGGAACCGGTGGAAACATGAGGACCAAGCGCAGCAGGCTGCTCACCGCGTTCCTCGGAGCGGCCGCGTTCATCGCCGCCGGTGCGGTCGGGGCGCAGGCATCGTCGCTGATGATCCCCGACGGAGGTCACGGTCGGCCCGCCCCCTCGTACGCGACCAACGCCGAGGGGCAGACCTACGGTTCGGCCCTGGAGGCCCGGACCCCCCAGGAGGAGCCGGACCTGATCGAGGCCTACGGCGACGACGGAACGCCCGGCTACGTCAGGGCCGACGACCTCAACGGGCCCGCTCCGACGCGGGAGGAGGTCCTGGAGCACATCGACGCCCAGGAGAAGGGCGCGATCCCGGACGTCCGGATCCCGCTCTATGAGAGCGACGGCACGACCGTCATCGGAACCTTCACCATCGAGGGCTCGGACGCCTCACAGTCCAAGGAGACGGTCTCGGGAGACTGAGACGCTCAGGCGTCCGAACGCACGACCGCCGCGGAGCCCGGGCCGCCCCGGCCCGGGCTCCCATTCCTGCAAGACGCCGGTGGTGCCCCCGGGGGACGATCGGGGGTCCGGAGCCGTACCGATTCCAGGAGGCATCCATGGCCGTCCGCCGCGTCGTGCCCAATGTCCGGTCGCAGAGCGCGAAGGAGAGCCGGAGGTTCTATGGGCTGTTGGGCTTCGAGGAGGTCATGAACCTTGAGTGGGTCGTGACGCTCGCGTCCCCGGCCGCCCCGACGGCGCAGGTCAACCTGATGACCGACGACGCGACCGCGCCAGTGGTCCCCGACATGAGCGTGGAGGTGGACGACGTCGACGCGGTCTACGCGGCGGTCCGCGAGAGCGGGGCGCAGATCGTGCACCCGCTTCAGGACGAGGAGTGGGGCGTGCGGCGGTTCTTCGCCCGCGACCCCGACGGCCGCGTGGTCAACGTGCTGAGCCACCGCTGACGCGCCTGTTCGGGAGGCGAGGCGCACTTCCCTGCGGCGCGGGCGCTTCGTCGACCGGCCGCCATGGCGCCATGGCGATAGGGCGCGTTGTCGACCTGTCGGCCCCCGGGCCGGGCCCGTACGGGACGGCATCCGGCGGTGTTTCGTCGGTATCCCGTCGGCTTGTCTCCTGCCCCACATGTCGACAAGGGGACCGGGGGCCGCGCGGCGGGTCCGGGTTCCGGCCCCCGGCGTCAGTCGGTGGCGGCGTCCAGCGGGAAGCAGACGACGAGCATCACAACGGTCAGCGCCACGCAGAAGACGTACATCTTCCACTTCGGGACCACGTGTTCCTCCCCGGCGGCGTGCTTCTCCAGGGTCTTGCGCATATCGGGGCGGAGGGCGGCGAAGAGCACCGCGAACGACGCGAACAGGAAGGTGAGGGCGTAGAAGGTCTCGGTCACCGTGAAGTGCCGAGACGGCTGGCCCGCAAAGGGGAAGCTCAGCAGGAAGGCCGGGAACAGCGCCCAGAACAGCACCAGCAGCACGTGGCGGAAGCAGTAGTAGAGCGCTGCCGTGCACAGCACGGCGGCGGCGACCGCCGCGTACTTCCACTGCTCGGCCTCCAAGAGGTCGACCAACAGCATCGCCCTTAGGCACCCCTTTCGCCACACATGGCCGCAATCATCCCACTCGCACGGTTCCTCTTACAGTACGGATCGGCGGGGGCCACGCTTCGCCGAAGCGGAACAGCCCCGCGCCGCAGGCTCGGCCGGTCGGCGCAGGTGCGGAGCCGGTTCGGGCGGTGGAGCAGTTGGCGATGTGGAACCAGACCGACCACTTGTGGCCGGGGGCGCCGCTAGGACTGAAGACGCTGCCGGTGGAGGAGGCCATGCACAGCGAGCGCGCTGCATGCCCTTCAGCTCACCCTGGACGTGGACCGCAAGGTCAACGGGGGTGAGCCCGAGGGGCGACATCGGCCGACCCGCAGCGGCTCCACGTGGCCGGATCCGGCGGCTGCCCCGCCCTAGAGGCGCGGGTTAGACTCTCCGCTGGGAAATACATCGGGTATGTATTGGCAGAGGCCCTCGACGCTCACGTCGGGGGCCTCTTGCTTGCTCCTACGCTCCTCAGAGCGTCTCGTGCTTGAGCGCTTCCACGAACACGTTCCACTCGGCCGCCGGAACGGTGAGGTGCCCAAACGCACGGTTCTGGGAGTCGCGCACAGCGGTCACCCGGCCGTCAGCTACGGCGGCCTCGACGCAGTTCTCCTGCTTGCCGGAGCTGTAACTGCTCTTGCGGAAGTTGAAGTGGGAAATATCGGGCATCGCGGTTACCTTCTATGTGATCGCGTTCAGCCGTTCCTGTATGAACGCGCGAGAGTCGTCCACGCTCAGGGCTGCCGACTGCACATAGCCGTACAGAAGCTCGTACTGGCGCAGCTCGACGGGATCCTCCAGGAAGAGCTGATCCTCGGCGCTCTCCAGGTAGACGACACTGGGGTCCTCTGGAAAGTCTAGGACGACGAAGTTTCCGGCCATGGCCGCGTGAGGCCCCATACTGTCGGGGAGCACCTGGATCCGAAGGTTCGTCCGCTGCACGTCAAGAAGGTGCTGAAGCTGGTCAGCGAGGTCCGGTGTGACCTTGCGGAGGGCCGCCTCGTCCACGATCGCCCAGAAGGTCGGCGCATCCGGTCTTGCCAGCACCTGCTTCCGGAGCATCCGGGCCTCGACGCGTCGGTCGATCTCGTCGGTGTCGGTGACCCCGCTCGCGCGCACGACGGCGCGGGCGTAGTCCTCGGTCTGAAGCAGCCCCGGGATGAGGAGTGCCTCGACGGTGCGAATGGAGGACGCCTCCGTCTCCAGGCCAACGTATGCCCCCTTGCCGAGCGCGTCGGAGTAGGACACCCACCAGCCCCGCTGGCGGGCCTGCTTCGCCAACGCCAGATAGGCCTCCCGCTCCCCCTCGTCCGCAACCTTGTAGACGTCGAGCAGCGTCGCGATGTCCTTGGGGTTCGGGCGCGTCCACTCGTCCCGTTCCATGCGGGTGAGCTTCCCGCGGGAGAACCCGGCCTTCTTCGTAGCCTCCTCGGAGGTCATGCCCCGAGCCTCACGGAGCTCCTTGAGCCGCCGCGACAGGCGTTTGCGCCGGACGGTCGGACTCCCGGCCATATCGGCGCCCCTCCCTCTTCCGGTCTTGCGAGATGCAGTTGATCCTACGCGGGAGGACCGTGAATCAGACATTTTGATCACCGCTCACATAGCCCCGTGCATGTCGTTGATCAGTTTGCCATGCGTCTAAAAGTTAGCATTGCAACTTCGCTGACAATGATGCAGGATGACCCCTACCCGATGTATTCGCCGGGCCTCCCACCCGGCACATCCCGAGGAGCCACCCATGGACCTGTCCGTGAAGAAGCCTCCCGAGCGGCGGCACGCCGCCCGCGTCCGCCGCTACAGCCGCGTCCGCATCCCCGGCTTCGGCCACTTCTGCGAGGTCGCCTCGCGCCACCGCGACGACTGGTCGATCACCTACGACTACGCCTCGCCGACCCCCTACCAAGCGCAGTCCCGCCACCGCGAAGACGCCGTCATCACCACCAGCGATGTCGACGTCCTCGACGGCGCACTCACAGCGCTCACCGCCCTCGCGCAGGACGCCCGCCCGCGCCCCTGCGCCCTGCCGCCCCGCACGGGCACCGGCGACCGGCGGCCGTCCGCCCCGAGGGTGCGGGAGGCGGCGTGATGGCCCTCCCCGAGACCGACCACCCGCTGATGACCTCCACCGAGGTCGCGAGCGTCTTCCGGGTCGACCCCAAGACCGTCGCCCGCTGGGCGAACGAGGGCAGGATTCAGGGCATCCGCACCCTGGGCGGCTACTACCGGTTCCGCCGGGCAGAGGTGGAACGCGTCCTTGCCGAGGGCGCGGAGGAGTGCCATTCGGCCGTACCGGCCGTCGCCCCCTCCCCCTCCCGGCAGCTCTGCCCGCGCCCGGAGCCGGATCCGCCCGGACCTCCCGACGACGACGCCCCGGATGGCGGGAACGGCCCCGACGACGAGTTGCCCGACGTGATCCCCAGGCCCGACGCGGACGTGGTGTGGGCCTACTTCGACACCGACACCGGCGACGCGGTTCTCACCCTCACCGACGACGCACGCGGCGTCCTCCGGCTCCGCACCGACCACGAGGAGCACGAAGCCGTCCTGCTGGCGCTGCTCACCGCCGCCTGCGTGAGCGCCCGCACCGCCCAGGACCAGGACACTGTGGCGTGGTGGGCCGCCGTCGCCCGCCGGGGTGAGGCGGTCCTCGACCAGATACGCGGTGTCGGCCGCCTACCGCAGGTATCCCGAGAGGACCCGTGACCGACCGCACGACCGGACACGTCGGCCCGTCGGAGGGTGACCGCCCTCGGACATCCTCCGACAGGCCGCTCACCGGCGCGGCCGGGGTCTCCACACCGGGCCCGTGGGCCCGCTCCGCGAGCGGTGCCTCCGTGCCGCCCTGCCCCTCAGACGGGGACGGCGCGGTCGGTGACGACGTGCTTCATGACCAGCGTGGAGTTCAACCGCTGTATGCCCGGCAGAACGGCGAGGACGTTGTCCTCCAGTTCCGCGTAGGCGGGAAGGTCCGCGGTGCGGACCCGGACGAGGTAGTCGGGGTCGCCGAACAGGCGTTGCGCCTGCAGGACATTGGGAATCGCGTTCAGCGCCGCCTCGAACTCCAGCAGCGTGTCCCGGTCCTCCTGCTTCATGGTGACGAACACGAGAACTTCGAAGGTGAGGCCGAGCGCGTCGGGATCCACGACGGCGCGATAGCCGCGGATGGCGCCGGACTTCTCCAGTTCGCGCAGGCGCCGGTGGGTCGGTGACACGCTGAGGCCGACGCGGGCCGCGAGGTCGGTGATCGTGATCCTGCCATCGGACTGGACTTCGGAGAGGATTTTTCTATCAATTCCGTCCACAGCAGTGGATGTTACCAAGTATGCCCGTGATGAGCAGGAGATTCGGGAACATGTTCGGGGGCGCATCCCCTAGTCTTGAGGGGGCCGCCGACCACGGGAGAGCCCGCATGAACCCGACGTCGCTTCTCGCGTTCTGGGTCGTGATCCTGGCTCTCATCGCCATCCCCGGCCCCGACTGGGCGTTCATCATCGCGGTCGGCTCCCGGAACGGGAAGGTCGTCGCCGGCGCCGGGGGGCTCATGATCGGATACAGCGTGGTCGGGGGGCTCGTCGCCGTCGGCGTCGGTGCCGTCGTCGCGCAGTCCGAGTCGCTCCTCGCGGTCCTCACCGCGGCCGGAGCCGTATTCCTCGTGTACATCGGAATCACGGTGCTGCGGAGCACGTCCCCGATGCGCGGCGTGGAAAGACCGGAGGAGCCGCGCCACCCCGCCTCCCGGTACGGAGAACTCGTATCCGGCATAGCGGTGAGCATGCTCAATCCGAAGGGGCTGCTCATCATGATCGCCCCCCTGCCGCAATTCGCCGATACGGCGGCGGGCTGGGCGTTCCCCGTACAACTGGCCGTCCTCGGACTGATATTCGCCGCCACGTGCGGCGTTTTCTACACGGTTCTGGGCGTCGGAACCCGTGCCGCCCTGCAACGCTGGAGATCGGCGTCGACGTGGACGTCGAGGATCTCCGGGGCCGCGCTGATCGTCCTCGGGCTGGTCCTGCTCATCGAACAAGCCCTCCACAGGCTGTGAAGGCGAAGGATGCGAACACCTGCGCCGGTGCCCCTCCGGACGGGGGCGTGCACGCCGCACCGCTCCCCGACCCGCCGGTGCACCGCTCCCATGACGCCGGTCGACACGACGCGCCCGCCGCGGGCCCACTCTGGAGAAACGGACCGATGACCCCCCAGGACACCTACGCCAAGCTGATCGCCCTGCTCGACGAACGGGGCGCCTCCTACCGGGTGATCGAGCACGATCCCGAAGGGGTGACCGAGGCGGTCAGCCGGTTGCGCGGCCACGATCCGCGGCAGGCCGCGAAATGCATCATCGTCATGGTGAAGGTCAACAAGAGGGAACGGCGCTACGCCGCCGTGGTCCTGCCCGGGACCAAGCGCGTCGACTTCGAGCGGATCAAGACCCTCTACAACGCCGTATACGCGGGATTCGCCCCGCGCGAGGCCGCCGAGCGCCTCGCCGGTACGGCGGTCGGAACCATCCCGCCCTTCTCCTTCGACGAGGAGCTGGAACTGATCGCCGACCCCGAGGTCCTCGAGTTTCCCGAGGTCTTCTTCAACGCCGCCCGCCTCGACCGCACCATCGCGCTGTCCGGCGCCGACTACCGGGCCATCGCCGCCCCGCGCGTCGAACCGGTCGCCGACGACCGGCCTGCGCAGAGCGGCGGGTGACGGGGCCGACCGGCGGTCAGCACAGGTCCGCGCGCACCTGCGCGAACGCCCGGTCCACCCACGGCAGCAGCCGTGCGATGTCGCGCCGGTCCACCGTCGGACCGCCCCAGATCCGGATACCCGGCGGCGCCTCCCGATGCGAGGCGAGGTCGTACCCCGCCCCCTCTTCCTCGATCCTGGCGCACACCCGGCGCACGAACTCCGCCTTCCGCCCCGCCGAGAGCGCATCGAACGCCTCGTCGACGAACTTCAGGCAGATGCTGGTCGACGACCTCGTCCGGGGGTCCCCGGCCAGGAACTCCACGTACGGCCGCGCCCGGACCCACCGCTCGATCTCTTCGAGGTTCGCTCTCGACCGTGCGACCATCGCGGGAAGGCCCCCGGAATCGGCGCACCAGTCCAGCGCCACGCGCGCGTCCTCCACGACGAGCATCGACGGGGAGTTGACCGGGAAGCCGTCGAACACCCCCTCCAGGAGCCTTCCGCCGTGGGCCAGCCGGAATATCTTCGGCAGCGGCCAAAGCGGGCCGNCCGCCGGCGAAAGCGCGATCATGCCGTGCGCGCCCTCCCCGCCCAGGGCCTTCTGCCACGACCAGGTCGCCACGTCCAGCTTGGTGAAGTCGACCTCCATGCCGAACACGGCGGACGTGGCGTCGCAGATGGTCAGCCCCCCGCGTTCCTCAGGGATCCACTCCGCGTCCGGCACGCAGACGCCGGACGTCGTCCCGTTCCAGGTGAAGACGACGTCGCGGTCGAAGTCCACCCGCGCCAGGTCGGGCAGTGCACCGTAGGTGCGCGTGCCGTGCACCTCGACGTCGGTGAGCCGCAACTGCTCGACGACGTCGCCCAGCCACGTGAACCCGAAGTTCTCCCAGCAGCAGACCGCCACCCCTCTGGGGCCCAGCAGGTTCCACAGGGCCATCTCGATCGCACCGGTGTCCGAGGCGGGGACGATCCCGACCCGGTAGTCCGAGGGCAGCCCGAGGATGTCCGCGGACTTCCTGGCGACCTCGCGGAGCCGCTCCCGCCCGTCCTCGTGGCGGAAGGACCTCCCTACGAACGCGTCCTTCAGCTCACCGGGGTCCCAGCCCGGCTTCTTGGCGCAGGGGCCCGAGGAGAACCAGGGGCGGGACGGCTTGGCCCCCGGCGCGCCCGCCGACGGCGCGGTCACCGCGTCAGGGCCACGAAGTGCTCGCGCTCCCCCTCGAACGCGAAGCGGCCGTGCTGCACGACCCTGTTGTCCAGCGCCAGCACATCACCCCGGCGCATGCGGACCGCCCGCGCGGTCCGCCACAACGCCCCCCTCAGGAACGAGACCAGGTCCTCGTCGATCCCCCCTCCGTCCCCGTAGGCGGTGGTCGCCGGGTACGCGTGGTCGGGAAGGTCGCCCGCGAAGTCCGGGTGCGAGCGCCAGTAGGAGCAGTGCAGCTCGGTCACCTGGTTGAACCACAGCTCCTCCGCCGTCTCCTCGTGCACGGTGAAGGCTCCGTGCACGTAGGAGTACTGGAGGCGGTCGCCGACCCACCTGCACCGGTACCCCGACGACTCCAGCCGCCGCGCGACGGCGTCCCGGTCGCCGGTGCCGAAGGTGTCCATCCACCCCCTCTGCCCCCTCCCGGACTCCCGCGGCAGGTTCCGGTGGTACATCACCCCTCTGGACCTGAACTCCGCCAGCACCTCGCCGGGGATGATGCGCGCGGTCTCGCGAACGTCGTTGACCGGGACCTCCCCTCCGGCGGAGGCCGCCGTCGCGCAGAAGAAGAAGACCCTGCGCGGGTGGTCGGGAAGGTAGGACATCTCGTTGTGCGGCGACAGCGTGATCCGGGCGTCCTCGTCGCTGGCGTCGAGCACGAACCCGGAACCGCCCCGCCGGACGGCGATCCCGCCGGTGTACCCGAACCGCTCGTAGCCCAGCCCCCGCATCAGCGCCTCGAAATCCTCCTTGGCGGCGAGGCCGAGCCCCCTGAGCACGACACCGCCGTACTCGGGCAGCGTGTCGTCGACCGCCGACCGGACCGCCGAGGCGAGTTCCGCTCCGCGGCCCCCTTCCGCCTGGAGGACCGGGATCGACTCACCGGCGTCGGGAATGCTCTCGGGGAAGGCGCGGTGCGCCGACCCGGCGAGGTACGCCCGGTTCCCGACCGCGACCCTGAAGGGGTCACCGGGCGCGACGCGGCGAAGCGCCGCCGATGCTCTCATGTCCAACGCGCTCTCCTGACGTGCGAATCCGCCTGATCGGGGGCACTACGTGGCGGGTGTGCCCCTGACCACGCACACCTCGTGGAAGACCGGCGCCGCGGGATCGGCGTCGAGCGCCCGCTTCGCCTCGGCCGCCGTGAGCGGGCTCCGCCCCTGGGGGTCGGCGTAGAACTCGCACACGATTCCGCGCTCGCCCCCGGCCCCCCGCGACGCCTCCTCCAGGGCCGCGAAGAATCCGATGTCGGTGCACTCGCTCTGCGGGACGATGCGCGATGTCAGTTCCACCGGCCGGTAGCCGTTCGCCCGGAAGACCGCGAACAGCGCCTCCCGGCCGACCCTGCACCCCAGGTTGAAAACGGCCTGCGCACGCGGAGCGCACGACCGCACCTGCCGCAGAAGCGCCTCGATGAGCCCCAGGCCGACCGCGTTGTAGGGCATGGACGCGAAGCGCGTCCAGGGGTAGTAGTGCGCGATGTAGTCGTCGGCCCGGGAACCGCCCCGCGCGTCTTCCCCCAGGAAGGCCGCGCAGAACCGCGCGCACCGGTCGTCGAGGGGGTCGGGCACCTGCGGCAGGCACCCCACCACGGCGTCGGCGCCGCTCACCGCCGCGGCGGCCTCGGGCGTCCCGATGAGGTCGACCGACCCGAGCACCGGTCGGAACCGGTCCCGCAGGCCCGGCGCGTCCCGCTCGACGACCCGCTGCGCCAGCAGCGGGAGGCGCGCGTCGAGGTCGCTCCCCGACACCAGGCGGGCCCCGCACTTCTCCAGCATGTGGACCGCGTTCGCACCGCTGCCGACGCCGACCTCGTAGACGTTCGCGCCGTTCAGCCCGGACATGGCCAGGCCTTCCTGGAAGACGAGCGTCCACGGGTCGGAGGGGTCGAAGACGAAACCCGGCAGCGGACCGCCGGAGTCGGGTGCGTTCCCCCGCGGGGGCGGTCCGGTCTCTGTTCTCATTGCAGCTCCACCGGTCGTCGTTCCAGCAGCAGGACGTCCGCCGCCTGCCCGCGCAGGCAGTGGTCGGAGCGCATCGACGCCGCGTATCCCCCGGAGTTGATCAGGGCGACGCGGTCCCCCGGGCGCAGCCGCGGCATGCGGTGCCCGGACATCCAGACGTCGAGCGCCTCGTTGATGTCTCCGGCGACGGTGTAGACCTCCTCGCCCTCGCCCCACCGCGGCACCGTGGCCACGGGCTCGCAGGGCAGCCCGTAGAAGGCGGGCTCCATCGCCAGGTTGAAGCCGGCGTCGAGCCCGGCGAAGAGGACGTCCCGGCGCCGCTCGACGCCGGTCACCTCGGTCACCAGCAGCCCGGCATCCTTGACCAGGTAGTCCCCGGGCTCGACGGCCACGTGCAGCCCCCGGCCGGCGAACCGCCGGGCGACGGCGCCCGCCCAGCGGTCGAGGTCCAGGGGCCGGTCGGAGGCGGTGTGCGGAACCCCCAGGCCACCGCCGATGTTGACCTCCCGCAGGTCCGGAAAGCACTCCGCGGCCGCCGCGAGCCCGTCCAGCGCCCGCTCCCATTCGGGGATCTGCGCGTCGAGGTAGCCGCACCCCACATGGCAGTGGAGCCGGACGATCCGCATCCCCCACTGGGCGGCGATGTCGCGCGCCTCGGCGAACCGGTCGGCGTAGACGCCGAACTTCGTGGCCGGGCCGCCGCTGTAGTTCAGGCGGTCGTCCCCCTGGTAGCCGACGCCCACCCCCGGATTGATCCGCAGGCCGACCTCTCTGCCCGGGCAGGCGCGGCCGAGCGCGTCGAGGGAGGCGAGCGAGTCCGGGTTGACGCGCACCTCGGGCATGCGCGCGAGGACGGAGATGTCCCGGCCGGTCAGGGACGTGCCGGTGAAGGAGGTCTCCTCGGGCGGAAAGCCATTGGCCTGGACGTGCATCAGCTCGCCGACGGAGCAGACGTCGACGCCGCAGGCGCCCACGGTCCGCAGGTGGGCCAGAAGCCCGGGGGTGCGGTTGGCCTTGACGGCGTAGTAGATCCGGTGGTCCAGGCCCGCGGCCGCCATGGCGGCCGACAGGCGCCGGACGTTCTCGTGCACCCGGTCGGCCGAGAGCACGTAGGCGGGGGTCCCGGTCCGGGAGGCGAGTGTGTCGATGTCGGTGCCGCCCAGGTGCAGGCGGCCGCCGGTGTACCGCAGGTCGGGCCGCTGCCACCAGGGCGCCCCGCCTCGCGGCGCGGGGCCGGTGCCCTCCAAGGACGGTCCGCCGTTCGGCGGTGTCCTGCGTGCGCGGGCGGCGGGTACGTACCGCACGCGGCGGGCGGTGCCCTGAAGGGCACCGGAGACGCGCTCCGGCGCGCAGTCCTCGTCCAGGAGGACGGGCAGCGGGGCGGCGTCGGCCGACCCGACGCTGACGGCCTGCTTGATGCGCACCGCCGCCAGGTCCGGCGTCAGGCCCCTGCAGTCGAGGGGGTCGGAGGTGGTCTCCATACGCTCACTTCCCAGGTCGTCGCGGCCTTCCGGATCCGCCCTGCGCGCCGTTCCCGCCTCAGCCGGTGCCCGCCGCGCGCAGATCGCGCTCGGCCCGGTCCAGGGCGTCGGCCGTGACGGCCGCGATCCGGTCGATCTCTTCCGCGCTGATGACCAGCGGCGGCGAGAGGATGCACAGGTTCTCGAAGGGCCGGACCAGCAGCCCGCCCTCCTCGCAGTAGTGGTCGACCCGCTGGGCGAGTGCCTGGTTGCGGGCGGTGGGCCCGTCCGCCTCCCCGGGGACGCGGCACTCCACGCAGGCCATCAGGTGGTCGCCGCGCACGGCCGAGACGAGGGGGTGCGCGCGCAGACCGCGCAGCCGGTCGATGAAACGGGGGCCGACCTCGCGCACATGCCCGCAGATGTCGTCCTGGACCATCACGCGGATGTTGGCCAGGGCGGCCGCGCAGGCGACCGGGTGCCCGGAGTAGGTGAAGCCGTTGGAGAAGACCGGTTTGGACCGGTCCGCGGCGGCGGCCATGGTGTCGACGATCCCTTCGGCGACCAGCACCGCCCCGAGGGGCTGGTAGCCGGAGGTGAGCCCCTTGGCGGTGACGATGATGTCCGGGACGATCCCGAACCGGTCCGCCGAGGAGAAGAAGTGGCCCAGGCGACCGAAGCCGCAGACCACCTCGTCGGAGATGTAGAGGATGTCGTTGCGGCGGCACACCTCCAGGGCCGCCCGGTGGTATCCGGGCGGCGGCACGAGGACGCCGCCGGAGGCCATGACGGGCTCGGCGATGAAGCAGGCGATGTTCTCGGCGCCGATGGCGGCGACCGCCTCCTCCATCCGCCCGATGATGCCCGCGAGGCGCCGGGAGGCCGACTCGTCCGCGACGTCGGGGTCGTACACCGGGCTCTCCAGGTGGTGCACCCACGCGTCCTCGTAGTGGAAGGTGGTGCGGTCGGCGGCCTTGCCCGACAGTGAGGCCGCCAGGTAGGTGCTGCCGTGGTAGGCGTCGACCCGCGACAGGACGTGCTTCTTCTGCGGGCGGCCCTGGGCCGCGTAGAAGAAGTGGGCGATGCGCACCGCCGACTCCACCGCCGTGGAGCCGCAGGTGGTGAAGTGGACGCGGTTCAGATCGCCCGGCGACAGGTCGGCCAGGCGGGCGCCCAACTCGGCGGCCGGCTCGCTGGAGACGTCGCCGAACGGCGTGTAGTAGGGCATCTTCAGCGCCTGGGTGCGCATCGCCTCGACGAGTTCCTCACGGCCGTAGCCGACGGTGACGCACCACATGCCGCCGATGGCGTCCAGATAGGTCCGCCCCCGGTCATCGACCACGTGGACGCCCTTGGCCTCGCGGACCACGAGCGGCTTGTGCGTCCCCAGGGCGCTCAGGTCGGCCCAAGGGTGCAGCACGTGGCGGTTGTCCTGATCGGCGGCTGATTCCACGGCGGATCCTCCTGTTCGGGTCCTTCGGGACGGTCCGGCGGGACTGTCCGGCGGAACGGCCCGGTCGGGGCCGAGCGGCTAACGGCGACCGACGGCGCTCCTGTAGCGCTCGTGCGTTCTCGTGACTTCGCCGGCCCTGTACACGGCCTGATAGGCGTCGAGACTCGGGTAGCCGGAGTCGGCCTCCTTCTCCAGCGCTTCGACGAAGGCGCCGTTGCGGATCTCCTCCAGGATCCGTTCGGCCTTCCGCCTGACCTCGTCTCCCAGGAGTGTCCCGAGGCGCATCTGGACACCGAACCTGCACGTGGGGGAGCCCTGCTGCTCGATGACCTCGTAGAGCCCGACCGAGGCGGCCTCGGCCATCATCTCCGCCATCTCGCCCGAGGCGTACATGTCGAGCAGTGCGGGGACGGGGTCGTAGCCGGACTCGACGAGCACCTCGAAGGCCATCCGGAATCCGTCCAGCAGCAGCGGGGTGAGGAACTGCTCCTGGAAGAGGTCGAGTTCGGTCTCCTGGGCGTGCGGCACGGGCAGGACCCCGCGGCGCGTGAAACCGGCCGCCTTGGCCAGCGCCAGGGTGCGGCGCAGGGCGCGGCCCGACGGGTCCTGGAGAACGTCGAGGAACGCCAGGACGCCCGTTCCGTCCTTGTACCGCTCCCTGATGGGTCTGCCGAACATCTTCGGCGCCAAGAGGGCCGCGTCGACACCGCCGGGCAGGCGGATCCTCCCGAAGCGGACGGAGAACCCGTGCGCCAGCACGAAGAGGTCCCCCTCCCGCAGATGCGGCGCGATCCGGGCGTCGTAGACCTCGGGGTGGGCCTCGTCGGGGATGAGCAGCAGGACGGTCGAGGCCCGCTCCGCCGCCTCGGCGATCGGCAGTGGTGGGAACCCGTCCGCGCGCGCCTCGTCGCGGTAGGCGTCGTCCCGGTTGCCGACCAGGACCCGCACCCCGCTGTCACGGAGGTTGGCGGCGAACGCCCTGCCCTGGATGCCGTAGCCGATGACGGCGACCGTCTCGCCGTCGAGGTCGGCCAGACTCGCGTCCCGGTCGAAGTACATGTCCGGTTCCTCTCGTCGGGGTGGCGCGGCGCGGGACCGCCGCCCCTGTGCTCTAGGGGGCGGACCCGCCGGGGCCCGCGCCCTGCTCCACGGCCGGAGCCCGCCCCGGGCGGTCCGCGGGCGCCAGCACCGCGGGGACGTGCTCTTCGACGCGCCGCCTCAGGTCGAAGCAGGCCATGTTGCGGAGGTAGGCATCGGAGAAGGACCGCCATTCGCGCCCGGTCCTGCGGCGGTCCCACTCCAGGAGGGCGGCCATCCGCTCCAGCACCAGGTCGAGCACGCCGACGTCGAGGTCGCACCCGCCTTCGGCGTCGAACACCACCGCATCCCTGATGCCGCCGGAGTTGAGCAGGTAGTCCGCGTAGGAGTCCGCCGCCTGGTACTCCACGTGGTGGTCGACCTTGGCGCGGATGTGGTCGGCGTCGCCGCGCGGGTGGTCGTCGCGGTTGAGCGCGAACCGCTCCTCGCCCGGTACGCCGAGCATGGCGGCCCGCTGCGTCGTGGACCTGCCGATCCGCTTGAGGCCCCTGCGCTTCAGCTCGCGGGCGATGCGCGCGCCCACATCGCTGCCCGCCCACCGGAACTCGGTGAGCTTCACGTTGACCATGTCGTAGACGGTGCCGCCCCCGCGGCGGCGCTCATTGATCCTGAACATGCGGGAGATGTCCTGGACCCCGATCCCGTCGCCGCTGTAGACCAGCGGCCGGATTCCGCAGAACACGTTGAACACGTCGCGCCGCCCGATCCTCCAGCGCTCGTCGACGAGTTCGTTGTAGGCGTGCAGCAGCTCGTCCACCTCGTCCTCCTCCGGGACGATGTGGTCGGGGTCGGTGTGCTCGCGGTCGGTGGTGGTGCACTGGATGTACCAGAGCCCGTTCTGCTTGAACGGCCGCAGGTAGTGCTGGCGGACGGCGTTCAGCGGCACCAGGCCGACCTGGAGGCGCGGGTCCTTCTCCAGGCTCTCGTGGATGAAGCGGTTGGTCGCCTCCAGGTGCGTGCCGCGCGAGTAGACCACGGACCGCTCCCCGTCGGGCTCGGGGTTGCGGTCGCGCACCCGGTCCACCCACGGGCCGGCCGCGTTGGTGATCGTGCGCGCCCTGACGACCACCCGCACGGGCAGCGCGGGGTGCTCGAAGCGGCGGGCGAGCGTCACCAGGAAGCACTCCTGGGCCGGGCTCCATTCGTAGTGCTCCACCTCCACGTGGCTGAGCGCGCGGATGGGCGCCGATGGGGTGCTCCTGAAGCAGGCGTCCCGGATCGCCTTGATGGTGAGCGTCTTGTCGGTGCTGGCCTTGCCGTCCCAGTAGAGGGCCCCGCCGAGCGCGCGCCGGGCATCGAGGCTGGACAGCTCCCTGTGCAGGGCGCCCCGGTTCGGGAAGATCCGCACCCTGACGCCCCTGGGGCGCAGGCCCGCCCAGGACCAGAGGGCGGTGAACAGGTCGTACAGCGAGATCCCGAAGAAGACCGCCCAGCGTCCCTCAGGGCTGTCGGGCAGGACGAACACGATGTTGGGGATCTCCTCGACCGTGCTCCCGCTCGTCTCGGTCAGGATCCGCCGCTCGCGGGTTCCGTACCAGACGAGCTTGAGGTCGAGCCAGGCCGCTTTGACGTTCTGGGAGCGCGTCTGGCGGATCCCGGGGTCGCGGCGCAGGCCGGAGGCGAGCAGCAGGCGGTGGAACGCCATCCGCAGGTAGCGGATGCCGGGGTGGATCGCCTTACCGGTCTTGCTCGACGTCTGCGCGCCGAAGGGGCCCCGGTCGGCCAGCACCGCGCTCGCCCCTGTGCGCGATGCCAGGTCCCGCAGGACCCCGGCCCCCGCCGCGCCGCCGCCGACCACCAGCGTGTCGTAGACGGCCGACGGCTCCGGGCCGTCCTCGGAGCCGCCCTCTTCAACGAGCGTCCGGTAGTCGCGGACGACGTCCGCCATGGAGAACGTCCGTTCACCGGGCGCCTGCCTCGCCTGCCTCACCCTGTCCCCTTCCTCTGTGCACGGCGATCACCCGGTGCTCGCCGTCGCTCCAGGCCCGAAACGTGATCGACTCCTCGGGAGGGACCGGGGACGTGGTCCGCCAATCCCATGTGCGCCGGACCATGTAGTCCATGAAGGCGTGAACGGCCTGGGCGCTCATCCCCGGCGCCCCCCGATGCCGTGCGGCCAGTTGCTCCTGTGCTTCGCGCTCGCGCAGCATGCGGTCGAAGGGCGGCCAGTCGAACCCCCACAGCGCGTCCATGCGCGCGAACACCGGGGCCCACTCACCCAGCGCCTCCGCGGCGCCGCGGCGCAGGCCGGGGGGCAGGCGCCCCGGGTCGACGCCGGTGCGCGCGCCCGCGAACCACAGGTCGAACAGGCAGACGGCGACCCTGCCCCGAACCTCGCGCCGGCCCTCGGCACCGGCGGGGCGGTCGTCAGCCCGCTTGTCGAAGCGCGCCAGCCGGATGCGGCTGCGGGGCGTACCGGCCTCCATCTCGCGGAGGTTCCGCTTCAGCCACGCCATGTCGTGCGTGCCGGGGACGCCCCGGTTGGAGACGCCCGGGACACCGGGGTCGAAGCCGAGCGGCTTCAACGCCTCCCGCTCGTCCTTGGACAGGTACCAGTCGTCGCCGCTGCAGGCGACCGCACGGCCGTCGGCCTCGTCCAGCATGCTGTTCAGCACCACGGCCAGCGCGTTGCTCAGGACCGTCTTGCCCGCACCCGGGCTGCCGTTGAAGCCGACCATGAACATGCCGCCGGGGCGGCGCCGGGCCCGTTCCCGGACGATCCACCGGCAGAAGGGGAGGTAGACCCGCCACATGTCGGCCACGGGCGGGGGCGGACCGTCCTCGCCGGGGAAGAAGGAGCGCCACCAGGCGGTGAACGGCCCCCAGGCGTTCCGCAGCAGGCGGATCCGCTCCAGCGTCGAGGCCCGCGGGCCGCCGTCCCCGCCGGGCGGTGCGAAGGCGGCCTGGAGCGGATCGCCGGACGCCGTCTCGGCGAGGAGCCCGACCTCGGCCTCCTCGGCCGGGCGCCCCTGTGCGATGCCCGCGAGGACGGGTTCCAGGTGCCGGTCGACGGCGGTCCTGTACAGGCGTGCCGCGTCCTCGGACCGCTCTGAGTACGGGGCTCGGTGGAGGCTGCGGAGGGCCTGTGCCGGTCGAGGGGAGAGCAGGAGCGGCAGCGCCTCGAAGGCCGGGGCTCGGGCCGCTTGGAGGACGGTCGTCCGCAGGATCTCTTCGGCCTGCTGCGGGCTCGGGTGCGTGACCGCGGCGGCACCGCCGGGCGGCCCGGACGGCCCGGACAGTGAGGACGGCAGGGACGGCGGGGACGGCACGGATTCGGCCGTCGGAGGGCGGCCGTGCCGGGACGGGGAGGAGGATCCGGGCGAGGCCATGTCAGTAGTCCGCCAAGGCCGAGTAGAGCCCGCCCAGGGTCTGGCCGGGGTCGGCGATGACCTCCAAGGGGACCTCCTTACCGAGGCGCCGCGCCAGGTCGGCCCTCATCCGTACGAAGTCGAGCGAGTCCAGGCCCAGGTCGGCGAGGGGTTCTGATTCGTCCCACTGGTGCACGTAGTCGCCGAGCACGGCGCGGAGTCCGTCGTCGGCGGTTCCGTCGCCCGGGGGTCCGCCGCCGGGGGTCCCGCCGCCGCTCGCGGGGCTCGGCGACGGGAGCGCGGTACCGGCCTCGGCCCTGTCGGTCCTTCGAGGGGCCGGGGAGGGAGGGCTCACGGCGGAGAGGAGCGGTGCCCCCGCCCACGGGCTGTGTGCCCAGTCGACGTCGCAGACCGCGTGGTTCCGCCCGTCGGCGCCGCCTGCGAGCGCGGCTCCCACGATCCGGCCGAGCATGCTCAGGGCGGTGGCCGCGCTCAGCGGAGTCTCCCCCGCACCCCGCGCCGCGTTCCGGGCCTCGCCGGTGCGCGCGGCCATCCCGGTCCCGCCCCAGGTGCCCCAGTCCACCGCGAGGACGTCCGGCCCGCCGGGCCCGCCCTCCCAGGCCGCATAGGCGTCCATCCATCCGTTGGCGGCCGCGTAGTTGGCCTGGCCGGGCGATCCCAGCAGTGCGCTCGTGGAGGAGAAGGCCACGATCCAGGGGGCCCCGGCCGCGCGCGCCACCCGGGTGAGCCGCCGGAGGGCCAGCTTGGGGGCCAGGACCCGCGGCAGGCGGGCGACGTCCAGGTTCCGCAGCACCCCGTCGTCCAGGGCCCCGGCAAGGTGCAGGACGCCCGCCAGCGGGCCGGTCCGGGCCGCGATCGTGTCCGGGTCGGGCCCACGGCCCGACAGATCGGCCGGCAGGAAGCGAACGCCCGGCCGCAGATCGCCGGGCTCGGACCGCCCGGTGACCACCACCCGCTCCGGGGGGACCCCCTGCGCGCCGATCAGCCAATCGGTGACGGCCCTGCCGATCCCCCCGGTGCCGCCCGTGACCAGGTAGGAGCCGTGGACGGTGCCGAGAGTGCCGACGGGCAGCGCCGGGAGACGGGACGGGAGGAGCCTTCCGGCGAGCAGCGCACCGCCGCGGTGGAGCAGGTCCGGCTCACCGGGCAGGGCGAGCGCCCGGTCCAGGAGCCCGGCGATCCCGTCCGGGCCGACGTCGTCCCCGGAACGCGCGTCGAGGTAGAGGCGCTGCACCGTGAGGCCCGGTTCCTCCAGCTCCACGGACCGGGTCAGGCCCGCCACCAGCCCTCCGGCTCCGCACGCGGGGAGCACGAGGATGAGGCGCCCACGGGCTTCGGAGACGGCGAGGGAGCGCAAGAGGAGGAGGAAGTCGGCGCAGAGGCGCTCCGGGTCCGCGTCCTCGACCGTCCGGCACCAGAGGGCGGCCACCGCGTCTTCGCCGTTCAGGGCGTCCGCCAGGAGACGCGCGGCTTCCGCGGCCCCCACGTGCGCGAGGTCGACGGGGGCGGGGCGGGGCGCCGCGGCGGTCGCCGACTGAGGACGGGCGGACCCGTTGGCGCGGCCGCCGCCCGCGTCCTGCGGGACGCGTGCCGGGGCGCCGGATTCCGGGGCACCGCGCCCCCCGGTCCGGGGAGAGTCCGAACCCGCCCCCGGGGGCGTCCAACGGACCTCATGGAGGACGCGTTCCGCCGCCCCCGCGTCAGCGGCGGCGTCCGGGAGGAGCCGTTCCAGGAGGGCGGCGACCTGGTCCAGGATGCGCCTGCGGTGGACCAGCATGAAGTCGTGCCCGCCCTCGTGGAGGCGGACCTCCGTCAGCGGGTTGCCCGACACCCGCGCCCACTCACCCGCACTGGCAGCGGGGAACGAGGGGTCCTCTGTGCCGCAGTGGACCTGTATCGGGCAGTCGAGCAGGGCAGTGGGACCGCGCCGCATGCGCTCGGCGATCCGGTCCTCGGCGCGGCGGTCGGCCTCAAGGTCGGCCATCAGCACGGGGAGCGCGGACCGTCGCCACTCGGCGTCGTCGCGGACCTCCTCGGGGACCATCAGGTAGGAGTCGGGCGGGCACTCCGGTGCCGCGGCCCCAGGCGTGACCGGCGAGCGTCCGACGGCGCACAGCGCGGCGAGGCGCCCGCCGTGCGCCCAGTCGGCGAGAGGGCCGCCGAGGAGGTCCACGGCGGCCGCGGCCCCCGAGCTGAGGCCGCAGAACACCACGGGATCCGTTCCCGCGTCCGCCCGCACCTCCTCGGCGACCTCGCGGAGGTACCGCACGTCATCGCACGGCGGCTCGGAGGCCGGGCGGTCCGCCCGCCCGGCGGGCTCTACCGCGACGACGTCCAGCCAGTCCGGCGCCGTCCGGGCCCAGTCGCGGAAGGCGGCGGAGCCGCCCCCCGCGTACGGGAAGCAGTAGAGGCGCACCGCCGATTCGGGTCGGGCCTCGAACCGGATGAGCCGCCGCGGCCCGGCACCCGCCGCGCCCTGCGCCTCCGGCGTACTCGGCGCACCGGCCGCGGCGCCGTGCTCGGGCCGCCCGTGTCCGGCCTCGATGTAGGCGGAGGCTTCCGGCCGCGTCCAATAGCCGGTCCGGTCGAAGCTGTAGGTGGGCAGCAGGGGCCGCGGACGCCGGGGCGCGGTCTCCTCGCCCTCGTGGAACGCCGCGAAGTCCAGGTCGACACCGCGGCACCAGAGGGCTCCCAACGCCCGGAGGAAGTCCTCCTCGTCGTCGCGCTCGGGATCCCCGGCCCCGGGCATGCAGGCGAGCGGGGCGGGGCCGCTTGCGCCCGCGCCCTTCAGACGCTTGCGCGCGAGGGAGGTGAGGACGCCCCCCGGGCCGACCTCCAGGAGCACGTCCGGCTCCCACTTGAGCAGAGCGCCGACGCAGTCGTCCCACCGGACCGGCGCCAGCATGTGCGCGCCCCAGTGGTCGGCGGGTCGGTAGCGCGCATCGAACCAGGTCCCGGTGAGGTTGGAGGCGGTCGGTATCTCCGGCTGCCGGGCGTGCATGCCGGAGGCCGCCTCGGTGAGCCGGTCGGCGACCGGGGCCATCAGTCCGCTGTGGAATGCGTGGGACACCGGGACCGGCCTGCAGGTGAAACCGAGCGGCTCAAGCTGCTTCCCGGCATCGCGCAGGACCGAGCGTTCGCCGGACAGCACCGTCCGGCCCGGGGCGTTCCAGGCGGCCGTCCACAGGCCCTCGCGGCCGTCCACCCAGTCGGCGAGCCGTTCCTGGTCTCCGACCACGCTGAGCATGCCGCCCGCGCCCTCGCCACCGGCGGGCAGCAGCGTCTCCGTGGCCCGCGCGCGTACGGCGACGAGCAGGGCCGCCTCCTCCAGGGTGAGCAGGCCCGAGACGGCCGCCGCCGCGTACTCGCCGATGCTGTGGCCCGCCACAGCGGCAGGGCGCACGCCGATGTCCAGCAGTGACCGCGCGATGGCGTACTCCACCGCGAACAGCCCGCACTGCGTCGCAAGCGGCCGCATGACCGATACCTCGTCGGCGTCGAGGACGAGCCGCGCCGGATCCTCCGGAGCGTGCGGGGCCAGGGCCGCGCACGCCGCGTCGAAGTGCCGGGCGAAGCGGCCGCCGTCCGCGCGTCCCCGGTAGAGGCCGCGGGCCATCCCCGACGCCTGCGACCCCTGGCCGGAGAAGCAGAACGCCACCGATGCGCCCCCGCTCCGGTTCCCGCCCTCGCGTCCGGCGGGCGCCCCGGCGCCGCGGAGGCCGTCGAGACCGGAACCGTCCGCCCCGACGACGGCGCCGGTGCGCAGCGGGTGGGCCTCCCGTGTCAGGTGGAGGGCGCGCACGGCCGGTCCGACCTCTTCGTCCGGAAGCTCCTGGAGCCGCTCCACGAGCGCCTCGGAGTTGCGGCGGAGCGCGTCCGCGCTCCGGGCCGACACCGTCACCAGGTGGAGGGAGCGGGTGCGGTCCCCGCTGAGGTCCTCGGGTCCGGCGCGCGGGGCCTCGGGGGCCTCTTCGAGGACCACGTGGGCGTTGGTCCCCCCGATCCCGAAGCTCGACACCCCGGCTCGCCGGGGGAGCTGGACCCCGGGAGCGGCGACGTCCCACTCCCGGCACGTCTCCTGGACGGAGAAGGGCGAGTCCGCCGAGTCGACCAGGCCGACCAGCTTGGGGTTGAGCGTTTGGAAATGGACCGTCGGCACGAGCGTGCGGTGGTACAGGCACAGGACGGTCTTGATGAACCCGGTGATCCCGGCCGCGCAGTTGGCGTGGCCGATGTTGCCCTTGACGCTCCCGATGGCGCATCCGCCCGCCGGAACGGAACCGGCGTGCCCGCCGGAGTGCTCGTCGAAGGCGCTCCGCAGCCCGCTGATCTCGATGGCGTCGCCGATATGCGTCGCGGTCGCGTGGCACTCGACGTAGGAGATGCTCTCCGAACCGATCCCGGCCATGGCGATCGCGTCGGAGATGCACTGCGCCTGCGCCCGCGCGCTGGGGGCGGTGTACCCGGCCTTCCTCCGGCCGTCGTTGGACACGCCGAACCCGGTGAGCACGGCCCACACGTGGTCGCCGTCTTCCAGGGCGGCGTCCAGCCGCTTGAGGACCACGGCGCCGACCGAGTCCCCGAACAGGGTTCCGCTCGCGGCCTCGTCGAAGGGGCGCACGCGGCCGTCCTCGCTGCCCACGAGGCCGTCCTCGTAGCGGTAGCCGAAGTTGGGGAAGTTGATCGCCGAGGCCCCGGCGACCGCCATGTCGCACTGGCCCATGACGATGGACTGGGCCGCCTCGGCCACGGCCACCAGGGCGCTGCTGCACGCGGAGGTGACCGTGACCGCCGGTCCGCCCAGATCCAGCAGGTAGGAGGCCCGGGTGGCGATGTAGTCCTTCTCGTTGCCGATCTCGGTGAGGAACAGCCCGCCGGGGTCCAGGGGGGACTTCAGGCCGCCGCCCTGGAGGTGGTGGATGAGGTAGCCGTCGATGCCGCAGGCGGCGAACATGCCGGTGCGGCGGCGGTAGGGGTTGTCGCGGCGCGCGTAGCCGGCCTGCTCCAGGGCGGACCACGCGGTCTCGACGAACAGCCGGTGCTGGGGGTCCATCAGCACGGCCTCGCGTCGGCCGATCCCCCAGAAACCCGCGTCGAAGGCGTCGGCGCCGTCCACCATCTGGGCGGCGGGGACCCAGTCGGGGTGGGACAGGGTCTCCTCCGCCACGCCCATGCGCCGCAGCTCCTCGCGGGAGAAGACGGTCAGCGAATCGGTGCCTTCCTTGAGGTTCTCCCAGAAGGCCCCGATGGTCGGTGCGCCGGGGAATCGGCCGGACATCCCGACGACGGCCAGCCGGGGCGCATCGCCCGCAGGGGACCGCCGAGGCCGACGCGCGCCGTCCGGGTCGCCGCGCCCGCCTCCCGTACAGGATTCGGCCATCGCTCTGAGCGTTCCGGCCTGGAAGACGTCGACGACCGGAAGGGAGATCCCGAAGCGCTCGGCGAGCACCCCCGACAGCCGGGCGGCCTGGAGCGAGTCGCCGCCCAGCTCGAAGAAGTCGTCGTCGGGGCCGACCTCCCCGACGCCGAGCACCGCTTGCCACGCCTCGGCGAGCCGCCGCTCACCCGTGGTGAGGCCCGCCCGCGGTGCGCCGTCCCGGCTGCCGCCGCCGGGGTGCTCCTGCGGCGCAGGGAGCGCCTTGAGGTCGAGCTTGCGCGAGCCGTCCCCGCTGACGGGGAGCGCCTCCATTCCGATGTAGTGCCGCGGCCGGGCATGCGTGGGCAGATGGCGTTCGGCCGCCTGGCGGAGGCGGGCCAGCACCGACTCGGAGGGCTTGCCCCGGTCGCCGACGACGTAGGCCGCGACATGGGTGGGCGGCCCCGTACCCGCGTCCGGGACGGGGCGGACGACGGCGCGCGCCACCCCGGGCTGCTCCTCCAGGACGCGCTCCACGGAGTGCAGGGAGACTTTGAACCCGCGGATCTTCACGACGTCGCCGACGCGGCCCAGTACCTCGATGTCCCCCTGGGGCAGGACCCTCGCCCTGTCGCCGGTGCGGTAGAAGGTCGCGTCCGCGAAGGGCGTACCGGTGAGCGCGCCCGGGCAGGGGACGAAGCGTTCCGCCGTCTTCTGCGGATCGGCCAGATAGCCGACGGCGACCCCGGGCCCGGAAAAATACAGCTCGCCCACGCTCCCCTGCGGGACGGGGGTCCCCTGTTCGTCCAGAAGGGCGGCACAACTGCCGTCCAGGATGCGGCCGACGGGCGCGGGGGAGCGCGCGGCGGCAGCCGTCGCCCCACGGGGCAGCAGGTCGGCATAGGAGATGTCGAGGCACTCCCACGTGCTGTATGCGTTGACGAGCCCCAGCCCGGGCGGGAAAAGCGCTTCCGCCTTGTCCACGACACGGGCGGGTACGACCTCGCCCATCAGAAAGACGGTCTCCATGTGCCCGAGGCGGGCGGCGAGGTCGGCTCCCACTGCAGGGTGGTCGAGGACGCTTTCGAGCAGGGAAGGGGTTATCACGATTCTCGTGGTGCGGGTTTCTTCAAGGGTCCGCACCAGGCGCACCGGGTCCAGGATCGAATCGTCTGGGACGACCGCCGCCGACTTTCCTTGCAGAAGGGGCCGGAGGCATTCCCAGGCGAAGAAGACGTTGAGTCCGTCGCGGGATTCCTCGCCGTAGGGATAGCGCTCGTAGCGTGCGTCGAAGCAGTAAAGGCAGCCCTCATGGGTATTGAGGACGGCTTTCGGGGTTCCCGACGTCCCGCTCGTCATCGAGATCATCGCGGTGTCGGACGGCTCGATGCGGGGAAGCGCCAGAGGGCCTCGGGACGGACCGCCGGAGGGCGCACGATCGTCCCCGATCACCAGGGCGGACGTGCGGAATGACTCGGGAAGCCTCTCGGCGAGTCCGGGGGTCGTGACCACGGTCGCGACCTCCGCGCTCTCAAGGAACCGGTGCAGTAGCGAGGGCGGCCAGTTCCTCTCCAGCAGGCAGGCGGGGGCGCCGAGGGCGAAGCAGCCCAGCAGGGCGGCGCAGTAGTGGGCGGAGCCGGGGAGGAGGATGCCCACGGGGTCGCCCTTGGCGGTGCCCCGGGCGGCCAGGTCCCGGGCCAGCGCGGTCGCCCGGTCGGACAGCTCCCGATAGGTCCACCGGCCCGGGTGGTCGACCAGCGCGACGGCGTCGGGCCGCGCCTCGGCGCACGCGGTGAACCGCTCCCACAGGGTGCCCTCCGGCGCGTCCGGGCGCGGGGCGGCGACGGTGACCGAGGGGCGGGCTGCGGCCCTCAGTCGCCCGAGGTTCCTGGTCACACTGGCGAGCAGGGCCTCACGCGAGTCGACCGTATAGAAGTGCCCGCCGGGGAGGATCTCCACCTCGAAGGGCGCCTCCTCGGCGAAGTGCTCGCCCCAGGCCCGCAGTTCATCGGGCCGGGTGGTGCGGTCCTGCCCGCCGCCGTAGACGACGCAGGGCACGGAGATCCGTCGGCCGCTCCGCGCCCCGGTGCGGCACGGATAGTCCCCATCGAGCGCCAGGTCGGCCCGGAGCGGAGGAAGGACCAGGGAGAGCAGTCCGTCGTCGTCCAGGAGCCCGTCGGGCACCAGGCCCCACTGGCGGACGCGGTCCACGAGCCGGTCGTCGGGGACCTCCGGGTGGTCCCAGGCCGGGGGGAGGTGCGGGGGGCGGTGGGCGGACAGCATCAGCAGGGACGGGAGGCGCGCCCCCTCCTCGCCCAGTCTGCGGCACACCTCGAACGCCGCGAGCGCGCCGAAGCTGTGGCCGAAGAACGCGAAGGGCGCCCCGTCGTCGTACCGGCGGACCAGGCCGGTCAGGGCCTCCACCAGGGAGGGCCAGTCCCGGAGGGGGGACCGGTCCCGCAGCCGACCGCGCCCGGGGAGCGTGTAGGAGACGAGTTCCACGTCGTGGGGGAGCCCTGCGGGCCAGTCGCGAAAGGCGGTGTGGTGCCCGCCGGCGTGCGGAAAGGCGAACAGGCGAAAGGAGGCGCCCTCGGCCCGGGTCAGTACGGCGGGCTCGACCGGCTCCGCACGATCGGATGAATTCACCATACGCCGTCTCCCCCGCGCCACCGCAGACCGGGCCGATGATCTCGAACCGGATCAAGAATGCCGACTGCGAACCCCGCGTCCACACAATTCTCTTGGACCGCCTCGGTCACGGTCGGCGCGATCCGCGAGAAAAGGACACAGGAACGACCCGCCGACCGCATCCGGGGCCATGGCCACTCCGGATTCAATTACCCCGTCGATGGACTCACCATTGGACCGAAAAGGACATGGGTGATATAAGTAATTGCGCTCACGAAGCCTAACACCGGCCGGACAGGAGGGTCAATCGACCCCCCATGATCGTTTTTGGCTCCCGACGGACACCCGACCGACACCCCTTCCGCCGACGTGTTCCCCATTCTTCCCGGTCGCAGCAGAAGTCGATCTGCCGCCGGTGATCTTTTACCAGCCACGGGCGCGGGCACAGAACCCCGATGTGAACCGGCGGCCGCATTCACCCGAATGTGCCGCGTGAGCCGCCTGAGCGCGGGAGATGCCCCTGCGGCGTGCCCGGACATCCGGCACGGAAGTCCATTCGGCACCACTCTCCTCGCTGATCCGATACATGTTCCTCACCCTGCGGTGTGCGGACGCACGATTGAATCGAATGAGGACGATGACCGCCATTGATGCAGATGAAATCCTTCTCTTCGCCCAGCGGCTCGCGGACGTGGGCCGCGCCGGGCTCCTGCGCGCCCGGGCCGAGGGGATCCGGGTCGACACCAAGGCCGACGGCAGTTTCGTGACCGGCACCGACCGCGCGATCGAAGCCCGCATGCGGCGGATGATCGGCGAGACGTACCCCGACCACGGGATCCTCGGCGAGGAATACGGCCCCGAGCGCCTGGACGCGGAGGTGGTGTGGGTCCTCGACCCGGTGGACGGTACGGCGCCGTTCATCGCCGGGATCCCCGTCTACGGGACGTTGATCGGGGCCGCCCTGGGCGGACGGCCCTGGATCGGGGTCCTCGACTACCCGGCGGCGGGGGACCGCTGGGTCGGGATGGAGGGGCTGTTCGCCGAACGGAACGGGGCGCGCGTGCGGACACGCCGCTGCTCGGCGCTCGCCGGGGCGCTGACCACGTGCTCCAGCCCGGACTTCTTCCGGGACGAGGACCGCCCGCGCCTCGACCGGGTGCGCAAGGAAGTGCGGTACACCCTGTACGGCGCGAGCTCCTTGGCCTTCGGGCTTCTCGCCGCGGGCAGTACGGATCTCGCAGTGGACAGCGGGTTGAAGCCCTACGACGTCTTCGCGCCGGCCGCCGTGATCAGCGGCGCGGGCGGAATAATGACGGAGTGGTCGGGGGCCGGGATCACCTTCGCTTCACAGGACCGCATGGTCGCGGTGGGCGATCCGGACCTGCATCCGGCCGCGCTCGACCTGCTGGGCTAGGGGGTGCGTGGATCATGGCCGTAGAGAGGCACCCGACCGGTCTGAGAACCACCGAGTAACCTGCAGGCGAGCCTCGTGGCGAACGGGTGTGCCGGGAACGGCACCGGGGGATGGCCGAAGGGTTCGAGTGAGCGCATTGGTGGTGCCCGCCCTAGTGGCGGGGTTCGTCCTGGGGTTCGTCCTGTTGGTGGCCGGGGGTGAGTCCCTCGTCCGGGGCGCCGGGTCGCTGGCGCGGACGCAGGGGATGTCATCGCTGGCCGTGGGCCTGACCGTGGTGTCGTTCACCACGTCGGCGCTGGAGCTGGCGGCCAGTGCCGACGCCGCGTTCTCCGGGCACCCGGGACTGGCCGTGGGCAATATCGTGGGCAGCAACGTGTTCAAGATCGGCGCCGTGCTCGGGGTGACCGCCATCGTGGCTCCCCAGGGAATCGCCATCCACCCGGGAGCCCTGCGGTTCGATCTACCGGTCTTTGCGGGTGGGCGTACCAGGACTTACCCCTGGGGCCTCATCCTTATCAGGCACTCACTAACTCCAGGTCAGAGCGACGCACACATTCTCTGACCTAGGGTTTTCGTTCGTCTGTGTTCGCGGATGTTCGCCCATGAACGCACGCTCTGACGCACGTGTGACGCACGGACGCACGACGGGATCGCTCAACACAAGGATGCGCCGCTTCTGAAGCACGCCAGCCCTCTGCCTGTTCAAGGATGAGGCCGTTCATGGGACAAGGATGAGGCCACGCCACCGAAGACGCGTGCCGACCAGGTGACCGAACCGCCTCACTGTCGACGAGCACCGTCCGGCCCCACGACGTCAACCGGAACGCCTCTTCCGGTCCCCCGTCCAGAGATGGGGGTCGGCTCACGGCTCAGGGACTGCGCGAACAACGGGGCTCAGTAGTCGAGTCGGTCGAGTGCGTCTTTCAGGTCGTGTACGAACGACTGCCAGGAGGGGAGGCGGGAGACCGGCCCCTCGGGGTCCAGACGTTGCAGTAGCTGGCGGCGGTTCTCCGAGAATCGGCGGTTGAACTGCTGTAGTCGCCGTCCGGACAGCTCGGATGCATCGGCAAGGACCTGCTTGAGCTTCGCCTTCGGATCGGAGAGCGCCTCGACCCGACGCAAGGGTGGCAGCTCCAACCTGCGTGTCCCATTGGGGTTGGTCGCCACCCTGCGGATGGCGGACTCGTCCACGAGCAGCCAAGCCTCAGTCATGCGCACGGGAATGACCGGTACATGAACACACTCGGGCATGTGTTTTTGCACCGCAGAGCGGATCTCTTCCAGTCGCGCCTCCCGCCCCATCTGGTCCGCGTCGCGGTGGACGGCGATTACCTCGTACTCACCGCCCAGGCGACGGACCTTGGAAAGCTTGCCCCCCACGGAGTGCCCGACATCGCCGAGCCAGTCGAGTTCAGGGTTG
>NZ_ANBH01000150.1 GCF_000341185.1 Nocardiopsis chromatogenes YIM 90109
TCCCCCACGGAGTGTCCGACATCGCCGAGCCAGTCGAGTTCAGGGTTGGTGACGCTGACTTCGACGCCTTCTTGCGCAGAGATCGTTTCGATGTGCTCGATGATGCCATCGTCACTGCTGCCCTCACGAAGGAAGAGGAGACGGACGGTCCTCACAGGTTCTCCAGCGTGAGTTTCGGGTCGGCAGGGGGAGTCGTGAGGTAGACGAGGATGTCGGCACGCGTGACCGAGGACTTCCTGTCGGACCTTCCTCTCCAGGTGTCGGCCATCGGGCGGAGCCGTAGCGCACGCGTGGTGCGGCCCTCGGGACTCCGCACGCTCACACTGTCCGCGAAGAGCAGGTCCTCCGGGCTTACAAGCCGGATGACACCCGGAGAGTGGGTGTTCACCAGGACCTGACGGAACGGATTGTCAGGACCGGGAACATCGGTGGGATCCACCGCAAGGTCGCGTACCAGCTCCACCATGGCTTCGAGGTTTCCGGGGTGGATGCCGTTCTCCGGCTCCTCCATGCACAGAACTCCCCGGACGGAGGGATCCTCCAACAGGACGCACAGGGAGAGGAAGCGCAGTGTGCCCTCGGAGAGTCCACGGGCCGGCATACGGAGGCCGTTGGCCTCGCGGAGCTCGACCGTGAGGAGCTCCCGTACCTCGTCCTCGACGACACGGAGCTCGTCCACCGACACGCCCGCCAGATCCGAGAGCCGTCCAGAAACCCTGGCGTAGACGCGATCGGGATCCCCGTGGGGTTCCTGTTGCGCAATGCGGAAGAGTGTGGCGGGCAGGTGTAGCCCGTTGGCGGTCATCCGCTGCGGATCCGTGTAGCGGTCGGGGGCGCGTAGCGCGGTGGGCTCCAGCGCGAGCCGTTGCCAGGACTGCATCTCCCGGCGGGCAGCGAGAATGGTGGGGTCGTCGCTGCTCGTCACCGTACTGACCACGGTGGCAGGGGCTCGGGAGGCCGCGGCGGGCTTCGGCTGTCCCCTGCTGCCGCCGTCCTGGTGAATGCTGATGGTGGTCTGGCCATCCCTGCCGGACGTAGAGATGAACGCCTGGCCGCTGCGTTTGTTCTTCAGGACCTCGTCGCGGAAGTTGCTCTTGTTGTGAGGGAAACGGAGCCGGTGGGGAGCGTCGCCGAGATTGATGTGTCTCAAACTCTCGTGCAGCAGGGTCATTCGGCCGATCCTGTCCGCTCCGGAGGGGGGCTGAAACCCGAGGCGCAACTCGTAGCGCAGGTAGGTGCTGGTGGCTTCGGCCTCTCGCCCGAAGTCGTCCTCGACCGTCTCCGGCACGATCATCTCGGCCGCGAAGCTCATCCGCCGCTCATGGTTGCCGAAGCCGTTCCAGAACAGCTCCCGTGGATCCCCCGAGCGCTCGCCCGTCGCTCCCCGGACCTCCAGCGCGGCCTCGATGAGTGAGCGGCTGGACAGCAGACTCAGGAACTGGATGGCGTCGAAGAGGTTCGACTTCCCAGTGCCGTTCTCCCCGGCGATGCAGGTGAACGGGCCGAAGTCCACCTCAAGTTCGAGGAGGTTCTTGAAGCCGTCGACCTCCAGACGAGTCAGCACATTGTCCCCTGTTCACCGCGACGTAGGCTTCACCGCCCTCAACACGGCCGGACCGCATGACGGACAGCGATCGGCTGCGGGAAGCCGCAACCAGCCCAAGCTATCAACCAGTCCCACACCGGTACGCGCACCTTGCGCCGGATGAGTACGACGACTTCCAGGATGCCCAGTGCACGCGGAAGTGCGAGTGACGCACGACGTGAACCACGAACAGGCGGCCGAGAGCAGGAGCCGCGGCGCGTCCTGACGCACGAAGCGCCGAACCGTATGACGTTCGCGCTTCGCCTTGGCGCATGTACGACGCACGGACAAGAAAAAGGCCCCCGGGTGGGGGCCTTTTCGCAAGTGGGCGTACCAGGACTTGAACCTGGGGCCTCATCCTTATCAGGGATGCGCTCTAACCGACTGAGCTATACGCCCGCGTTCCGGATGGAACTCTACCGCATCCGGGACCCTCCGGCGAACCGGATCAGGGGGGGATGCGGGGAGGGGCGGGCCTCTCGCGAGGGCCCGCTCCTCCCGATTCTACCGGGCCCCGGGGGTGCCCCGGACTGCTCCGGGGCCCCGGCGGGTCACTCCGACTCGGTCAGGGTGACGTCGATGCCGCCGACCAGGTCCGCGGCCAGGTTGTAGAGCATCGCCCCGACCGTCGACAGGGCCGTGATCAGGATGATGTTCAGCGCCCCGATCAGGCCGGTGTAGCCCAGCACGCGGGCCGGGGAGAACCAGCTCGCCGGGTCGATCGGGACCTCTTCGCCCTCGCCGCCCTCGGTCAGGGCGGTGAGCATGTCCGCCAGGGCGTCGAACACCCCGAGCCCCGACAGGATCGCGTAGACCACCGCCACCGCGACGAACAGGATGATGAAGCACACCAGCGAGATGACGAAGCTGAACTTCATCACCGACCAGGGCTCGATCCTGCTGACGCTCAGGTGCGCCTTGCGAGCCGACTTCGCCGCCGCGATCGGCGGCTTCCCCCCGCC
>NZ_ANBH01000151.1 GCF_000341185.1 Nocardiopsis chromatogenes YIM 90109
CATGGCCGTCCCCTCCCGCGCCTCGAACCTCGGCGCCGACCCCGCGGAGGAGCCCGTACCGGACCCCTCGGCCGTGGTGGCCGCGCCCGCGCCCGCCCCTGCGGCGGACGCCGTCCCCGGCGCCGCGGCGGAGTCGCCGCCCTTGCCGGAGTCCTTCCCACCACTGGCGCCGACGCTCGCGGCGGAAGTGGACTTCTTGGCCGGCTTCTTCTTCGGGCCGCCGGTCGTCGCCCCGGTGCTCGCGGGCGTGCCGCCCTTCTTCGCCGAACCCGACTTGGCCGTTCCCGACGGCCGGGCCGATCCGGCGGCCGTCTTGCCGGGCCCACCCGAGGAGGGCTTCTCCGAAGCGGTGGAGGACGGTGACGAGGCGGCCTCGTCGGGCTCCGCCTTCGCGGAGCCGGAGTCCTCCGCTTCGGTGCCCTCGGGCTCCTTCTCCGCGTTCTCCTCGTTCTCCGGAGCGTCCGGGGTGTCCGGGGCCGTCGGCTCCGCGGACTCCGTTTCAGGCGCCTCGGCGCCGGGCTCCGTCTTCGCCTCGGACCGCTTCACGTCCTTTGAAGCGTCCTTCGTCTTCTCCGACGTCTTGTCCGACATAGCCACGTTACCGCTGGACTTTCCATGAGACAGGTGGAATTCGGGCCGAGGGATGGTGGACCGGCCGCTGGGGCGGCGGCCGGTCCGAACATGTTCTCCAGGCGCTCTAGGGCACCCTACGCGAGCCTCAGGACTCGGTGCCCTCTCCGCCCTCCGCGTCACCCTCCGCGTCGCCCTGCGACGCCTCCGCAGCGCCCTGAGCGGCGTCCGCGGCATCAGCGGCGCCCGCGGGGGAGCCGGGGGCGCCCTCCCCGGCCTCCAGGCCCTCGGTGTCGTCGGGGGCCTCCTCGTCGGCCTCGGCGTTGCGGGCCACCGCCACCACGTGGCTGCCCTTGTCGAGGTTGACCAGGCGCACGCCCATGGTGGCGCGCCCCGACTGCTTGATCTCCGCGCTGCGGGTGCGGATCACCCCGCCGTTGGAGGTGATCGCGAAGACCTCGTCCTCCTCCGGGTGCACCATCAGGGCGCCGACCAGCCCGCCGCGCGCCTCCACCACCTTGGCGGTGAGCACGCCCTTGCCGCCCCGGTTCTGCACCGGGTACTGGTCGGACGGCGTGCGCTTGGCGTACCCGCCCGCGGTGGCCACCAGCACGTCCGTGGGCCCGTCGGTCTCCCGGATCACGTCCATGCTCAGCAGGTTCGCGTCCTCGGTGAACCGCATCCCGATGACACCGCTGGTCGCCCGCCCCATCGGGCGCAGCGACTCGTCCGCCGCCGAGAACCGGATCGCCTGGGCGTCGCTGCTGATCAGCAGCAGGTCGTCGGTGGGGAACACGAGCCGGGCGGCGATCAGCTCATCGCCCTCGCGCAGGTTGATCGCGATGATCCCGGCCGAGCGCGCCGAGTCGAAGTCCTCCAGGCGGGACTTCTTCACCAGCCCGTCGCGGGTGGCCAGCACCAGGTACGGAGCGACGTCGTACCCGCGCAGCGCCATGACCTGCGCGATCTCCTCGTCGGGCTGGAACTCCATCATGTTGGCCACGTGCTGGCCGCGCGCGTCGCGCGCCGCCTCCGGCAGCTCGTAGGCCTTCGTGCGGTACACCCGCCCCTTGTTCGTGAAGAACAGGATCCAGTGGTGGGTGGTGGTCACGAAGAAGTGCTGGACGATGTCGTCCTGCTTGAGCTGGGCCCCCCGCACGCCCTTGCCGCCGCGCTTCTGCGCCCGGTAGTTGTCCAGCCGGGTGCGCTTGGCGTAGCCGCCGCGGGTGATGGTGACCGCGACGTCCTCCTCGGCGATGAAGTCCTCCATGCGCATGTCGCCCTCGAAGGGGACGATGTGCGTCTTGCGGTCGTCGCCGTACTTCTCCACGATCTCGCCGAGCTCGTCGCGGATGATGGAGCGCTGCCGCTCGGGGGAGGCCAGGATCGCGTTGTACTCCTCGATCTGGGCCATCAGCTCGTCGTACTCGGCGGTGAGCTGCCGGCGCTCCAGGGCGGCCAGCTTGCGCAGCTGCATGTCGAGGATCGCGCGCGCCTGCACGTCGTCGATCTCCAGCAGCCCCATCAGCCCCGTCTTGGCCTCGTCGGCCGAGGCGCTGGAGCGGATGAGCGCGATGACGTCGTCGATGCGGTCGATCGCCCGCAGCAGCGCGCGCAGGATGTGCGCCCGCTCCTCGGCCTTGCGCAGCAGGAACTTCGTCCGGCGGACCACGACCTCGATCTGGTGCGCGACCCAGTGCCGGATGAGCTGGTCCAGCCGCAGGGTGCGGGGCACCCCGTCGACCAGCGCCAGCATGTTCGCGCCGAAGGTCTCCTGCAGCTGGGTGTGCTTGAACAGGTTGTTCAGCACCACCTTGGCGACCGCGTCCCGCTTGAGCACGATCACCAGGCGCTGCCCGGTGCGCCCGGAGGTCTCGTCCTTGACGTCGGCGATCCCGCTGACCCGGCCGTCCTTGACCAGCTCGGCGATCTTCAGCGCCAGGTTGTCCGGGTTGACCTGGTAGGGCAGCTCGGTGACGACGAGCACCTGGCGGCCGCGGGAGTCCTCGTCGATCTCCACCACGGCGCGCATGGTGATCGAGCCGCGGCCGGTGCGGTAGGCCTCCTCGATCCCGCGGCGGCCCACGATCTGCCCGCTGGTGGGGAAGTCCGGGCCCTTGATCCGCGCGATGAGGGCCTCCAGCAGCTCCTCGTCGTCGGTCTCGGGGTGGTCCAGGTACCAGTTGACGCCGTCGGCCACCTCGCGCAGGTTGTGCGGCGGGATGTTGGTGGCCATGCCGACCGCGATCCCCGCCGACCCGTTCACCAGCAGGTTGGGGAAGCGGGCCGGGAGCACCTCGGGCTCGGAGGAGCGGCCGTCGTAGTTGGGCCGGAAGTCGACGGTGTCCTTCTCGATGTCCCGCAGCATCTCCATGGCCAGCGGGGCGAGCTTGCACTCGGTGTAGCGCATGGCCGCCGCCGGGTCGTTGCCCGGCGAGCCGAAGTTGCCGTTGCCGTCGACCAGCGGCATCCGCATCGACCAGGGCTGCGCCAGCCGCACCAGGGTGTCGTAGATGGCGCTGTCGCCGTGCGGGTGGTAGTTGCCCATGACGTCGCCGACGACGCGGGCGCACTTGAAGTACCCCCGGTCGGGCCGGTACCCGCCGTCGTACATGGCGTACAGCACCCGCTGGTGCACCGGCTTGAGGCCGTCGCGGACGTCGGGCAGGGCGCGGCCGACGATGACCGACATCGCATAGTCGAGGTAGCTGCGCTGCATCTCGACCTGGATGTCGACCGGCTCCACCCGCTGGGCGATACCGCCCTCCGACTCGGGCTCGGGTTCCTGCGGGGTATTCGCATCCGTCACGGGATGTCGACCCTTTCTGCTGAGACTTGTCGGGCCTGGCTGCGGTGGCGCGCGGTCAGATGTCCAGGAAGCGCACGTCGCGGGCGTTGCGCTGGATGAACGAGCGGCGCGACTCCACGTCCTCGCCCATGAGCACGCTGAACATCTCGTCGGCCTGGGCCGCGTCGTCCAGGGTGACCTGCAGCAGCAGGCGGTTGTCCGGGTCCATGGTGGTCTCCCACAGCTCGTTGGCGTTCATCTCGCCCAGACCCTTGAAGCGCTGCACCAGGTCCCGCGGCCGCGGGTCCTTCTTGCCCTGCGCCACGCCGCGGGCGATGACCTCGTCCCGCTCGCGGTCGGAGAACACGTAGTCCACGTCGTTGCCGCGGGTGTCCCACTTGACCTTGTAGAGCGGGGGCATGGCCAGGTAGACGTGGCCCGCCTCGATCAGCGGCTTCATGAACCGGAAGAGCAGGGTGAGCAGCAGCGTCCGGATGTGCTGGCCGTCGACGTCGGCGTCGGCCATCAGGATGATCTTGTGGTACCGGAGCTTGTCGATGTCGAAGTCGTCGTGGATCCCGGTGCCCAGGGCGGTGATGATCGCCTGGACCTCGTTGTTCTTCAGGATCCGGTCGATGCGGGCCTTCTCCACGTTCAGGATCTTGCCGCGGATGGGCAGGATGGCCTGGTAGAGGGGGTCGCGGCCGCCCTTGGCCGAGCCGCCGGCCGAGTCGCCCTCGACGATGTAGACCTCGGACTTCTCCGGCTCGGCGGACTGGCAGTCCGACAGCTTGCCCGGCAGCGAGGTCGACTCCAGCAGCGTCTTGCGCCGGGTCAGGTCCCGCGCCTGGCGGGCGGCGATGCGGGCGCGCGCCGCCTGGTTGGCCTTGGAGACGACGTCCTTGGCCTCGCCGGGGTTGCGCTCGAACCAGTCGCGCAGGTGCTCGTGGGTGACCCGCTGCACGAAGGACTTGGCCTCGGTGTTGCCCAGCTTGGTCTTGGTCTGGCCCTCGAACTGGGGGTCGGCCAGCTTGACCGAGATGATCGCGGTCAGGCCCTCGCGGATGTCGTCGCCGGTGAGGTTGTCGTCCTTCTCCCGGAGCAGCCTCTGCTCGCGCGCGTACCGGTTGACCACCGAGGTGAGCGCGGTGCGGAAGCCCTCCTCGTGGGTGCCGCCCTCGGCCGTGTTGATGGTGTTGGCGAAGGTGTGCACCGAGGAGGTGTAGGACTGGTTCCACTGCATGGCGATCTCGACCGAGATCCCCTCGCCGTCCTCCTCGAAGTCGATGACCGAGGCGTGCGACGGCTCCTTCTTGGCGTTGATGTGCCGGACGAAGTCGACCAGGCCGTCCTCGTAGTGGAAGGTCTGCACGGCCGTGCCGTCGGGCGCGAACTCGGGCCGCTCGTCCCGCAGCGTGATGGACAGCCCCTTGTTCAGGAACGCCATCTCCTGCATGCGGCGGGCCAGCGTCTCGAAGCTGTAGGTGGTGGTCTCGAAGATTGACGGGTCGGCCCAGAAGGTGATCTGGGTGCCGCTGTCGGCGGTCTCCTCACCCTTGGCCACGTCCGCGGTGGGGCGGGTCATCTCGTACGTCTGGCGCCACACGTGGCCGTCCCGGCGGACCTCGGCCTCCAGCCGGGTGGACAGCGCGTTGACCACGGACACGCCCACGCCGTGCAGGCCGCCGGAGACCGCGTAGGACTTGCCGTCGAACTTGCCGCCCGCGTGCAGCGTGGAGAGCACCAGCTCCAGCGCCGGACGCTTCTCCACCGGGTGGAGGTCGACGGGGATGCCGCGCCCGTTGTCGGCGACGCTCACCCCGCCGTCGGCCATCAGGGTCACCTCGATGGCGTCGGCGTGGCCGGCCAGGGCCTCGTCGACCGAGTTGTCCACCACCTCGTAGACCAGGTGGTGCAGACCCCGCTCACCGGTGGAGCCGATGTACATGCCGGGGCGCTTGCGTACCGCCTCGAGCCCTTCCAGAACCGTGATCGATCGAGCATCGTAGGCCAAGTGGGAACACCCTCCTGCTGGGGGACGCCGTTGCGGACGCGGTCCGCCCCCGCGCGCGCGAGGGGGATTCGGTGGGGACGGTCGGCACCGGAAGGCGGGCGTGCTCGCCATGCCGGACCCGCTCACCACCCCGAGATCCCGCCACCCTCGGCAGGGGTGGGCCGTACCGGCGAAAGCGTCCGAAGAACCGCCTCCATGATACCGCGCGCACCGCGGGAAAGTGGCATCAGAGACGCTGTGGCGCCCCAGAACGCTCGAACGGAAAGGGAGCCGACTCCCCACACGCGTCCCCCCGTGCCAGCGAATCCGCGAGCGGTTCAGGACTGTTGGCGGGGTCGTCGGTGCGCCTGCACACCGTCACCCGGCGGCTACCCGCCGGTCACCTGGCCCGGAGCCGCCCGGCGCCGCGCCCCCGGCCCGGACCGGTCACCTTGATCGCGTGCACCGTGCCCTGGCCCAACTCCTCGTTGAGCCGCCGGATCAGGTCCCGGGCCATGGCGCGGGCGTGCGCGGCCATGGTCGCCGACTCGGCGGCCACCACCAGCTCACCGGCCTCGTAGGAGACCGGGCGCAGGTGCTGGGCGTTGAATTCGCCGACGATGTCGCTCCACCGGCCGAAGACGCCGCCGACCGCGATCTGCTCGGCGTAGCCCCGCTCCGTCAGCCAGGCGCGCACCGCGTCCCCGAAGAGCTGGGGGTCGCGGCGCGACCGCATCCGGCCGCCGCGCCGCCGCTGCGGCCGCGGGCCGGGCGCGGCGCCCCGCTCCTTGGCCGCGGCCCGCGCCTGGGCCAGCGCCTGCCGGGCCAGGTCGATGCCGCTGGGGGCGTCGGCGGCGGGGGAGGGGTCCTGGCCCCCGGAGGCCCCGCCGTTCTGCGCACCCTGAGCGCCCTGGGCGTCGGCCGCTCCAGGGGCCGGACGCGGCGCTGCGCCGCCGTCAGTCACGCTCCACACCCCCCTCGCGCACCCGGTACCGCACACCCCGCAGCTCCTCGGGGATGTCCTCCGGAACGGCGGCGCTGACCAGCACCTGCTCGCAGTGGGCCACGTGCTCGGCCAGGCGGCGGCGGCGCGCGGCGTCCAGCTCGGAGAAGACGTCGTCGAGGATGAGCACCGGGTCGTCCCCGTCGGCGCGGAGCAGCTCGTAGGCGCTCAGCCGCAGCGCCAGCGCGTACGACCACGACTCGCCCTGGCTGGCGTACCCCTTGGCGGGCAGGTCGTCCAGGGCCAGCACCAGATCGTCGCGGTGCGGTCCGACCAGGCTCACCCCGCGCTGGAGCTCCTGGTGGCGGGCCTCGGCCAGGGCGGCGCGCATCACCTCGGCCAGGCGCTCGCGGTCGGCGGGCAGCTCGGCGGCGTCCGGGTCGGCCGAGGAGCGGTAGCGCAGCACCGGGGCGCCGTCGGCCCCGGCCAGTTCGGCATAGGCCTTGGCGGTCAGCGGCTGCAGCTCCGCGGTGAGCGCCAGGCGCGCGGCGAGCAGCTCGGCGCCGGCCGCGACCAGGTGCCCGTCCCACACGTCGAGGGTGGACAGGTCGACGTCCTGGCGCTTGAGGTAGCGGGCGGAGGCCGACTTGAGCAGCGCGTTGCGCTGCTTGAGCACCCGCTCGTAGTCGGAGCGGACCGCGGCCAGCCGCGGGGCGCGGGCCACCAGCAGCTCGTCCAGGAACCGCCGCCGGTCCCCGGGGTCACCCTTGACCAGGGCCAGGTCCTCGGGGGCGAAGAGCACGGTGCGCAGCACGCCCAGCACCTCGCGGGGGCGGGTGGCGGGGGAGCGGTTGAGCCGCGCCCGGTTGGCCTTGCCGGGGTTGATCTCCAGCTCGACCACGGACCGGCGCTCGCCGGAGACCACCGCGCAGCGGACGACGGCCCGTTCGGCGCCGCGGCGCACCAGCGGGGCGTCGGCGGCGACCCGGTGGCTGCCCAGGGTGGCCACGTACCCGATGGCCTCGACGAGGTTGGTCTTGCCCTGACCGTTGGGGCCCACGAAGGTGGTCACCCCGGGGTCCAGCTCCAGCAGCGCCGACTCATAGGACCGGAAGTCGGCCAGTTGCAGGTGCGATACGTACATCCGGCCTCTCCCTCCTACGAGCGCCGGGGGCCGGTGCCCCCGGCGTTCCCGGGTTTCACGTGAAACGGGCGGTCCCCCCGGACCGGGCGCATTCGGGCGGTGCCGCCCGCGCCGTGCGGGTCAGCTCCGCGGGGTGCGCACCGGGTCGTCGGTGGCGGTGGCCACCGCGTGCCCGCCGAACTGGTTGCGCAGCGCCGCGATCACCTTCATCGCCGGGCTGTCCTCCTGCCGGGAGGCGAAGCGCGCGTACAGTGCGGCGGTGATCGCCGGGGCCGGGACCGCGTGGTCGACCGCGGCCTGGACGGTCCAGCGGCCCTCGCCGGAGTCCTGGGCGTATCCGCGCAGCCCCTCCAGCTCCGGGTCCTCCTCCAGCGCGCGCACCAGCAGGTCGAGCAGCCAGGAGCGCACCACGGTGCCCTCGCGCCAGCTGTCGAAGGTGCCCGGCACGTCGTCGACGATGTCCGAGGCCTGCATGAGCTCGAAGCCCTCGGCGAAGGCCTGCATCATGCCGTACTCGATGCCGTTGTGCACCATCTTGACGAAGTGCCCGGCGCCCACGCCGCCGGCGTGCACGTAGCCGCCGCCCTCGTCGGGGGTGAGGGCGTCGAAGATCGGCTTGGCCCGCGCGACGTCCTCGGGCGTCCCGCCGACCATGATCCCGTAGCCGTTCTGGCGGCCCCATACGCCGCCGCTGACCCCGGCGTCGACGTAGTGCACGCTCTTGCCCTTAAGGGCGTCGGCGTGCTCGCGGTCCTTGACGTAGTGCGAGTTGCCGCCCTCGATGATCAGGTCGCCCGGGTCCAGCAGGCCGCCCAGCTCCTCGACGGCGCCGTCGGTGGGCTCGCCCGCTGGCACCATCAGCCACACGGTGCGCGGCGCCTCCAGCCGTCCGACCAGCTCGGCCAGGCTGCCCACGTCGCTCACCCCGGGGTCGAAGTCGTACCCGACGACCTCGTGGCCCTTGTCCCGCAGCCGCGCGGCCATGTTGCCGCCCATCTTGCCCAGGCCGACCATGCCCAGCTTCATCGTGACCTCTCCCCCTCGGACCCTGTTCGTCCCCGGGGCTCCCCGGGGCTGTACACCGGCCCCCGGCTCAGCCGGAGAGCCGCACCGGCATGATGAGGTACCGGTAGTCGGAGGCGGCGGACTCGTCGGCGGGCTTGCCGGAGATGATCGCGGGCTTGGTCGAGGTGGTGAACTGCAGCCGGGCGATGTCGGAGTCGACCGCGCCGAGCCCGTCCAGCAGGTAGGACGAGTTGAAGGCGATCTGGATCTCCTCGCCCTCCAGGGAGGCGTCCAGCACCTCGACGGCCTGCGCCTCGTCGCCGGTCCCGGCCTCCAGGACCAGGCGGCCCTCGCCGAAGGCGAGCCGCAGGGGGGTGTTGCGCTCGGCGACCAGCGACACGCGCTTGACCGCCTCGATGAACTCGGCCTTGTTGATCTCGGCGACCGAGTTGAAGGAGTCCGGCAGCAGGGCGCGGTACTTGGGGAACTCCCCGTCCAGCAGCCGGGCGGTGGTGCGGCGGCCGCCGCCCTCGAAGCCGATCATGCCCTCGGCGCCCTCGCCGGTGGCCAGCGCGATGGTGACCTCGGCGCCGGAGGTCAGCGACTTGGCGGTGTCGGCCAGGGTCTTGGCGGGTACCAGGGCCACCGCGGAGACGTCGGGGTTCTCCGGGGACCAGGTGATCTCGCGGACGGCGAGCCGGTAGCGGTCGGTGGAGGCCAGCGTCAGCGTGGAGCCCTCGATCTCCACCCGCACGCCGGTGAGCATCGGCAGGGGGTCGTCCCGGCCGGCGGGGGCGG
>NZ_ANBH01000152.1 GCF_000341185.1 Nocardiopsis chromatogenes YIM 90109
AGGCCAGCGTCAGCGTGGAGCCCTCGATCTCCACCCGCACGCCGGTGAGCATCGGCAGGGTGTCGTCCCGGCCGGCGGCGACGGCGACCTGGGCCACGGCGGCGGCGAACACGTCGCTGCCGACCGAGCCGGTCTGGCCGGGCATCTCCGGCAGGGTGGGGTAGTCCTCCACAGGCAGGGTGAGGAGTGTGAACTTCGCGCTGCCGCAGGAGACCGTCACCTTCGCGCCGTCCGTCGCGATCTCCACCGTCTGTGGAGGAAGGTTGCGGGTGATCTCGGCGAGGAGGCGGCCGGAGACCAGGCAGGTGCCGGGCTCCTCGACCTCGATGTCGACCGACACCTGTGCGGAGACCTCGTAGTCGAAGCTGGACAGCCTCAGCCGCGGGCGGCCCTCGCCCTCGGAGGCGTCCAGCAGCATCCCGGCGAGCACCGGCACCGAGGGGCGGACCGGAAGGCTGCGCGCCGTCCAGGCGACGGCGTCGGCGAGTACGTCGCGTTCGACCCGGAACTTCACTTTCCGACTCACTCTCCTCGAAGGCGTCTGCTGACCCCGTGAGCGGTGGGGCGTGGCGACGGCGCGGGCTCACCTCGGGGACGGATTCACACGGTACCCGCATTCACCGCCCGCCGCTGCCCGCAACACCTGACCGGTGCAGGGGGCCGACCGGGTGGTCGGGAGCGGTCCGGCGCTCATCCACAGTTCGGGCCCGTCCCTGATTTTGAAGCCTCTTTGGGTTTAACAAGGGGCGCAGTAATAGTAGGGGCTGTGGACAGTGTGGACAGAGGTCCTTTCCGCAGGTCAGCCCGGAAATTTTTGTCCACCGGTGCTGTGGGCGGAGGCTGTGGAGAACGCGCCGCGCTGTGGACGCCGCTCGGCCGTGCACAGCCCGTCCTCGAGTTATCCACGGCTTGTCCACCGGTTATCCACCGTCTGCCCACAGGGGCGGACGGCCCTCGCCACAGGGCGCCTCCGCGCCGTCAACAGCCCGTCCCCAGGCCGTCCCCAGGATGGGGGCGTTCATCCCCAGGGTTCTCCACCGGTTGTCCACAGAAAACGGGCCGCCCCTGGGGACAACGCGTCCGGATCCGGCCGTGCGGCAGGGGATCCGGGGTCCGGGGGCGGCCCAGGGAATGCCGCTGGGGGGAGGACGAACCGTCCGATGTGGTGCGAACCTCGGCGCCGGGCGCCGCCGGGGACGGGGCCGGGCGCCCGGGCGCGGCGCGTCACACGTTCCGCGACTCCTGCTTGATGCGGTTGGTGAGCTCGGTCACCTGGTTGTAGATGGAGCGGCGCTCGGCCATCAGCGAGCGGATCTTGCGGTCGGCGTGCATCACCGTGGTGTGGTCGCGCCCGCCGAACTGCTGGCCGATCTTGGGCAGCGACAGGTCGGTCAGCTCCCGGCACAGGTACATCGCGATCTGCCGGGCGGTCACCAGCACCCGCGAGCGCGAGGTGCCGCACAGGTCCTCGGTGCTCAGCCCGAAATAGGAGGCGGTCTGCGCCATGATCGCCGACGCGGTGATCTCTGGGCCCTCGTCGTCGGGGATGAGGTCCTTGAGGACGATGCCGGTCAGGTGCAGGTCCACCGACTGCCGGTTGAGGCTGGCGAAGGCGGTGACCCGGATGAGCGCGCCCTCCAGCTCGCGGATGTTGGTGGAGATCTTGCTGGCGATGAACTCCAGTACCTCCGGCGGGGCGGCCAGTCCCTCCTGGGCCGCCTTCTTGCGCAGGATGGCGATCCGGGTCTCCAGCTCGGGCGGCTGGACGTCGGTGATCAGCCCCCACTCGAACCGGTTGCGCAGCCGGTCCTCCAGGGTGACGAGCTGCTTGGGCGGCCGGTCGCTGGAGATGACGATCTGCTTGTTGGAGTTGTGCAGGGTGTTGAAGGTGTGGAAGAACTCCTCCTGCGTCTGCTCCTTGTTCTCCAGGAACTGGATGTCGTCGACCAGGAGCACGTCGATGTCGCGGTAGCGGCGCCGGAAGCCGTCGGCCTTGCCGTCCCGGATGGAGTTGATGAACTCGTTCGTGAACTCCTCGGAGCTGACGTAGCGCACCCGGGCCCCGTCGTAGAGGCGCTGGGTGTAGTGGCCGATGGCGTGCAGCAGGTGGGTCTTGCCCAGCCCCGATCCGCCGTAGATGAACAGCGGGTTGTAGGCCTTGGCCGGCGCCTCGGCGACGGCGACCGCCGCCGCGTGGGCGAAGCGGTTGCTGGCGCCGATGACGAAGGTGTCGAAGGTGTACTTGGGGTTCAGCCGCGCGGGCTCGGCCGAGGTGTGCGGCTGGTTGCCGCCCTCGGTGTCGGGCGGGCTGGGCGCCGGGGGCGGCGGGACGGAGCCGTCCGGGGCGGGGGAGGCGTCGGCGCCCTCCGGCCCCTCGGCGAAGGCGCCTGTGGACGGAGCCGGGGAAGCGGACGGATCCGCGGCGGACCCCTGCTCACCGGCGGTACCCGGGGCGGGGGCGTCCCACCGGCCCTGGTCCCAGGACGGGCCCGACGCCTCCCACGGAGGCCGGTCCCATGTCCCCTGCTCCCACCGGTTCTGCCGCCCGTGCGCGGAGGAGGCGGAGGAGGAGGACCGGGCGGGCGCATCCCACGGGGGCTGTTCCCATTGCGCCTGGTCACGGTGGCTCCGCTCCGAACCGCCCTGCTCCCACTGCCCCTGTTCGTGCGGGGGCTGCTCGGGCCGGGGCCGGTCCCAGGCGCCCTGCGGGGCGCGGCCGGGGGGCTCGGGGGAGGGGTGCTCCCACTGGGCGGGGGCGCCGTGGTCCCAGGGGCGGTGGTCGCGCGGGGCGGTGTCCCACTGCTGGGGGCGCTGCTCCCACTGGGCGGGCGAACCAGCCGGCAGGTCCTCCCCCTGGGGAGGGGCGGCCTGGTCCCGGGGGGCGGGTTCACTCCGTCCATAGGGCTGTGGAAAACCCTGCGCGGGGTCGGGGCGGCCGAACTGCCCGTCGGGCAGGGCCTCCGACGGGGGCGGGGCGGGCAGGTCGGCCGGGGCGGGGCCGCCCTCGGCACCCGGGCGCGCGGCCTCCCCGGGGAAGGGGGCCGCGGACGCGGGCGGGAGCCCCGGCCCGCCGGCCGCCGCCGGCGGGGGGTCCTGCGGAGACGGCCCCTGCGGCGCGGGGACCTGGGACGAGGGGGGCTGCGGAGCGGGGGAAGGGGCGGGCTGCACGGCCGTGGGGTCCACGGTGACCGCCACCCGGATCTCCCGGCCGAGCTCGGCGGAGAGGGCGCGGCTGATGCTCTCCCGCAGCCGGGTCTCCAGGATCTCCTTGGCGAAGTCGTTGGGCGCGGCGAGCAGCGCGGTGTCCTCGATCAGGCCCAGCGGCCGGGTCTGCAGGAACCACGCCCGCTGGTGCGGGGGCAGCGCGTTGCTGTCCAGCCCGTCCAGCACGCTGGACCACACCACCGCGAGGTTGACCTGAGCCTCAGACACGGTGCCCTGCCATGGTTCGTCCCCTTCTCGGCGGTCGGCGTCTCGGCGCTGCCCGGCGTCCCGCATGCGGGGCCGGACGCCCCATTGTCCCGGTCCCGTCGGCCCCGCGGGACCGGGGACCGGCGGCCCTCTCCTTGTGGATGGAGAGGGGGATCACTGTGGATTGCTTGTGTACGGAGCCGCGGGTGCGCGTGCGGGGCGCGTCCGCGGACCGGCCGCCCGGTATCCACAGCGTGAGGACGGTGTCCACAAGTTGTGCACCGGTTCGTTCACAGGCCGTGTGGACGCGGGCGGGAGCCGAGGGTTGTCCACAATTCCCTGATCACCCTGGGTAGCGACCTGGGGGAGGGCGGGCGGGTGCCGCGCGGATCGGCGCCCCGGAGGGCCGTTCTCCCCGCCTCCACGTTATCCACAGCTTAGGGGGCTGTGGGGGATCTTCCCCCGCTGTGGACAGCGCGTCGTCCACAGCGGGGGGATACTGGGGACGGTGCGCGGCACGGCGGTCGGCGGACCCGCGTTGCGGCCGGTGTCGTTCCAGGTGGCGCGGGCGGCCGATTTGACCGGGGACGGGTACCGCCGTATCTTCTTTATGCTTAAGTCGCTACCGGAATGCGCCCCGCTCGGCACGGGGTCCCCGGTCGGCGGCGCGAGCGGGCGATGTTCCTGAGCCTCGGACGTCCCCGCGACGTTGTTGAGCAGGACATGCGCGGCCCGTCTCGCGGAACCGCGCGCAAGAACTTCTCTAGACGCCCCTGGAGCCCAGCAGTGAGCAAGCGTACGTACCAGCCGAACAACCGGCGCCGTGCGAAGGTCCACGGTTTCCGGCTGCGCATGCGGACCCGCGCCGGCCGCGCCGTCATCACGGCCCGCCGCAAGAAGGGGCGCGCCCGCCTGACCGTGAGCCACTGACCCACGGCTCAGCCGATGACTTCGGGACCGGTCTGCCAGCAGGCCGGTCCCCTTCTTGTGTTCGAGGACCGATCCCATGCTGTCGCCTGGCAACCGGATGCGGCGCAGCGCCGAGTTCGGCCGCACCATGCGCCGCGGACGGCGCTCCGGCCGTGACGCCCTCGGCGTCGTCCTTCTGACCGCCCGCCCCGACGACCCGGGCGCCGGTGATGCGCCCCGGGTCGGGTTCACCGTGAGCAAGGCGGTGGGCACGGCGGTGGTGCGCAAGCGGGTGCAGCGGCGGCTGCGCCACCTGATGCGCGACCGGATCGGGGACCTGCCTCCGGGTAGCCTGCTGGTAGTGCGAGCCAAACCCTTGGCCGCCCACGTTGGATACGACACTCTGGCCGAGCAGCTCGACGCCGCCCTCACCGCGGTTCGGCGCCCCCGGAGCGGCGCGACACGCCGCCGCAAGGGGCGAGGCGGGGACGGGGGCGGGGCCGCTCGTGCCGACGGAGAGCAGCGGGCGGGTTCATGACCGACGACAGACCCAGGCCCCTCGCACGGGTCCTCATCGTGCCCATCAGGGGGTACCAGCGGTTCATCTCGCCGCTGTTCCCCCCGGTCTGTCGCTTCTACCCCTCGTGCAGCGCGTACGCGGTGCAGGCGCTCCAGGAGCACGGAGCGCTGCGGGGGCTGTGGCTGGCGGTGCGCAGGATCGCGCGCTGCCACCCCTTCCATCCGGGCGGACTCGACCCGGTTCCCCCGCGCGCGGGGAAACGCGACCACCAACCGAGCGACACGGGAGAGGGCCCCGGCACGACCGGGACCGGCCCCGCGAACCCGTCGCCGAACTGACAGAAGAGGGAGTTGGCCGGTGCTGGACTGGCTGTACAACATCGTCGGGTGGGTGCTGATCCAGATCCACTCGGCCCTGACCTTCATCGGGTTCGATCCCGACGGCGGATGGGCGTGGGGCCTGTCCATCGTCCTGCTGACGGTCCTGATGCGCCTGATCATGGTCCCGCTGTTCGTGAAGCAGATGCACACGCAGCGGAGCATGCAGGACATGCAGCCGCAGCTGCAGAAGGTCCGCGAGCGCTACAAGAACGACAAGCAGCGCCAGCAGCAAGAGATGATGAAGCTCTACCAGGAGAGCGGGACCAACCCGATCATGGGTTGCCTGCCCCTGCTGCTGCAGATGCCGGTCTTCTTCTCCCTCTTCAGCGTGCTGCGCTCGGTCGCCCAGGGGCAGGCACAGTACGGCTTCACCCATGAGCTGGTGGAGAGCGCCCGCGGCGCGCTGATCTTCCACGTCCCGATCGCCGCCCAGTTCACCAGTTCCTCGTCCGAGCTGGAGAGCTACGGCTCGGACCCGATCATCGCGAAGATCGTCATCGTCATCGCCTGTGTGATCATGGGGACGACGACCTTCCTGACCATGCGCCAGAGCATGAAGCGCACCACGGTCCAGATGGCCGACAACCCGATGGCCCAGTCCCAGAAGATCATGATGTATCTGGCGCCGGCCTTCGGTCTCTTCGGTCTGGGCATGCCGATCGGTGTGTTGATCTACTGGGTCACCTCCAACCTGTGGACCATGGGGCAGCAGCACCTGATGTACCGCAAGTTCCCCGCGCCGGGCAGCGAGGAGGCCAAGACGACCGGTGCGTCGGGAGCCGCGAACGGTTCGGCCAAGGGCCTGCTCGGCAAACGCAAGGAGAGCGCCCCGGAACCGGTGGAAGAGCCTAAGATCGAGCGTAAGCAGCCGAAGAAGCAGTCCCGGGCGAAGCGCGGCGGCTCTCGCCCGAAGGAGTAGGGCAGTCCCGGCCGGTCGGGGCCGGACAGGGCCGCCCGGGCGCAGGCGATGAGCCCCAGAAGCGCGCGGTCGGCAGGATCGCGAACGTGAGGAGACAGCACGCTGTGAGCAACGCGAACACCGACGCCCCCGAGGAGAGCGGCGGCAGCGTCGCGGTGGCGGACGCGCCTGAGGAGACCGTCGACATCGAGGCCCTGGAGCACGAGGGCGACGTGGCCGCCGACTACATCGAGGGGCTGCTGGACATCGCCGACTTCGACGGCGACATCGACATGGACGTCGAAGGCGACCGTGCGGTGGTCTCGGTGGTCGGGGCCACGCTGGACGAGCTGATCGGCAACGAGGGCGAGGTGCTGGAAGCGCTCCAGGAGCTCACCCGCCTGGCGGTGCACCGGAGCACGGGCAACCGCAGCCGCCTCATGCTGGACATCGGCGGCTGGCGCGAGGGGCGCCGGACGGAGCTGCGCAAGGTCGGCTCCGAGGCGGCCGAAGAGGTGAAGAAGAGCGGGGAGGCCAAGGCGCTGGAGCCGATGACCCCGTTCGAGCGCAAGGTGGTGCACGACGCGGTGGCCGACGCCGGACTCACCAGCGAGTCGGAGGGGGAGGAGCCCTACCGCTACGTGGTGGTGCTCCCCGCCGACTGAGCGATCGCGCGACGTTTCACGTGAAACACGGGCGCCTCTCACGCATAGGATCGTGGGGGGCGCCTTCCACTGTCTGGGCCCGATCGGCCCGGCCGCGCCCCGCCCGCGCAACACCCCCTAGGTCCGCGGTGCCTCGATGGAGCGGATGCCGCAGGGAGAGAAGTCGACAGGGAGACCGGCCGATATGTCCGCCGATGGACAGGCGGACAGATGGACACGCCGACCGGTGAGCGGAGCGCCGGGACGGCAGGGCGGCGGAGAGACCATGGGAGAGACCAAGGTGGTGACAGATGACCTCCGGTGCTGACCATCGCACGGTGCCGCCCGAGGCGGCGGTCGCGCTGTTCGGAGACCGGATCGACACGGCCGCGCGGTATGCCGAGCTGCTGGCCGGTGCCGGGGTGGAGCGAGGGCTCATCGGGCCGCGGGAGGTGCCGCGGCTGTGGGACCGGCACATCCTCAACTGTGCCGTGGTGGAGGAACTGGTCCCCCAGGGCGCCGACCTCGTCGACGTGGGATCGGGGGCCGGACTGCCCGGGGTCGTTCTGGGCATCCTGCGGCCGGACGTCTCGGTGGTGCTGCTGGAGCCGCTGCTCCGGCGCACGGTGTTCCTGCGCGAGGTGGTCGCGGCGCTGGAACTGGAGAACGTGCGGGTGGAGCGCGGCCGGGCCGAGGAGCAGAAGGGCCTGGCCGCCGACATCGTCACCGCCCGGGCGGTGGCACCGCTGACCCGGCTCGCCGGGTGGGCGCTGCCGCTGTTGCGCAAGGACGGCAGCCTGCTCGCCCTGAAGGGGGAGCAGGCGGAGAGTGAACTGGAGTCGGCGCGTAAGGAATTGTCCGCACTGCGCCCCTGCGCCGCCGATGTGATCCGGGTGGGGAGCGGTAAAGTCGACCCCGCTACCACGGTCGTTCGCATCACGGTGACCTCCGAGAGCGAGCGCCCGCACCCGTCGCGACGCGCCGCGGCCGGAAGGAAGAAGCGCGGACGGAAGAGGTGAACTCATTCGTGCCCGAGAACCATGGCGACGTCGATGTTTCCCGTGAAACGCCGAGCTGGTCGCCCCGAGACCTGCACCCCGACGGCCCTGTTTCACGTGAAACCGAGGGCGGCCCGGCCGAAGACATCTTTGATACGCCGATCGCCCGCGCCGCCCAGGCCGCGATGACCGTTCGCGGACACACGGAGGAGACGTGGCCCCGCCCCCGGTCCTGCCGCGTCATCGGCGTCGCCAACCAGAAGGGCGGCGTCGGCAAGACCACCACCACGGTCAACCTGGCTGCTTCGCTGGCCATGCACGGCCAGCGGGTGATGGTCGTTGATCTGGACCCCCAGGGGAACGCCTCCACCGCGCTGGGGATGGAGCGAGAGCAGGACTCCCGTTCCATCTACCACTGCCTGGTGGAGGACGCGGGGCTGCGCGACCTGGCGCGCCCGGTTCCGGACATCCCCAACCTGTGGTGTGTACCCGCCACCATCGACCTGGCCGGTGCCGAGATCGAGCTGGTCTCGCTGGTGGCGCGCGAGGCGCGGCTCAAGCGCGCCTTCGCCGCCTACGACAGCAGTGAGCTCGACTACATCCTGATCGACTGCCCGCCCTCGCTGGGGCTGCTCACCGTGAACGCCATGGTGGCCGCCGAAGAGGTGCTCATCCCCATCCAGTGCGAGTACTACGCGCTGGAGGGGCTGGGGCAGCTGCTGCGCAACGTCGACCTGGTCAAGTCGCACCTGAACCCCTCCCTGGTCATCTCCACCATCGTGCTGACCATGTACGACGGCCGGACCCGGCTGGCTTCACAGGTTGCCGACGAGGTCCGCCAGCACTTCGGGGATCTGGTACTCAAGACATTGGTGCCCCGCAGTGTCCGCGTCTCCGAAGCGCCCAGCTACGGGCAGTCCGTGATGACCTACGATCCGGGATCCACCGGCGCGGTCGCCTACATGGAGGCCGCCCGGGAGATCGCCTACCGGGCCGAGGCGGGCGCCGCAGTCCAGTGAGGCTTGAGGAAGGGAGACGTCGGTGAGCCAGCAGCGGCGGGGTCTTGGCAAGGGGCTGGGGGCGCTCATCCCGCAAGGGCCGGTGGCGGCCCCCGGGGAGTCGTCGGAGGGCGGCGGTGACGGCGCCGCGGGGCTCGACGCCGACCACGGCGCCGGGCGCGGGGCCGTCATCGACGGCGCCTATCTGGAGGAGGTCCCGCTCTCCGCGGTGACCCCCAACCCGCGCCAGCCGCGACAGCACTTCGACGAGGAGGCGCTGGACGAGCTGCGCGCGTCCATCGCCGAGGTGGGGCTGCTCCAACCCATCGTGGTGCGCCGGCTCGGGCCGGACCAGTACGAGCTGATCATGGGGGAGCGGCGGTGGCGCGCCAGCAAGGAGGTCGGGCTCGACCGCATCCCCGCGATCGTCCGGGAGACCGGCGATGACGAGCTGCTGCGGGACGCGCTGCTGGAGAACCTGCACCGGCAGCAGCTCAACCCGCTGGAGGAGGCCGCCGCCTACCAGCAGCTGCTCGACGACTTCGGCACCACACACGAGGAGCTGGCGCGGCGCATCGGGCGCTCCCGCCCGCACATCACCAACACGCTCCGGCTGCTCAACCTCTCCCCGGCGGTGCAGCGGCGGGTGGCCGCCTCGGTGATCAGCGCCGGGCACGCCCGGGCGCTGCTCTCCGTGGAGGACTCGGCGGCCCAGGACCGCCTCGCCCGCCGCATCGTGGAGGAGGGGCTGTCGGTCCGCGCGCTGGAGGAGCTGATCGCCCTCGGGGAGACCGAGGAGGACAAGCCGAAGAAGCGGCGTGCGGCGCCCCGTTCGGCCGACCCGGAGATGGACGAGCTGGCGGGGCTGCTCTCCGACCGGTTCGACACCCGGGTGAAGGTCGACATGGGCAAGAACAAGGGCAAGATCGTGGTCGAGTTCGCTACCAAGGAGGACTTGGAGCGGATCATCTCCGCGATGGCGCCCGAGGAGGACTGACCGCAGGGGCGTGTTGCGCGTCCACGGGCGCCCGGGACGCCAGGGGAGGCGCGGAAGGCGCGCGCTTGCCGGGTGGTCCTGTCGCTCCGCCGACAGGACCCTCTGGCGACAGGGCTACAGGTCCACGTGTCGACATGCCGCCCGTGCGAGGGCGCCCGCCGGATGTTTCCCGTGAAACACCGGGCGCGAATGTGCCGAATCCCTGCGATGCGGCCCGCCTGCTCCCTAGACTCCTGACCGCCGGGGCATCCGACCCGGCCGAGGCCCGGCCCTCCGCACGGCGGAGGGCCGGGCCTCGACGTTCGACTGGCGGGGTGGACGGGTTCGATGGTGCGCAGGCGGAGGTTGATGGCGGCCGGTGCCGGGGCGGCGGCCCTGGTGCTGGGGGACCGGCTGCTGGGCGGCGGCGCCGCGGCGGCGGCACGGGCGGTGGCGGGTGAGAGCGGGCCGCCGGTATTCCCCCGGACAGGTGTGCAGCGCCTGGCGGCGACCGCCGCCCCGGTCCGCCCGGAACGCCCATTCGACCACGTCGCCGTGGTGCCCGCCGGTGGCGCCGCGCGGGGGCGGGCGCGGTTCATCGGGCCGGAGGGCCCCGGCCCGTGGCGGCCGGTGCGGGTGGGCGCCCACGGGACCGACGACGGGCGGGAGGGCGGTGCGCTGTTGCAGGCGCCGCCGGGAGCCACCGGGTACGAGGTGGAGATGGAGGGGCAGGACGCCGTGGAGACGGCGGCCCTGGACACGCGGAGCGGGCGGAGGCGCCGAATGAGCGGAGCCGCACACGGACTGCTGGAGAGCGACGACGTCCCCGGGGCGCTCCCGCTGCCCTACGTCACCCGGTCCGGGTGGGGCGCCGACGAGGGGCTGCGCGGCGAGGTCGACGGGGGCTCCCATCCGGTCCAGGTGGTCACGGTGCACCATGCGGCGATGCCGGTGGCGGAGGATCCGCGCGAGACGATGCGGGCGATCTACTGGCTGCACACCGTGGAGAACGGGTGGGCCGACATCGGGTACCACCTGCTGATCGACCCCGAGGGCACGGTGTACGAGGGGCGGGCCACCGGGGGCCCACTGCCGGTGTTCTCCGGCATGCCGCTGCCGGGCTCGGCCCGCTGCGTCACCGGTGCGCACGCCGTCGGCCACAACGCGGGCAACATCGGCATCTGCCTGCTGGGCGACTTCACCTCGGCGATGCCGAGCCGACCGGCGCGGGACGCGCTGGTGCGGACGGTGCGCACACTGTGCGCGCTCAGCGGGGTGGATCCTTCCTCGCGCGTGCGGTACGCCAACCCGGTGAGCGGCGCATCCCGGAAGGTGCACGCCGTGGCCATGCACCGTGACTGGGGCGGGACCGCCTGCCCGGGGGACGCCTTCGCGGTACGGTTCTGGGAAGTGCGCGACCGCCTGTCCACGCCGGTCGGTTGAGCGAGAAGGCGACAGGTCGACACGGTGGTACGGCGCTAAAGCAGGAGAGCGGCAGAGCGACCGGACGGCCATCGGGACGCCCGCCGGGGCAGGGGCGGAGGCGACGGCGGGCGGCGGATACACTGAGGCGGCGCCGAAACGGACGGAGCCGTCCCGCAGGGGCCCGGGGGCGGTGCCGTGTTTCACGTGAAACGGCGCCGCCGGTGCACCACCGAGGCGCCCTAGAACCGCCGCTGATCCACCACTGTCGTGCACCGCAGCGCCGATCATCACCGGACCGGCACACCCGCGCCGCCGCCCGCACGGAAACGCCGAAGGGCCCACGGGGAGATTCCCGTGGGCCCTTCGCATCCTCCGCCGAGTGCCGGGCGACCGCCCGGCGCGCCTCGAACGGTCAGATGATGCCTTCGAGGTCCTTCAGCAGAGCGCGCTTGGGCTTGGCGCCCATGATCTGCTTGACGACCTCGCCGTCCTTGAACACGTTCATCGTGGGGATCTGCATGATCCCGTACTCACGCGTGGTGTTCGGCTGCTCGTCGATGTTGAGCTTGACGATGGTCAGCTTGTCGCCGTGCTCCTTGGCGAGCTCCTCAAGGATCGGGGCGACCTGGCGGCAGGGGCCGCACCATTCGGCCCAGAAGTCGACCAGCACCGGCTTGTCGCTCTTGAGGACCTCCTCCTCGAAGGTCGCGTCGGTGACGTGCTTCAGGTCCGCCACGTCGTTCACTCCTCACAGGTTGGCTCGGAAGGTCGGTCGGCCGGAGGGCGCCCGGGGGCGCTCCGGTCAGTCGTTGAGGCTCTCCAGGTACCGCTCGGCGTCCAGCGCGGCGGCGCTCCCGGTACCGGCCGCGGTGATCGCCTGCCGGTAGGTGTGGTCGACCACGTCGCCGCAGGCGAACACGCCGGGCAGACGGGTCTTGGTGGTGGGGGCCTCCACCGCCAGGTAGCCCTCGGAGTCGAGGTCGAGCTGGCCCTTGAAGAGCTCCACCCGCGGGTCGTGGCCGATGGCGACGAACACGCCCTCCACGTCCAGGGTGCTCTCGTGCCCGGTGACGCGGTCGCGCAGGCGCACGCCGCTCACCTTGTCCTCGCCCAGGACCTCGGTGATCTCGCTGTTCCAGACGAAGCGGATCTTCTCGTTGTCGAAGGCGCGCTTCTGCATGATCTTGCTGGCGCGCAGCTCCTCGCGGCGGTGCACCACCGTCACCGACGCGGCGAAGCGGGTGAGGAACGTCGCCTCCTCCATGGCGGTGTCGCCGCCGCCGACCACGACGATGTCCTTGTCGCGGAAGAAGAAGCCGTCGCAGGTGGCGCACCACGAGGTGCCGCGCCCGGAGAACTCCTTCTCCCCGGGGACGCCCAGCTCGCGGTAGCCCGACCCGGTGGCGATGATGATGCTCTTGGCCAGGTGGGTCTCATCGCCCACCTTGACCACCTTGGGGTCGGCGGCCAGGTCGACCTCGGTCACGTCGTCGGCGACGAGCTCGGCCCCGAAGCGCTCGGCCTGCTTGCGCATGTTGTCCATGAGGTCGGGACCCATGACCCCGTCGGGGAAGCCGGGGAAGTTGTCGACCTCGGTGGTGTTCATCAGCGCGCCGCCGGCGGTGATGGACCCCTCGAAGACCAGGGGGTCGAGCGAGGCGCGCGCGGCGTAGATGGCCGCGGTATATCCGGCCGGCCCCGACCCGATGATGATTACGTTGCGGACGTCGCTCACGCTCGTCGGCCCTTCGTTCGCTCAGGGGAGGTCACTGCCGCCCGTGACCCTGCGGGTAGATCGTTCCTCTCAACACAGGGTAGGCGCCCCCCATTCCCGCGGCGGCCGGACCCGTCTGTGACCTGGCACGGGTGCGGCCCGCGGGGGCGGCGGGGAAGGGCCCGGAGCATCCCCGGGCCGATGGAACCGGGCCGGACGGGGCCGCCCCGGTGGCGACGCCGGAGCGTCGGCACCGGGGCCGGTCCTCAGGGAGCCGGAACGGCGGCCGTGTCGAGCACCGCGTCCGCCGGGGCGCCGCCGGTGCATTCCGGGGAGACGACGGACACCGTGTAGGCGCCGGAGGCGTCCTCGGTGTACAGCACCCACACCGGCTCGGCGGCGCCGCCGTCGGCCGTGTAGGTGGCCACGTCCACGAGCGGCGTGCGCTCGTCCTCCCCGGTGAGCCCCTCGACGCACGTGGAGACCCCGGAGGGGTTCTCCGAGGGGCTGGGCAGGGCCGAGATCTCCGGCGCCTCCTCGTCGCTCTCAGCGCCTTGCGGCGGCAGCTCCGGAGCGGCCAGCGACAGCACGCCGCCCGCCTGGGCCTCCAACCCCTCCGGCGTGTAGGCGGTCCCGCTCTCCACGAGCACCGGGGCCGGCTCCTTCAGGGCGTGGGGCGCCTGGTCCTGCGTCTGGGCGGTGTCCCCGGCACCCGGGCCGTCGCCCATCCCGCGCAGCAGCGCCGCGCCTCCGCCGATCACGAAGACGGCGGCCGCGGCCGCGGCGATGTAGGGCATCCAGCGGGCGACGCCGCGCCGACGCATCGGGACGACCTCGGCCGCCCGCGAGCGCAGCTCCTCTGCGGTGTCGTCGTCGACGGCACCGCCGGGTCCTCCTGGGCCGTCCTCCCGGTCCTGTCGCCCGTCGCGGCCGTCCCCGTCCCCCTCGGCGGCTGATGGGGTGCCGCCGTCGGAGGCCGGGTTCGCCCGCTCCGCGCGTATCGCCTCGTCCAGGCGGGTCGAAACAGAATCGGGAAGTGGCGGGACCGGTTCATCCGCCAGTAGGCCGGAGACCTCGCCCAGTGCCTCCCGGATATCGGCACATTGGGAGCATCCGGCCACGTGAGTCCGGACGGAGTGCTCTTCCTCGTCGTCGAGTAGTCCTTCGAGCGACAACGCGAGAGTCTCCGCGTCCACATGAGACGTCACGGTCTCCCGTCACCTCCTCTCGGGGATGTGACGTCTCGGGGGCGTTCAGGGTTCCGCAGGTGCGCCAGATAGGGGAGAAGTCGTGCGCGGCCTCGGGCGCAGCGGCTCTTGACCGTGCCGGGGGCCACCTCCAGGATCCCGGCGGCCTCGTCGACCCGGTAGCCCATCATGTCCACGAGCACCAGCGCCAGCCGCTGCTCGGGCGGGATCTGCTCCAGGGCCGCCTGGACGTCCATCCGGGAGTCGCTGCGCCCGGCGGGGTCGGGCACGGAGGCGGTGGCCTTGGCGCGCTCGTTGGAGAGCACGTCGAGCGTGGCGTCGTCGGTGGGGACCGCGGGGCGCACCATGCGGCGCCGCATCCGGTCGTGGCAGGCGTTCACCACGATGCGGTGCAGCCAGGTGCTCACCTGGGCCTCGCCGCGGAACCGGCCGGCGGCGCGGAAGGCCGACAGGAAGGCGTCCTGCAGCGCGTCGGCGGCCTCTTCGGGGTCGCCCAGCACACGGATCGCGACAGCCCACATGCGCTCGCGGTGGCGGCGGACCAGTTCGTCGAACGCCTTGTCGTCACCGCGAGCGTGTCTGGACAACAGCTCCTTGTCGGGGAGCTCTTGGACTGCGTCCATCACCCTCGTCACGATTTCCCGTGCAGCTCTATCTCGTTGATGCTCCCCCGCCATCCACCGTCGACTTGGGGGATATCAGTGAACCATACGAGCACGTACCGACCCTTTGCAGGGTCGTCGGGCTCGATGGTGGTCGCACCGGCGGCGCCCGATGCCTCGCCGACGGGCTGCAGGGCGTCGAGCGACTTCTCGTCGCCGACGCGCAGCTCCAGGTCGCTGCCGCCGGGGCCGACGTCGATGTCGGCGCTGTGCAGTTCGACCGGCCCGCCCATGTCGACGAGCACGCCGATGCCGGACTTGAGCTTGCCGAAGTCCTCGCCCTTGTAGGTGGAGGTGCTCCAGTCGGTCGACGGGTCGCCGTCGATGGTCAGCCCGGCTTTGTCAGCGTGGTCGGCGTCGCCGTCGGTGATGATCTCGGCGCTCTGCGGCTCCAGGGCCGTGATCTGCGCCTCGTCGTCGGAGCCGCCGCCGTCGCCGTCGTCGGTGGTGTTCCCGGCCTCGGTGCCCTCCTGGCCGGAGCCGTCGTTCATGGCCGAGCCGAAGTGCCAGGCGCCCACGACGACGCCGATGAACACGATCAGGGCGGCGGCGCCCATCAGCACCCGGACAAGGTTGCCGCCGCCGGGCGGACGGCCGTCGCCGTCACGGGAGCGGCCTGCGCGGTCCCGGCCGCGGCCGCCGCCGGAGCGGTGCTCGGTCGAGGGCATCTGCCCGGTGTTGCGGGAGGTGCCGCGCTCGGGCGGGGGAGCCGCGGGTGCGGCGGCGGGGGACACGGGGATGGGCACCAGGCGCGGCACGTCGGCCAGCGCCTCGGCCAGCTCCCGGGAGCTGCCCACCGGCCCGGGCCCGACCGGGGCCTGGAAGGCCGAGCGCCCGACCAGCTCGTCGAAGCGCGGAGGGACACCGTTGGCGACCAGCGCGGGGCGCCGCGGCACCCCGTCGACCAGCGGCGCCGGCGGCAGGTCGACCCGGCCGGGGCCGGGCCAGTGCCCGGTGAGCGCCGCGTACAGCAGGCGGCCCAGGCCCTGGGCGTCCGCGCGGGCCGGGTGCTCGGCGGCGATGCCGCGCAGCGCGGCGTCCACCCCGATGCCGGTCAGCTTGACCGCGCCGCCGACGCTCCAGATGAGCTTGTCGGGGGTGAGGTTGAGGTGGAACAGGCCGGTGGCGTTGGCCGTGGCCAGGGTCTCGGCGGCCTCGGCGACCAGGCCGGCGGCGCGCTCGGGCTCCAGCGGCCCCTGCTTGAGCAGGTCGGTCAGGGACTGGCCGACGACCCACTCCTCGACCACGTAGGGGGTGGGGCCCGCGTCGTCGGCGTCGAAGACCTGGGTGACACGGGAGTCGGCGATGCGGCTGGTGGCGCGTGCGGCGCGGACGGCGTCCCCGGTTCGCGGGAAGCCCTCCGTGAAGGTCCACACGGCGACGAGGCGGGCGAGCGTCTCGTCGGTCGCCTTCCAGAAGGAGGCGCCTTCGGTCTGGCTCACCAGTTCGTCAAGGCGGTAGCGGCCTGCGAGCCGCGCGCCCGGCTCAATGATGGAAGTGCTCATGCCGGGAGTGACGGACACGACGACCGGGGGGCCAGCGGGGCGGGCGCGAGGGGGCGCCGGGATGCCGTCAGCGCTGGGGCCGGCCATGTCGGCGGTCCCTGACCTCCCTTCGGGCAGCTCGGAGATTCACGGGTGGGGCGGAGGAGAACTGCTGTTCCATGCTAGGACGCCTGGGCGGTGTCCTCGGAGGACAAGTACACCGCACCTGTGACGCTCGGTCCTCCTTCCAGCGACTACGTACCGTCATCCGGTCGGGGTGATCAGCGACGGAGTAGGCGGGTTCGTACCATACCGAAGAATGTTGTGACTTCCGTCACCCCCAACCGGGGGGCGATGAGGATGAAGAGCAGGATTCCGACGAGGCCGCCGACCAGGACGGCCAGCACGGCGGGCAGGTAGGTGCCGGGCAGCAGCCCGAAGGTGAGGACCATCGCGATCCCGAAGACGGCGCTGGGCACGGACGCGGCGTACAGCCGAACCAGCGTCCCCATGGTGCGCCGCCCGTCCAGGCCGTTGAGCCTGCGCGCCAGCATGCGCCACGCCAGCACCGACCCCACGATGTAGTACGACCCGTAGGCCAGGGGAAGCAGCACCACAATGAGATGCGGCGGGGCGGTGAACAGCACGAGGATCGCCAAGGTCGCGTGGGCCAGCTCGGCGGGGATCGCGATCAGCGACGGGGTCCGGGTGTCGCCCATCGCGTAGAACACCCGCTGCTGGAGCTGGAACAGGGTGAAGGGCACCAGCATCGCGGCGAACGCGGTCAGGATCATGCCGACGCTGCGGGCGTCGTCCACCGACATGCTGCCGCGTGCGTACAGCACCACGCAGAAGGGGACCGCGAAGACCACCATCGCCACCGAGATCGGCACGATCAGCACCGAGGACAGCCGGAAGCCCAGGGAGAAGTCGCGCCGCACGAGGTCCTTGCGGCCGTCGGCGACGTGCCCGCTCATCCGCGGGAGCAGGGCGGTGATCACCGAGACCGCGATGATCGCGTAGGGCAGCTGGTAGATGAGCGAGGCGTACTGGTAGGCGGCGTATCCCGCGCCGGCCGCGGACCCCCCGGCCTCGGCCGCCCGCACCCCGGCCCGGGTGGCCACGTTGACGGTGACGAGCATCCCGGCCTGCACCACGCCGATGTACAGCAGCATCCACCCGGCGGTGCGCACCGCCTCGCCCAGGCCCGACCCGCGCAGGTCCAGCCGCGGCCGCCAGCGGAACCCCGCCCGCCACAGCGTCCACACCAGTACCGCCATCTGCACGACCTGCGCGGCGGCGGTACCCACGCCCAGGATCGCCAGGTCGGAGCGGGAGATGGTCTCAGGGCTGTTTCCCGGCCCGGCCACCCACAGGAACAGCAGCCCGGCCGCGATGATCACCAGGTTGTGCAGGATGGGCGCCCACATGGGGGCGGCGAAGTGGTTGCGCGCGTTCAGCATCGAGCTGGCGATACCGCTGGCGCCGATGAAGAAGATCTGCGCGAGCAGGAAGCGCGCCAGGTAGACGGCCACCTCGTGCTGGGCGCCGCTGAAGTCGCCCGCGTACAGCCGGATCAGCCACTCGGCGGCGAGGATGGCCAGCAGCGAGATGACGAACAGCGCCAGCAGCATGGCGGTGAACAGCCGCTGTTCGGTGGCCGTGCCGCCGTCGGCGTCGGTCTTGCGCCGCTTGACCAGGAACGGCACGAAGACGCTGGCGAGCAGCCCGCCGATGAGCAGGTCGTAGACGGCGAAGGGGACCGAGTTGGCGGTCTGGTAGGCGTCGCCGAGCAGCTGGGTGCCCAGCGCCGACGCCAGCACCACGGTGCGCCCGAACCCGGTGAGGCGGGAGACGACGGTGCCCACCGCCATGACGGCGCTGGAGCGCATCAGGTCGCCCGGGGCGGCGTGCGCCGCGCCGCCGATCTCGTCGCCCTCCTCGCCGGCGCGGTCCGCGGTGCCCAGGTCGCCGATGGACGAGGGGTCGCGGTCGGTGGTCAGGCCGGTTTCGGGGGCGCCTTCGGGCTCGTCCCGTTCAAGGGTGTCGAGCACCTCGTCGGGCAGGAGGAGCCGGTGGTGGTCGGGGTCCTCGCGGTTGGACTGGTCGTTGGCCACGGGGCTGCAATCTGGTCGGGGAGGGGGTTCCGGTGTCCGGCCGCGCCCGGGGAGGGGGCGGGGAGGCCCTTCGGCCCGATGGAGGGGAGGCCCCGAGGATACGGGGCCGGGGGCCGGGCCCGCGCCGCGGGGGCCGCCTGCGGCCGGACCCGGTCAGCGAGCGGCCCGGCCGGGGGCCTTCGGGGCCGACCGGAACGGCTCGGCTCGGGGGCACACGGGGACACCGGGGCGTGCCTCGCGGATCAGGCCCTCCTGGGGGCGACGCCCGGGAGGGAGCACGCCGCGTCCCTGAGGCTCGACGGCGTGTGCTGACCGCATTCCCCCGCGGGCCTTGCGACGACCGCGCCCGGACGCTGCCCGCCACCGAAGCGCCCCGGGGGACACCCCTCAGCGGCCCAGCTTGGAGCGCACCAGCCCGACCACGGACCGCAGCTCCTCGATCCGCAGCAGCCGCGCCGCCGCGAAGAACAGGGCCATGCCCAGCAGCGTGCCCACCAGGGGGGCGCCCAGGTTGGTCGCCAGGCCGTCGCCGAACTGCCGGGTGAACAGCCACAGCACGCCCAGGGCGGCCGCGACCGCCGGGACCGCGGCCAGGAACAGCCGCACCAGCGTGTTCAGGATGCGCCGCCCGTCGAGCCCGCCGAGGCGGGCGCTGAGCACGGCCCCGGCGATGACCAGGCCGGAGACGAAGGAGAGCATGAACCCGGCGGCGACCCCGACCACCACCAGGTTCGGCGGCAGCAGCAGGTACGCGCACACGGCCAGGGTCCCGTGCACCGCCACGTTGGCGATGCTGATCATGGCCGGGGTGCGGGTGTCGCTCATCGCGTAGAACACCCGGAGCATGAGCTGGAAGACGGTGAAGGGCACCAGGCCCAGCGACATGACGGCCAGCACCACGCCGATGTTGTGCGCGTCGGCCGTCGAGGTGGAGCCGCGGGCGAACACCAGCACCGACAGCTGCACCGAGTACACCGCCATCGCCAGCGACAGCGGCACCAGCACCAGCGCCGACACCCGCAGGGTGCGCGAGAAGCCCTCGCGGACCTCGGCCCACAGGCCGTCGTGGGCCTGGGCGCTCATCCGCGGCAGCAGCACGGTGATCAGCGAGACCGCGATGATCGCGTAGGGCAGCTGGAAGAGCTGGTAGGCGTAGTTGTAGGCGGTGAGCCCGGCGCCGACGCCGTAGCCCTCCTGCACGCTCTGGCTGCCCGCCCGGTTGGCGATGTTGGTGGTGATCAGAAAACCGGCCTGGGTGGTGATGGTGTAGAGGAACATCCACCCGGCGGTGCGCAGCGCCTCGCCCAGGCCCGACCCGCGCAGGTCCAGCCGCGGCCGCCAGCGGAACCCCGCCCGCCACAGCGAGACCACCAGCGCGACGGTCTGCGCCGCCATCCCGCAGGCGGTCCCCAGGCCCAGCAGGGTGAGTTCGCCCGAGGTGACGTTCTCCGGGGTGCGGCCGGGCAGCGCGACCCAGATGAAGGCCAGCCCGACCGTGATGATCACCAGGTTGTTCAGGACCGGCGCCCACACCGGCGCGCCGAACCTGTCGCGCGTGTTGAGCATCGCGCTGATCAGGCCGCTCAGGCCGACGAAGAAGATCTGCGCGAGCAGGAAGCGCGCCAGGTAGACGGCGACGTCCATCTGCGCCCCGTTGAACCCGCCGGCGTACAGCTCCAGGATCCAGCGCGCGGAGGCGATGGCGGCGGCGGTGACCACCAGCAGCAGCACGACGGCGGCGGTGAACAGCCGGTCCTCGGTGGCCTTGCCGCCGTCGGCGTCGCCCTTGCGGCGCTTGACCAGGAAGGGGATGATCACGCTCGCCATCAGGCCCTGGATCAGCAGGTCGTTGATGATGAACGGGATCGTGTTGGCGGTGTTGTAGGCGTCGCCGAGGAGCTGGGTGCCCAGCGCGGCGGCCAGCACGATGGTGCGGCCGAACCCGGTGATGCGGGAGGCCATGGTGCCGACCGCCATGACGGCGCTGGAGCGCATGGCCCCGCCCGGGGAGCCGGACGAGCCGGACGAACCGGAGGCGCCGGTGTCGTCGGAGCCGTTCCCGGAGCCGTCGGGGCCGCCCGGCCCCTCAGGGGGACGCCCGGTGTCGCCGCGTCCCTCGGCGGTGTCCGTTGCCACGGGATCGGTTCCCTTCACTGGTCGCCCTTGCGGTCCGGCCCGCCGTCGGCGGGGGCGTCGTCCGAGGTGCCGGAGGAGGTCCGGGCGTCCTCGTCGTCCTCGTCGGCGTCGGAGGCGTCCTCCTGTGCGCGCTCCTCGCCGCCGTCCCGTCCGGCCCGCTCGTCCGGTTCCTGCTCGCCCCGGCGGCCCTCGGGCTCCTCGGCGCCGTGGGCGTCCTCCTGCCCGGCCCGCTCCCCGGCGGCGGCCTCGTCGGCCGCGTCACCGGCCTTTCCGTTGTCCGCCTCGGACGCCTGTTCCCGGGCGGTCCCGTCGTGGGCGGTGCCCTCGGGCTCCTCGGCGCCCCCGTCGTCCCCGCCGTCGGTCGGCGGGCCGTCCCCGGAGGCCGCGGCGCGCTTGCGCGCCCACTTGCGCAGCACCCGCGGGGTGAGCGCGACGATCAGCACCAGCGCGCCGAGCCCGCCGATGATCATCGCCTGGTACCCCAGGCCCGACGCGTTGACCGGGGTGATGGTCTCCTCGGAGGAGATCGGCTCGCCCTGGGTGTTCTGCAGGCTCAGGTACAGCATCGTCCGGCCGTTGATGCGCGCCTCCAGCGGCACGTACACCGTGGTCTTCTGGCCGGGGCCGATCTCCATCTCGTCCTGGTAGTCGTCGATCTTCATCCGCTCGGGGTTCTCGGAGAACATCGCCAGCTTGATCCGGACCGTCTCGTCATCGCCCTGCAGGTCGTTGGCGATGATCACGCCGATGGTGCCGGTCTTGCTCGCCAGCGTCACCGGCTCGGTCGGCACGATGCGCACGCTCGCCAGCCCGTTGCGCACCGAGGCGCCGATCAGCCCGAGCGAGCGCGCGGCCCGCGCCTCCTCCTCGCGCCAGGCGGCCGACTCGGCGCGCAGCACCGCCGGACCGTACGGGTCGGCGTCCTCCTCCACCAGGATGCTGTTGAACAGGCGCACGGTGCCGCGGATGTCGTCGACGCGCTCCATGTGCTCCTGGCCGAGGCGGGAGTCGGCGGTGGCGTCGCCCCCGGCGGGGCCGCGCCGCTCGCTCTCGCCCCCGGGCGGCTCGACGTCGGGCAGCTCGACCGTGCTCAGCCACGGCAGGTCCTCGGAGGCCTCCAGCACCCCCGAGGCGAACTCCTCACCCGGGTTCCAGGTGGTGGGCGGCATCGCCACCACGGTGCGGTCGTCGCCGGTGTGCTCGCCGCCGATCATCGCGGTCTCGGCGATGAAGCGCTGCTGCGCCAGCGCGGCCTCACCGGCGGTCCGGCTGGGGCGGCCCAGCGCCTCGGTCAGGCCGGGGTCCATGACGATCCCGGTGGCCTCGCCGCCGTCCACCTCCAGCGGGGCCGCGGCCGAGGGGGTGTGCTCGACCCACGACCGGGCGGGCATCGCGGTTTCGGACAGCAGGAAGGTTTCGGCGCCCTGGGCCGCGTAGTAGTCGAGGGTGGCGGTGTCGACCAGGCCGCCGGGGGGCAGCGCGTACGCCGGGTCGGCCTCGAGCCCGAGGGTCCGCAGCAGCGTCTCGTCGCCCAGCCGCACGGCCGCGTCGAGGTCGTCCTCCAGACCGGCGTCGAGGAGCGCGGACACGTCGGGGTTGGCGTAGGGGGTGGTGATCAGGGGCGCGTCCTGGAGCGCGTCCGCGGTCCGGTCGAGCCAGACGCGGGCCCCGGGGTCGGCCTCGACGGTGCGCACCGGCAGGGTCTCGCCCTTGCCGGGGACGTCGGTCTCCTCCAGGACGTTGTAGGAGCCGGACGCCAGCCGGTCCACGTCGGCCAGCAGGCCCGGGTCGACCGCCCAGGTCACCGGTACGCGGTCCGCCTCGTCGCCGTCTCCGCCGTCCTCGTCCCCTTCCTCCCCGTCGTCGGCGCTCGCCGAGGGCGACGGCGATACCTCGGACCCCTCCCCGTCGGGGGAGGGGGTCGCCTCCGCGGACTCCGGGTCCAGGGTCAGGCCGGGGTCCTGCGCCCCCGCCGTGAGCAGGCGGCCGAGCCGACCGTCCGGGCCGACGCTGGCCGCCAGGTCGGTGCTGAGGAAGGTGTCGTCGTCGGTGCGGCGGGGGTAGTCCATGAGCGGCCACACCCACGCGATGTCGACGGGGGAGGGGGCGCCGCCGGAGCCCTCGTAGGCGATGAAGGTGCGTACCGTCGCCAGGTGGCCCCCGCCGCCGTCGAGCGCCTCCACCGCGACGGGGTAGGCCCCGAACCCGTCCAGGTCCAGGTCGGCGGCGTCGGCCTCGATACGGAAACGGGCGCTCTCGCCCGGCTCCAGGGCGCCGTCCACCTCGCTCTTCGGCCCGTAGGCGGGGGTGCGCTGGTCGGCGGGCCCCTCGGCGGAGGCGAAGTCGCCGAGCCGCGAGCGGTCCTGGAAGGGGTAGCCGGAGTAGCGCAGGCGCACGGACACGCCGTCCAGGGCGGCACCGGTGGTGTTGGTGACCTCGCCCTCGATCCGGACGGTGCTGTCGGGCTCGACCGCCTCGGGGCCGATCTCCTCGACGACGAGCGGGTCCTGCCCGTCCCGCTCGGCCGGTGCCGAGGGGGCCTGCGCAGGGTTGAACGCGGCCAGTGACGGGAACAGGACCGCGGTCGTGGCCACGACCGCGCCCAGATGAGCAAATCGACGCACGCCAGAAGTTTCCAGTCGGGATTGACGGTGGCCAGCGGGGATACCGCGCTTGGTGGACGCCGTGGCCCGTAAGCATGCGCCACCGCGTCGGGGGAAGCAGAGCGGTCGCGCTATCGGTCCAGACGATACCCCCTCAGGGGGGCCGTCCCGAAGTAATGACCGGGCGCGTGCGCGCGGGGTCCTCCGATTCGCACCACCCGGGCGGGCGACCTACCCTCTGTTGATGTGTCGAACACTGCGCTCCCCGGCCCGACCGGCCGGACCCCGTCCGCCGAGCCGTCCGCCGACCCGCGGGAGGCCGTCACACGCCTGTTCTCCACGGTCGACGAGTCCGTGGCCGAGCTCGGCGAGCGGTTCGCCGCGGCCGGGTACGAACTGGCCCTGGTCGGCGGCCCGGTCCGGGACGCGCTGCTCGGCCGCGAGGTGCACGACCTCGACCTGACCACCGACGCGGTGCCGCAGCGCATCCTCGAACTGGTCGACGGCTGGGCCGACGCGGTGTGGACCGTGGGCATCGACTTCGGCACGGTGGGGCTGCGCAGGAAGGGCGTGCAGCTGGAGATCACCACCTACCGCAGCGAGTCGTACTCGCCCAAGTCGCGCAAGCCCGAGGTGGACTACGGCACCTCGCTCACCGAGGACCTGGTGCGGCGCGACTTCACCGTCAACGCGATGGCGGTGCGGCTGCCCTCCCGCGAGTTCGCCGACCCGTTCGGCGGCCTGGACGACCTGCAGGCCCAGCGCCTGCGCACCCCCGGGCTGCCGGAGGACTCCTTCAGCGACGACCCGCTGCGCATCATGCGCGGGGTGCGGTTCGCCGCCCAGCTCGGCTTCGAGCTGGCGTCCGAGGTGCGCGAGGCGGCCGGCGCCATGGCCGACCGGCTCAAGATCGTCTCGGCGGAGCGGATCCGCGACGAGCTGACCAAGCTGATGGTCAGCCCGGCCCCGCGGCTCGGTGTGGAGCTCATGGTGGACCTGGGGCTCGCCCCCTACGTGCTGCCGGAGGTCCCCAAGATGCGCCTGGAGATCGACGAGCACCACCGGCACAAGGACGTCTACGAGCACTCGCTGACCGTCCTGGACCAGGCGATCGACCTGGAGCGGAGCCGGGGCATGGAGCCGGACCTGGTGCTGCGGCTGGCGGCGCTGCTGCACGACGTCGGCAAGCCCAAGACCCGCGCGTTCGAGCCCGGGGGCCGGGTGACCTTCCACCACCACGAGGTGGTGGGGGCGTCGATGAGCAAGAGCCGCCTGAGCGCGCTGCGCTTCCCCAAGGACGTGGTGAACGACGTCAGCACGCTGGTGGCGCTGCACCTGCGGTTCCACGGCTACGGCAAGGGGGAGTGGACCGACTCGGCGGTGCGGCGCTACGCCCGCGACGCCGGGCACCTGCTGGAGCGGCTGCACGTGCTGACCCGCGCCGACTGCACCACCCGCAACCGCCGCAAGGCGGCGGCGCTGGCACGGGCCTACGACGACATCGAGCGGCGGATCGACCGGCTCGCCGAGGAGGAGGAGCTGAACAGCATCCGCCCCGACCTCGACGGCAACGAGATCCAGGGGATCCTGGGCATCAAGCCGGGGCCGCTGGTGGGAAAGGCGTACCGGTACATGCTGGAGCTGCGCTTGGAGAACGGGCCCATGGAGAAGGAGGCCGCGGAGTCGGCCCTCCGGGAGTGGGCGCGCGAGCAGGGCATCGGCGAGGACTCCTGAGGCCTGCTCCTGGAGCCGCCAGGTGCATGAAGCCCCATGGGGATGTGTCCCCATGGGGCTTCGTCGTCGTAGGGCCTTGTCGACTTCTCCATATCTCCGTTTGTCCGCCTTTCGGCATAGCGCCTTGCCTCACGGCGGGTCGGCGACACGGGAGGTCAGGCGCCGCCGTCTCCATCCACAGGGTGTGGACACCGCCTGTCGGCTATGAACCCGGGACACCTGCGACGAGAAGGGGCAGGATCGCGAAACCGCCGATGAGGGTGGCGGCGCCGACGGTCGTACAGGCAGCGCGCGCCTGATCCTTGACGGCGTCGGCGATCCGGCGGCGCAGGAGCGGGCGGCGCATCTTGGCGCGGAAGCGGTCGTCGGCGTGGGCGGGCCAGTGGTCGCCGGGGCGCATGCGCCCGAGGCTCAGGGCGCGCAGGTGGGCGATGAAGTCCCGTTGCTCCTTAGAGCGTGGGAAGTCCTCGGCGGTGAGGTGTGGCGGGAACATCGGTCGCAGTTCCGGGCGGGGAGCGGGCACGGGCGCCCGGGACGGGGCACCCCAGGTGTCGCTGCCGGTCGCGATGATCTCGGGCCGGACGGCGGCGAGCCGCCGGATCAGGTGGGCGAGCTCGGCGTTCTGCGCGGCATCGAGGCCGCGGGCTTCGGCGGGGTGGGACGGAGCGTGGCAGGCGATGGTCGCCATGGAGGTCACCTCGTTGTGGAGTCGTGGCGGCCGGAGTGCGGCCGGTGAGTGGAAGAGCGGGCGCCGCCCCCTCCCGGTGCGGCGCCCGCAGGGGGCCGCGCGCGGAGCGCGGTGGTCAGCGCGCGGCGAGTTCGGCGAAGGCGATGGCGGAGGCGAGGACGCGGGCGCAGCGGGGGCAGAGGTCCGCGTGCACCTCGATGGTCCGGGCGCGCCGTTCGACCTCGGGACGGGTCTCGTGCAGGGGAGCCGCGAAGTGCTCGGTTATGCCTAGCGAGGCGGCGCACCGGGGCGGCAGCGGGTGGCAGAAGACAGCGTTGATGAGCGGAGTCTCGACGCCTCGGCCACTGCGGAAGAAGATCCAGCCCCGGCCGACGTAGTCATCGCGCAGGGATGGGCAGGGGTGGCGGGGGTTGTTCTGAGCGGCAGAGGCGACCATCACGTGCCTACCTCTTCGTTCCGCGATAGCGCCGAGCGTACGTCCATTTCCCATCGCCCCTAAGCCGGGAGTCGGTTCCTAGGGGCCAGTGTGTGAAGGCTCGGTCCGCCTCCACCAGGCCACACGTATATTCCTCAACGGATACTCCTCACGTGTGACGCCTTCGTGAGACTCTGTGATATATGAATGACTTGCAGAGGGAGCTGCGTCGACTGCGGAAACAAGGTGGTCTGACTCAGGCACAGGTGGCCGAGGCTGTCGGCTACGTACCTTCAGCCGCCTCGAACTGGGAAACCGGGCGAACGTCCCCGAATCGGTCCACTGCAGAGAAGCTCGATGACTTCTTCGGAGCGCGTGGCGGCCTGGTTCGGATCTGGGAGGAGACAACACAGGCAGACGGTGTTCCGCCGTGGTTACGTGATGATAGGCAGCTCTCTGAGCGTGCTGTTTCGATCGAGGTCGTGACGCCGGTGCTCGTGCCGGCCTTGCTGGAATCACCGCTGTATGCGCGGTACGCCCTCGCAGAGGGGCGCCCGTCCGATCCGATGGGGGTGATCGACGAACTCGTCCGCGTCAGGTGCTCACAGCTCGACCAGTTGGGGAAGGACGTTCGCGTCTTCGCGACGTTCCCCGAAGCTGGGCTTATCGGGGTCCCCCCGGCCGCACGAAAGGAGCAAGCCGCCCACCTGCTGGAACGCATCGAGTCAGACAGAGTCCGCGTGCACATGGTCCCTGCTGGCAGCATCCTCGCGGGGGTCACGTCCCCCTTTCAGATCTACCGGCTACGTGACGGGTCACAGGTGGCCACGTCAGAGCACACGAACGGGACTATCCTCGTCAATGAAGCCCCTGGTGTGCAGCGGTTGCAGGACCTTGCACGGACTGCCCTAGGCAGTGCTCTCCCAGCGGACGACACCCTTCGGAGATTGAAGGAGATCAGCGATGAATGAGTGGCACACGTCCAGCTACTCCCAGAACGGAGGACAATGTGTCGAGGTCCGGGAGCATGCCCAGGGCACGGACGTCCGGGACACCAGACACAGAGCCGCCGGGCATCTCTCGTTCCCCCTGGACGAGTGGCGCGCCTTCCTCCACGACCTCAAGAGCGACCACTACTCTAAGGAGATCAGTGGTGAGTGAGTGGCACACCTCCAGCTATTCCCCCAACGGCTCCAACTGTGTGGAAGTCCGGGAGCATGCCCAGGGCGCGGATGTCCGGGATACTAAGCACAGAGCTGCCGGGCATCTCTCGTTCTCCCTGGACGAGTGGCGCGCCTTCCTGCTCGACCTCAAGCGCGACCGGTTCTGAGGCTCAGGAACGGTCAGCGGTGTCGGTCAGGCGACCTCGTGGGCCTTGTCCGGCTTCGCTGAGGTCCGCTTGCGTGACCTGGCCGAACGCAGCGTCCACGCCGTAGCCATCGCCACGTAGACGGCCGCCATCCCCAGGATCACCGACACGCTCTCCCCGGATGGCGGCACCGCCATGGCCGCGAACCCCGCTGCCGCGACGAAGGCGGCGTTGAAGAGCATGTCGTACACGGAGAACACCCGCCCCCGATACGCATCGTCGACATATCGCTGAACCAGCGTGTCGACCGTGACCTTCACCCCCTGGGACACCACCCCCAGCCCGAAGGCGGCCACCGGGAACAGCGCAGGCGACAGGGGAAGGCCGAAGACCACAAGCACCACCGCCCCGAACGCCAGCAGCCCCGCGATCCACGTCGACGGCGCCATCCGGGCCGTCGCCCACGGCGTGGCCACCGCCCCGAGCAGGAACCCGACCGCCGACGCCGACAGCGCGACGCTGAACCCGGCCAGCCCCGCCACGCCCCCGTCGGTGAACGTGTTGTTGTACAGCAGCAGCGTCATCAGCGTGGAGATGCCGAACACGAACCGGTGCCCGGCGATGGTCGCCAGCCCGTCGCGCGCGGGCGGGCGATCCCAGATGTGCCGGGCGCCGTCGACCAGCCCGGAGACCGTGCCGCGCAGCGCCGCCCGCACGCGTGTCGGCTCCTCCTCCAGGTCCGGCCCCAGCTCGCGGCGGCCCAGTGTGAGAGAGACCGCCCCGGCGGCGGCGAACATCAGCCCGGCCGCGGCCAGCACGGCCGCCGTGCCCCCGGGGCCGTCCCCGGCGGGGATGCGCAGCCCCGCCCCGGCCGCCGCGCCCAGGAAGCTCGCCGCGGTCCCGCAGGTCGGCGTGACCGCGTTGGCCATCATCAGCCGGTCCCGGGCCACCACGTGCGGCAGCGCCGCCGACAGCCCGGCCAGGAAGAACCGGTTGACGCTGAGCAGGACCAGCGCCGCGAGCAGGAACGGCGCCCCGTCGGCGCCCACCGCCACCAGCACCGCCGTGCCGCCCCCGAGCGCCGCCTTGGCCAGGGCCGACACCAGCAGCACCTGGCGGCGCGACCAGCGGTCGATGAACACCCCGGCGAACGGCCCGACCACCGAGAACGGCAGCAGCAGGACGGCGAACGCCGCCGCGACCTCGGCTGCGGTGGTGTGCTGCTCGGGGCTGAAGAACACGTACCCGGCCAGCCCGGCCTGGTACATCCCGTCGGCGAACTGCGAGACGACGCGGGTCGCGAAGAGGCGGCGGAAGCGGTCTCCGCGCAGCACGGTCCGCAGATCACCGAAGAAGGACATCCGCCAAGGGTACGGCGCGCCCGGACCGGTACACGGCGAAGGGGCCGCCCCGCGGGGCGGCCCCTTCGGAGGCTCCGAGGCGATCGCCGTGGCGCCGTGTCAACGCATCGGCTTGTCGACACCGCGCCACATCGGCGAGGCGATCAGGAGACACGACGCCATGGCGACTGCACGTCAGATCGGCCTATGGACGCGTCTCCAAGGCAGCGGATCGATGAGTCGACAAGGCGCTGAGCTTTTTAGCGCTCCACCTCGCCCGCGATGAAGCGCTCGACGCGGTCGTGCGCCTCGCTGTCGGAGTACTGCTCCGGCGGCGACTTCATGAAGTAGGAGGAGGCCGACAGGATCGGCCCGCCGATGCCCCGGTCCTTGGCGATCTTGGCGGCGCGGATCGCGTCGATGATGATCCCGGCGGAGTTGGGGGAGTCCCACACCTCCAGCTTGTACTCCAGGTTCAGCGGCACGTCGCCGAACGCGCGCCCCTCCAGCCGGATGTAGGCCATCTTGCGGTCGTCCAGCCACGGCACGTGGTCCGACGGGCCGATGTGCACCGCCCCCGCGTTCAGCTCGTGCGGGATCTGCGAGGTGACCGACTGGGTCTTGGAGGTCTTCTTGGACTCCAGGCGCTCGCGCTCCAGCATGTTCTTGAAGTCCATGTTGCCGCCGAAGTTGAGCTGGTAGGTCCGGTCGACGACGACGCCGCGGTCCTCGAACAGCTTGGACATCACGCGGTGCGTGATGGTGGCGCCCACCTGGGACTTGATGTCGTCGCCGACGATCGGCACGCCCGCGGCCTCGAACTTGGCCGCCCACTCCGGGTCGGAGGCGATGAACACCGGCAGCGCGTTGACGAACGCCACCCCGGCGTCCAGCGCGCACTGGGCGTAGAACCGGTCGGCCTCCTCCGAGCCCACCGGCAGGTAGCTCACCAGCACGTCGGCCTTGGCGGCCTTGAGCGCGGCGACCACGTCGACGGCGTCCTCGGTGGACTCCTCGATGGTCTCCCGGTAGTAGCGGCCCAGGCCGTCGAACGTGGGGCCGCGCTGGACGGTCACGCCGGTCGGCGGCACGTCGCAGATCTTGATCGTGTTGTTCTCGCTGGCCGAGATGGCGTCCGACAGGTCGTGGCCCACCTTCTTGGCGTCCACGTCGAAGGCCGCGACGAACTCCACGTCCCGCACGTGGTACGGCCCGAACTCGACGTGCATGAGGCCGGGGACCCGGGTCTGCGGGTCGGCGTCCCGGTAGTAGTGGACGCCTTGGACGAGCGACGCCGCACAGTTGCCGACGCCCACGACGGCTACGCGTACCGAACCCATTGGTCCTTGCTCCTTCTGATCCGTTGACGTGGAATGCGCGGCGCCCTCAGGGCGCCCCGCGGTGCGGCCCGGGGCCGCCTCACCGCCGGCGCCCGCCCGGGGGCGCGGTGCCCCGAGGCGGGGCGGGGGCGCCGGTGCCGCCACCGGTGCCCCCGTCCCGCTCGGCGCACCGCAGCTCCCGTTCGATCAGGCCGTCGAGCCAGTCCACCTCGCGCTGGACGGTCTCGGCGCGGTGCCGGTGCAGTTCGTAGGTGTAAGGGGCGCCCCTCTCCGAGAGGCCCGCCATCCGTTCGTGCAGCCCCTGCAGCCGCTGCAGCATCCGGTCCCGGCGCCCGCCGAGGATGCGGAGCCGGACGTCGGAGCCGAGGCGGCCGAAAAGGGTGAAGCGCACGCCGAAGCAGTCGTCGTCGTTCTCCGCCGGGGTGCTCGCGGAGAGCAGCCCGTCCAGGGCGGCCCTCCCCTGGTCGGTGAGGCGGTAGACGATGCGCGACCGCTTGCCCCGCGCGGCCTTCTGCGGCTCGGCGGCCGCCACGAGGCCGTGCTCCAGCAGCTCCTTCAGACAAGGGTAGAGCGAGCCGTAGGAGAACGCCCGGAAGGCGCCCAGCTCCCGGTTGAGGCGCTTGCGCAGCTCGTAGCCGTGCATGGGGGCCTCGGACAGGTGGCCGAGGACGGCGAGGTCCAGGACCCGCGCCCTGCGCGTGCTCACCGCCGCACCTCCTTCGGCCGATTCCCGCCGTCGTCTCCCGCACGGCCGCTCCGCCGCGCACTGACGACAGCTTCGGCGGCGGCCGTTCTGTTCCCGGCATCCCCCGCCGGGAGCGGAACGCGAACATACACGTGCTTTATGCGCGTATGACTATATCCAGTCGATATAGGTCCCTCGGCGCTCGGTGGGCGGTACGGGGTCGACCCGCCGAGGTGACGTAGTATTTCCGGGACCGTTTCTCTACCAGAACGAGATGTCGGCCCTGTGTGAGGCGTCCCCCGCCGACAGTGAGCGCCGCGCGGCGGAGACAGGCCCCTCCTCCTGGCTCCCGCGGGCGAGTGAGGATGCTTGTGAACAAGGGACGTCAGGAGGCGCGGGCCGCGGCCGCGGGGCAACGGACCCCCACGTGGCGCCGCGTCCTGCACTGGGTGCTGATGACGCTCTCCGCCCTCGTCGTGGCGGGGGCCGCGGCCTTCACGGTCGCCTACGCGCTCACGCCCGAACCGTCGAAGCTGCAGCCCCAGGGCGACGCCGCCGTGTCCGCCTCGGAGATCCACTACGCCGACGGCTCCAAGGCGACGAGCACCGGCACCGTCAACCGCACCAAGGTGAGCAGGGACCAGATCCCCGACACCGTCATCAACGGCGTCCTGGGCGCCGAACAGCGCAACTTCTACAAGACGCCCGGCGTCTCCATCTCCGGGACCACCCGTGCCGTCCTCAGCGGCGGCGAGGCGGGCGGCGGGTCCACCATCACCCAGCAGATGGCCCGCAACTACTACGACGGCCTCTCCCAGGAGCGCACCTACACGCGCAAGATCAAGGAGATCTTCATCTCCCTGAAGGTCGCCCGGCGCATGAGCCCGGACGAGATCATCACCCAGTACCTGAACACCGTGTACTTCGGCCGCAACGCCTACGGCGTCGAAGCGGCCGCGCAGGCCTACTTCGGCAAGGACGTCGAGGACCTGGACCAGGCCGAGGGCGCCTTCATCGGCGCGCTCATCCAGCGCCCCAGCGACTTCACCGACCCCGAGCCCGGGTCGCAGGCCGAGAAGGACCTGCACGCGCGCTGGCAGTACGCGGTCGACGGCGCCGTGAAGGCGCACGAGGTCGACCCCGAACACGGCATCACCCGGGAGGAGGCCGACTCCCTGGAGTTCCCCGAGACGATCGCCTGGGAGCCGGGCGCGTCGTCCTCCGACCCCTCCGAGGGCTACATCCGCGACGCCGTGGTCAAGGAGCTGCAGAACCGGTACGACCTGACCGACCAGCAGATCGCCACCGGCGGCTACGAGGTCCAGACCTCCCTGGACAAGGACCTCATGGAGGCCGCGGGGGACGCCTTCACCGAGACCCTGGGCGAGGTGCCCGAGGGGACCGTCGAAGGGCTCGCCGCGGTGGAGCCGCAGACCGGGGAGATCAAGGCCTTCCACGGCGGCAGTGACCCGGTCAACGACACCGACAACTCGCTGGTGCAGCGCGCGCAGGCCGGGTCGGCGTTCAAGCCCTACGCGCTCGCGGCCGGGCTGGAGGACGGCAAGAGCCTCAACAGCGTCTACGACGGCAGCTCGCCCCAGTCCTTCCCCGGGCTGACCGCACCGGTGCGCAACGACTCCGGCAAGAGCTACGGCCCCGTCAGCCTGCTGGAGGCGACGGAGAACTCGGTCAACACCGCCTACGTGGGGCTGACCGTCGACATCGGCGCGCAGAAGGTGCAGGACGCCGCCAAGGCGGCGGGCATCCCCGAGAAGCAGTTCGAGACCGCCGGGCTCGGCCCGAACATCGCGCTGGGCACCTACCAGGTGACCGCGCTCGACCAGGCGTCCGGGTTCGCGACCTTCGCCAACGGCGGCGTGCACATGCCCCGCCACATGGTCACCGGGGTCGAGGGCGCCGACGGCGAGCTCACCCCCGAGGACGCCGCGCAGCTGGAGACCGGGACGCGCGCCTTCGGTGAGGGCGTCGCCGCCGACGCCACCTACGCCATGGAGCAGGTCGTGGACGGCGGGACCGGAGCGTCGGCGGCACTGGCCGACGGCCGCCCCGCGGCGGGCAAGACCGGCACCACCGACAGCGCCAAGGCGGCCTGGTTCGTGGGCTACACGCCGCAGCTCTCGGTGGCGGTCGGGCTGAGCAGGGCCGACGGACAGCCCTTGCAACTTCCCGGCGTCGGCGGGATCTACGGCGGCACCACCTCCGCGCTGGTCTGGAAGGACTTCATGGAGACGGCGATGCAGGGGCAGCCGGTGCGGGAGTTCCCCGAGCCGGTGTGGGGCGGCGGAGGCGGCCAGGACACGCCCGTCCAGCCGCAGGAGCCCCAGCGGACGCAGCAGGACACGCCGACCCGCGAGCCGGAGGACACACCGCAGGACACGCCGACCGACGAGCCGACCTCCGACGGCACCGGCGGTGACGGTGACGGCACGGAGTCGCCCGATACCGGGGACGGCGGTGACGGGGGGACCGGAGGCGACGGCGGCGACGGGGGAACGGACGGCGACGACGGCGGCGACGGAGGCGACTCGGGCACCGGCGGCGACGGCGGCGGCACCGGCGGTGACGGCGGGCCGGACGGCGGCTCGCAGGGCGGCGGCGGTGGGGGCGCCTCGCTCCTGGACTCCGGGACGTGACACCCGGCGGGTCCGGTTGTTGTGTGGATCACTTTCGCAAAGCGCGGGCAACGTCCGCGCTTTGCCTTTTCTTTACCGCGAATACCCTGCGCAGATGCCATATGCCCGGCTCATTCGATGCGGGTCCCTCCCCGGGCGGGCGGCCACGGAGTACGCTGCGTGCCGGGCCCTCGAGTTGTCCGTACCGTGACCCGCTCAGGGGCGTCGGAGGGTAACCTCGCGGCTCGGGTTGTGCTATATGGCACCGTGCCCATAGCGTGGCGCCTGCTTTACCCGGGGCGGCGCGGCACGCAGGATGCACCCGCGGCCCGAGTCCGTCCCCAGTGAGGTCCAGCGACAGGAGGAAGCCGAGGACCACGTATTCCGGTCGACCGGAAAACCCCGCCCCGAGGCGGCGCGTCCCCTATACACGCGGACGCCGCCCCCCAGGCGCGACCGACCGGAACCGTATCCCCCATGGGGCGGCCGAGCGCCCCGCTCCTACCCGAGTCGTCAGGCCGTACGGCCGTAGATCAGCAATCGAGGACGCGTGAGTACCGAAAGACGACGTAACGCCGGCGGCGGGCGTCGGCGGGGC
>NZ_ANBH01000153.1 GCF_000341185.1 Nocardiopsis chromatogenes YIM 90109
GCCGTCGGGCGCCGCCGGGACGGCGGCGACAGCGGCGACAGCGGTTTCTGGGACGACGAGCGGCCGCGCCGCCGTTCCGAGGGCGCGCGCTCGGAGGGGCCGCGCTCCGGCGGCCGGCGCCGACCGCAGCAGGACGACCGCGGGCGCGCCCACGGGGCCCGATCCGGGGGCGCCCGGCGCTCCGGCGGGGGCGGGGGAGGCGGTCGGCGCCGCCCGCCCGCGCGCGACGAGCACGACGACCGCGGGCCGATCCGCCGCTTCTGGTCCAAGGTGTGGAAGCCCCTGCTGATCACCGCCGGTGTGCTCTTCATCGGCGGGGTCGCCGCGTTCTTCATCGCCTTCGCCCTCACCCCCGGGCCGGGTCAGATGAAGGCCCAGTCCGAGGCGACGCAGAAGGCCACGGTCATCACCTATGCGGGCGAGGACGGCGAGGCCGGCGAGGAGATCGTCACCACCGGTGACATCAACCGCCAGCCGGTGACCTACGACGAGATCCCCGACACCGTCATCAACGGGGTCCTCGGCACCGAGCAGCGCACCTTCCCCAGCGACGGCGGCATCTCGATCACCGGCACCATGCGGGCCGTGCTCAGCGGCGGCGGCGCCGGCGGCGGTTCGACCATCACCCAGCAGATGGCCCGCAACTACTACAACACCCTCACGCGCGATCAGACCATCACGCGCAAGGCCAAAGAGATCCTGATCTCCATCAAGCTGGGCCAGCAGCTTGACAAGGAACAGATCATCGAGCAGTACCTGAACACCATCTACTTCGGCCGCGGCGCCTACGGGGTGCAGGCCGCCGCGCAGGCCTACTTCGGCAAGGACGTCCAGGACCTCGACCAGGCCGAGGGCGCCTTCATCGGCGCGATCATCCAGCAGCCGGGGAACTTCGAGAACTACGAGGCCGACCCCAAGATCGAGGAGATCCTCAAGGAGCGCTGGAAGGACGACTCGGTCCACGGCATGGTCCTGATGAACCAGGACTACCCCGACTACGGCATCACCCAGGCCGAGGCCGACAAGCTGGAGTTCCCCGAGACGATCCCGTACTCGCCGGGCGAGGACCTGACCGAGGGCCACAAGGGGTACGTCCGCGATGCCGTGATGAAGGAGCTGGAGGACCGGTACGACCTGTCCGCCCAGCAGATCGCCACCGGCGGGTACCGGGTCACCACCTCCCTCGACGCCACGCTGATGAACAAGGCCGACAAGGTCTTCGGCGAGGTCCTGCCCGAGGGTATGCCGGAGGACACCAACTACGCCCTGACCTCCGTCGACCCCGCCACCGGCGAGATCAAGGCCTTCCGCGGCGGAACGGACTTCACCCAGGACGCCAACAACTCCCTCAGCGAACGCGCCCAGGCGGGTTCGGCGTTCAAGCCCTACGTGCTGGCCACCGGGCTCAGCCAGGGCATCAGCCTGGAGAGCGAGTTCGACGGCTCCTCCCCGCAGAAGTTCGAGGGCATCGAAGGCGAGATCCAGAACGACAGCAACCGGGACTGGGGCGTCGTCGACCTGACGGAGTCCACCAAGCACTCGGTGAACACCTCGTTCGTCCAGCTCGCCATCGATGTGACGCCCCCGGCCGTCGTGGAGACCGCCAAGGCGGCGGGCATCGACGAGCAGCAGTTCGAGACCGCCGAGATGGGGCCGAACATCGCGCTGGGCACCTACCAGGTGACCGCCAAGGACCAGGCCACCGGGTACGCCACCTTCGCCAACGGCGGCGTGCACCTCCCGGCGCACATGGTCACCAAGGTGGAGGCGCCCAACACCGAGGGCGACTTCGAGGAGCTCCAGCCCAACGACGCCGACGAGCTGGAGAAGGGCGAGCGCGCCTTCAGCGCGGACGTCGCGGCCGACGCCACCTACGCCATGCAGCAGGTCGTCTCGCCCGACGGCGGCGGCAGGAACGCCATGCTCTCCGACGGCCGCCCCGTGGCGGGCAAGACCGGTACCTCCAACGACGCCAAGTCGGCCTGGTTCGCCGGGTACACGCCGCAGCTGGCCACCGCGGTCGGGCTGTTCCGCGACAAGGGCCAGCAGCTCGTGATCCCGGGCGAGGCGGACGTCTACGGTGGTACGACGTCGGCCAAGGTCTGGAAGGAGTTCATGGAGACGGCGATGGAGGGCCAGCCGGTGAAGCAGTTCCCCGCTCCCGCCAACGTCGGCACCAAGCAGGACTCCCTGCCGATCGACCCCACGCCGTCGCAGCAGCCGACGGAGCAGCCCACGCAGCAGCCGACGGAGCAGCCCACCGAACAGCCCACGCAGCAGCCCACCGAACAGCCGACGGGCCCGCCGACGCCTCCCGGAGACGGGGAGTGCCCGGAATTCTGGCCCGACTGCAACGATGACGGCAGCGGTGGAGACGACGGCGAGTCGCCCGATCCCAATGATCCCGGGAACGGGGGCGGAGACAACGGCGGCGGCAATAACGGCGGCGGTGGAGGCGGAGGACTCTTCGGCCGTCAGGAGGACTAGCCGCCCGCGCCGCCCCACCCCGGCGGAGCCGAAGCGAACAGGAGTGATGTGACCTCCACGTCCGGAGGTGCCGGACACCCGAGTGCCGGCGGCGGTCGCCTGACCGCCGTCGGCACTCGGCGTATCCCGGCCGGAGAAGGAGACGCGGCCGCACGGGGCGCCACCGGGCACGCCGTCCCCTGGGCGGCGCTCGCGGGGCTCGGTGCCCTCGGAGCGGTCCTCGGCTACCTCGCCAAGTACCCGTGCAGGTTCGGAGGCGCGTGGCTGGACGGAGGGCAGTACGCCGCCGCCTGCTACAGCGACGTCTTCCCCCTCTACTACCGGGACGGGCTCGACCAGGGGATCGTCCCCTACATCGACAAGCCCGTGGAGTACCCCGTGCTCACGGGCGGGCTGATGCACCTCGCCGCGCGCGCGGTGTCCGGGCTGCCCGACACCCTCACGCGCGCGCTGGCCTACTTCGACGTGACCGCCCTGGTCATGGGGGTGTGTCTGACGGCCACCGTCCTGGCGACGGGGTGGCTGGCGGGGCGCGGGGGGGTGCACCCGCCGGAGGGGGCCGCCTTCGACCGGCGCCGGGCCCTGCTCGCCGGAGGCGTCACCGCGCTCCTGCCCGCGGGGGTGCTCACCGCCTACATCAACTGGGACCACCTGGCGGTCGCCCTGTTCACGGTCGGGCTGGCGCTCTACGCACGCGGGGGCCGGTGGCAGTGGGGCGGGGGAGCGCTCATCGGCCTGGCGGTGGCCGCCAAGTTCTACCCCTTCCTGGTCTTCGGGCCGATCCTCGTCCTCGTCCTGCGCCGCCTCCTCGGGCGCGGCGGGCTCGCCGTCGGGGACCTGCTGCGCCCCCTGGGCGGGGCGGCGGCCGCATGGGCGGCCGTCAACGCCCCGGTGGCCCTCGCGGCCCCCGAGGGGTGGGCGACCTTCTTCACCTTCAGCCGGGAGCGCGGAACCGACTGGGGGTCGGTCTACTACGTCCTGGGCGGCCACGGCCTCTTCGACAGCGCCGACCACGACCTGGTGAACACCGCCGGCACCGTCGGCCTCGCCGCGGCCTGCGCCCTGATCGCCGTCCTCGGCGTCGCGGCCCGCCGCCCGCCCCGCCTGGAGCAGCTCCTGCTGCTCACGGTGGCCGCCTTCCTGATCACCAACAAGGTGTGGTCGCCCCAGTTCGTGCTCTGGCTCATCCCGCTCGCGGTGCTGGCCTGGCCGCGGAACCTGGGCACCTGGCCGCCGGTCGCGGCGTTCGCGCTGTGGCAGCTGGCGGAGGTCGGCTACTTCTTCGGGATCTGGCAGCACCTGCTCCACACCGCGGCCGCGGCCCAGGGCACCGAGGCCGGTCTGGCCTTCGAGGGGTACGCGCTGCTGTCGCTGGGGCGCCTGGCCACCTTGGCGCTGCTGTGCGGGGTGACCGTGGCCGACTGCACAGCGGCCGGGCGCCAGGGGCCCACGGGCGCCGGTGCCGGACCCGGCGCGGAACCCGGGGACGATCCGGGGCACCGGGTCCGGACAGCCCCCGGCGAAGGCGGCGAATCGGCCCCTTGACAACTGGTAATCTTGGCGTTCGTCTGGCTCAACAGCCCTCCTGCCATGGAGAGACCATGGCCGCGACAGTCCAGAGGAGGTACGACGGCAATGCGTCGTTACGAAGTGATGGTCATCCTCGACCCGAACCTCGATGAGCGCACGGTCGCCCCGTCGCTCGACAAGTTCCTCGCGGTGGTCCGCAACGACGGCGGCTCCGTGGAGAAGGTCGACGTCTGGGGCAAGCGCCGCCTCTCCTACGACATCGAGAAGAACACCGACGGCATCTACGCGGTGATCGACCTGTCGGCCGAGCCCGCCACGGTCAAGGAGCTGGACCGCCAGCTCAACCTGACCGAGTCCGTCCTGCGCACCAAGGTCCTCCGCCCCGAGGTCCACTAGGTCCGCGCCCGCGTCGGCGCCCCGCACGCCTGATCCGAACCGATAGGAATCCGGAGCCTTCCATGGCAGGCGAGACCCAGATCACGCTCGTCGGCAACCTCGTCGACGACCCTGAGCTGCGATTCACCCCCAGCGGGGCCGCGGTCGCCAACTTCCGCGTCGCCTCCACACCGCGCGTCTTCGACCGCCAGAGCGGCGAGTGGAAGGACGGCGAGGCCATGTTCCTCAGCTGCGCGGTGTGGCGCCAGTACGCCGAGAACGTGGCCGAGAGCCTCCAGCGCGGTATGCGCGTCATCGTCCAGGGGCGCCTGAAGCAGCGCTCCTACGAGACCAAGGAGGGCGAGAAGCGCACCGTCTTCGAGATCGACGTCGAGGAGGTCGGGCCCACGCTGCGCTACGCCACCGCCAAGGTGGCCCGCACGCAGCGCCAGGGCGGCGGCCAGGGCGGCGGTTTCGGCGGCGGCGGCGGTGGCGGCGGGGGCTTCGGCGGCCAGCAGGGCGGCGGATACGGCAACCAGGGGGGCGGCTTCGGCGGCCCCCAGGGCGGCCGCTCCGGCCCTCCGGCCGACGACCCCTGGGCGACCAACGGCGGTGGCGGCGGCTTCGGCGGCGGCGGGTTCTCCGACGAGCCCCCGTTCTAGCCCGGCCCCGCGACGGCCACCCAGTCCGAACAGACCATCCCCGGACGAATCCGGGGCTCTTGACAAAGGAGCACCACGATGGCGAAGCCGGCAGCACGCAAGCCCAAGAAGAAGGTTTGCCTCTTCTGCCAGGAGAAGGCGTCCTACATCGACTACAAGGACACCACTCTGCTGCGCAAGTTCATCTCCGACCGCGGCAAGATCCGTGCCCGCCGCGTCACCGGCAACTGCACGCAGCACCAGCGCGACGTCGCGACGGCGATCAAGAACGCCCGCGAGATGGCGCTGCTGCCCTACACCAGCACCGCTCGCTAAACGGGGAATACCGAGGGAGGTTTTAGTCGTGAAGCTGATTCTGACCCACGAGGTCGACGGTCTCGGTGCCCCCGGCGACGTCGTCGAGGTGAAGGACGGCTACGGCCGCAACTACCTGCTTCCGCGCGGGGTCGCCATCAGGTGGACCCGGGGCGGCCAGAAGCAGATCGACTCGATCCGCCGCGCCCGCCAGGCCCGGGACATCCGCACCCTGGAGGAGGCCGAGCAGGTCGCCGAGCGCCTGCGCTCGCTCCGTGTGGAGCTGGGCCGCCGCGCCGGCGACGGCGGCCGCCTGTTCGGGTCGGTCAACGCCGCGGACGTCGCCGAGGCGGTCACGGCCGCCGGCGGCCCGCAGGTCGACAAGCGCCGTATCGAGATCCGCAACCCGATCAAGTCGGTCGGCGAGCACAAGGTGCGCATCCGCCTGCACCCTGAGGTCTCGGCCACCATCGCGCTGGAGGTCGTCGGCGACTAGTCCGCCGCGGCCGTGAAGGCCCCGCCCCCGCACCGCGGGGGCGGGGCCTTCGTTCATTCGGACACGCCGCATTGCTCATAGTGATTTTTTGATCACTATTTGTAACTTATCGTGGCCTGTGGGCACGTCGCCCCACAGGAAGGATGAGGCCGACATGGGCAGTCACGAGCAGGAGACCCCGCACCCGATGGGCCTGACCCGGCGCGGCGCGGTCCGGGCCGGTGCCCTGGCCGCCGGAGCGGTGCTGCTCGGCGGCGCGGCGGACCTGGCCGCCCCGGCACCCGCGCTGGCCGTCGCCGCCCCCAAGGTCTATACCCGCTCGGACTGGGGCGCCCGGCGGCCGAAGCGCTACGCGAGCGTCACCCGGGCACCCGACCACATCGTCGTCCACCACACCGCGACGGCGAACAGCACCGACTACTCCAAGAGCCACGCGGCGGCGCTGTCCCGGGCCATCCAGCGCTACCACATGGACTCCAACGGCTGGGACGACACCGGGCAGCAGTTCACCATCTCGCGCGGCGGCCACATCATGGAGGGCCGAAACCGCAGCCTGGCGGCCGTGCGGGACGGGCGGCACGCCATCGGCGCCCACACCGCGAACCACAACTCGCACACCGTGGGCATCGAGAACGAGGGGCTGTACACCTCGGCCACCCCCACCAAGGCGCTCATGGCGGCGCTCGCCGACACCTGCGCCTGGCTGTGCCTGGTGTACGGGCTCGACCCGGCCGAGAGCATCGTCGGGCACCGCGACTACAACGCCACGAGCTGTCCGGGCGACCGGCTGTACGGGATGCTGCCCGACCTGCGCAAGGATGTCGCGGCGCGGATGCGGACCGCCCGGCGGCGCCTGGAGCTGCTCAGCCTGGCCGAACTCCCCGAGGAGCACCTGCCGACGTACCCGGCGGTGCCCACGGGGGAGCGCGCCGCCCCCTACTACCACGGCCCGGCGCTCGGCGAGCGCGACGCGGTGCGGGCGGACGACGGCTACCGCGGGGCCGGGGACGGCCTTCCCGGGGAGGACGCCTGAGCCGACCGGCAGGCGGACCGGCCCGGCACGCGTCCCCGGGGCGGTCCGCCGGACGGTCCGCGTCAGTCGCGCGTCGATCCCAGCACCACCCACGCGCCGCCGCGGGCGCGCAGCCCCAGGGTGATGCCGCGCGCGGCCATCCACACCCCGAACGCCAGCCACAGCCGCAGCAGGGCGTCGGGGGAGCCCGGGGGCGTCGTCCACAGCACCACGGCGGCGCACGGCAGGAAGGCCAGCATCGTCCAGAAGCTCGCCCAGGCCAGGTAGCGCTGGTCCCCGGCGCCCATCAGGATGCCGTCGAGCACCATCACCACCCCGCTCAGCGGCTGCAGGAGCGCCACCACCAGCAGCGCGGAGACGATCAGCGCCGCCACCCGGGCGTCGGAGGTGAACGGCACCGGCGCCCACGGGCGCAGCACCAGCACCAGCACCGTGAATACGACGCCGGTCATGACGCCCCACTCGACCATGCGGCGGGTGGCGGCCCGCGCCCCGCGGGCGTCCGAGGCCCCCAGGTAGCGGCCGATGATCGCCTGCGCCGCCACCGCGATCGCGTCCATGGCGAACACCAGCAGCGACCAGAGCTGGAAGGCGACCTGCTGGGCGGCGATCTCCTGGTCACCCATGCGGGCGGCCACCGCCGTGGTGACCACCAACACCACCCGCAGCGACACCGTCCGCACGAACAGCGCGGCGCCGGCGGCCGCGGACGCCCTCACCCCGGCGGGGTCGGGCGCCAGGGACACCCCCGCGCGGCGGGCGGCCCGCACCACCACCGCCAGGTAGACGGCGGCGCCGCCCCACTGCGCCGCTACCGTCGCCCACGCCGACCCGGCGATGCCCGTGTCCAGCACGAGCACCAGCACCGCGGCCAGCGCGGCGTTCGCCGCGGCGGTGCCCACCGACACCAGCAGCGGCGTGCGGGCGTCCTGCAGCCCGCGCAGTACCCCCGTCCCGGCCATGACCAGCAGCAGCGCGGGTGCGCTGAGCAGGCTGATCCGCAGGTAGGTGAGCGCGTAGGGGGCGACCTCGTCCGAGGCGCCGAGCGCCTCCACCAGCCAGGGGCCGCCCGCATACCCGGCGGCGGCCGCGGCGGCGCCGATGATCAGCGCCAGCCACAGGCCGTCGACGCCGCTGCGCAGCCCCTCGCGCACCTGCCCGGCGCCGAACCGCCGGGCGACCGCCGCCGTGGTGCCGTAGGCCAGGAAGATGCACAGGTTGGCCAGGGTCATCAGGATCTGCCCGGCGACCCCGAGGCCGCCGAGCGGGCGGGTGCCCAGGGTGCCGACGATCGCGGTGTCGGTGAGCAGCAGGAGCGGCTCGGCGATGAGCGCGAAGAAGGTGGGGACGGCGAGGCGGAGGATCTCGCGGTCGTGCGGGTGGCGGAAGGGAGGCGCGGACAGTGGAGCGGACATGGCCCGGCCACGTTACCGGACACGTGTTCGAGGTGGGGGACCGGCGTCCACGGTGTGTCGAACGCCCTGTGGAAAACCTGTGGACGAAGATGTGTGCGGTTTCTTTCACGCACAGGCGGTGCATAAGGTTTTTGCAGCTCATACCGTGTGTGCGGGGAGTGCACAGGAGTTATCCACAGGCGTTGTGCACAAGCTATCCGCAGGAACGCCGCACTCGTCCACAGGATCTCCCCAGCAGCGTCCACAGGCCGCTTTGCCTTGCGGGGTCCGCGGTCGGGACAATCGCTTGGGCCGGTGCAGGCAGGACCGGCCGTCACCAGGGGGAGAGTACGTGAGCGTCGCCGAGCAGCCGTCGGAGCACAGCGGGTTCGACCGCACCCCGCCGCACGACATCCTGGCGGAGCAGAGCGTCCTGGGGGGCATGCTGCTGTCCAAGGACGCCATCACCGAGGTCGTCGAGATCGTGCGCTCCAGCGACTTCTACCGGCCCGCGCACCAGACGGTCTACGACGCGGTCGTGGACCTGTTCTCGCGCGGCGAGCCGGTCGACGCGATCAGCGTCAACGCCGAGCTGACCAAGCGCGGCGAGATCACCCGCGTCGGCGGGGCGCCGTACCTGCACACGCTGACCGAGGCGATCCCGACGGCGGCCAACGCCGGGTACTACGCCCGCATCGTGGCCGACCGGGCGGTGCTGCGCCGCCTGGTCGAGGTGGGCACGCACATCGCCCAGATGGGCTACACGGGCGACGGCGAGGTCGATGACATCGTCGACCAGGCCCAGGCCGAGGTCTTCCGCGTCGCCGAGAAGCGCACGGGCGAGGACTACCTCCCGCTGAGCGACATCATGCCGGGGGCCCTGGACGAGATCGAGGCGATCTCCGCCCACGACGGCTCCATGACCGGCGTCCCGACCGGCTTCACCGACTTCGACCAGCTCACCAACGGCCTGCACGCCGGACAAATGGTCATCATCGCCGCAAGGCCGGCAGTGGGCAAGTCGACGCTTGCCCTCGACTTCGCCCGTGCCGCGTCCATCAAGCACCAGTTGACCTCGGTCTTCTTCAGTCTGGAGATGGGGCGCAACGAGATCGTCATGCGCCTGCTCTCCGCCGAGGCGCGGGTGCCGCTGCACACCATGCGCTCCGGCCTGATGACCGATGACGACTGGCAGCGCCTGGCCCGCAGAATGGGCGAGGTCGCCGGGGCCCCGCTCTTCATCGACGACTCCCCGAACATGTCGATGATGGAGATCCGGGCCAAGTGCCGCCGCTTGAAGCAGCAGCACGACCTCAAGCTCGTCGTCGTGGACTACCTCCAGCTCATGAGCTCCTCGGGGCGGGTCGAGAGCCGCCAGCAGGAGGTCTCGGAGTTCTCCCGTTCGCTGAAGCTCCTCGCCAAGGAGCTGGAGGTCCCGGTCATCGCGCTCTCCCAGCTCAACCGGGGTCCCGAACAGAGAACGGATAAAAAGCCCCAGGTGAGCGATCTACGCGAAAGTGGATCTATCGAGCAGGATGCTGACATGGTGCTTTTGTTGTACAGAGAGGACGTTCACGACAAAGAGTCCCCCCGGGCCGGGGAGGCCGACATCATCGTGGCCAAGCACCGCAACGGCCCCACCGCCGAGGTCACCGTCGCGTTCCAGGGCCACTACAGCCGCTTCGTCGACATGGCGCCCGGGTAGAGGCCCCTCAGAACCGCCCCTGCCGGGTCCACTCCGGTGTCCAGACGCCGCCGGCCGGACGTCCGGGGTGGGCGGCCGTGAAGTGGTCGCGCAGGGCCGCCAAGGCGGGGTGGGGGTTGTCGGTGTGCCACACCAGTGAGTGCGGATACACCGGCGTCGGGTCCGTGATGGGGATGCGGCGCAGGCTGTGTCCGGCGGGCCAGGCCAAGGGGGTCTGCTCGCTCACGAACGTGGCCAGTGTCGTGGACTCGGCGATGGTGTCGAGCAGGTGCTCGATCCCGAAGTTCGGGCCGACCGCCTCGATGGTGATGCCGAAGGCCTGCGCGAGGTCGTCGTAGTAGGCGGCCCACTCGGTGCCGGGCAGATTGCCGGGCATCCACACGCGGTGGCCCGCGAGCTGGGCCGGGGCGACCGCCGGAGCGTCCGCGAACGGGTGCCCCGGTCCGGTGAACAGGTACAGCGGTTCGTCGAAGACGGGTGCGGCCTCCACACCCTGTGGAAGCCGCCGCCCCGGCATGGTGACGGCGCGGAACGTCGCGTCGATCGTTCCCGCCTCGACGGCGGCGATGGCGGTGTCGAAGTCGAACAGCGTCACGACGTCCAGCGCCGTGTCGGGGTGGGCCGAGTGGAAGCCGCGCAGGAGGCCCGCCAGGGAGAGCCGTCGGCCGATGACGTCGACGCGCAGCGCACGGCTGCCCGGCCGCACCGAGTCGACGGCCCGTTCGGCGGCGCGGAGAAGGGAGCGGGCGTGGGGGAGGAACGCCTGCCCGTCGATCGTGGGCCGCGCGCCGCGGGCGTCCCGGGTGAAGAGGCGGACACCGAGCTCGGCCTCCAGCGCGGCGACGCGCTTGGAGACCGCCTGCGGGGTGATCGACAGATCGGCGGCGGCCTCTTGGAACTGTCCCGCGTCGACGACGGCGACGAAGGTGCGTACTGCGGCGACGTCCATGCCGGTCATCCTAGATCGACAACCGATGGTTGCTCGTACCTGTCGCGGCCGTTGTTTGATCCCAGGTCATGGCCATCGCTTTGATGGGCCCGATCAACACACGGTTGGTCACCCGTCGGGCGACGACCGACGGGTCCGGCCCGAGCCTCCCTGGGGGACCCTCATGCCCGATCGCGACCGCCTGTACATCCGCACGCCCGAGTTCGCGCGCGTGGCCGAGCGGATCGAGCAGGTGAACACGCTGACCGCACGGCTCAACGCCCTGCCCTATGAGGACAAGGCCGCACGTAGGGCCCTGCTGTCCGAGATCACCGGCAGGCCCGTGCCCGACTCGGTCACCGTCTATCCGCCCTTCTACAGCCACTACGGGCTCGGCATCGACTTCGGCGAGAGGGTCTTCGTCAACCAGGGCTGCACCTTCATGGACTACACCGGCGCAGGCACCATCCGCCTCGGCGACGGTGTCATGATCGGCCCCAAGACCACCCTCATCGCGACCGACCACCCGTCGGAGGCCGCCGAGCGCAGCGAGTTCCTCACGATGGCGCCCATCACGATCGAGGACGGAGCATGGATCGGCGCGGCGGTCACGGTCCTGCCGGGCGTCACCATCGGGCGCGGTGCCGCGGTCGGCGCCGGAAGCGTCGTCACCAAGGACGTTCCCCCCGACACACTGGTGACCGGACCGGCGGCGTTCGAGCGCAAGCGGTGGAGCGACTGAGCGGTGCGCCGGGGGACGGGAGCGGGACGCCTCACCCCCCGGTGTCGGGCAGGCGGGACACCACGGTGCTGTGGCGGCTCTGGAAGATGACCGAGGTCCGGAACCCCGCGATCTCCTTGCGCTTGCTGAGCTTGTCCAGCAGGAAGCCGTGCAGGGCGTCCAGGTCCTGCACGGCCACGTGCAGGACGAAGTCGTCGCCGCCCGAGAGCACGAACACCGACAGCACCTCGGGAAAGGCCGCCACGGTCTCCTTGAACTGCACGATCACCGCCCGGCTGAGCGGGCGCACCTGGACCGAGACCAGCGCCTCGGCGCGCCGGGCCCGGGACTACGGTTCCTACCTGGAGGACCTGTCCCGGACGGGGGCCGAGGAGCTGGTGTACCGGGCGCTGGCGCTGTTCGGCCCCAAGGCCCGGGTGAACGCGCTGACCAAGCGGCTGCCGCTGCTGAAGTGAGTCGGCCCCGCGCACGGACGAGGGGGACGACGCGGTGCGTCGTCCCCCTCGATCGTCTTCGCCGCGCGCTCTTCGCGCGGTGCTCCGGCCCCGGTCAGATCCAGCGGGCCTCGGGCCGCTTGCGGCCGTTCGCGTCTTCCACCAGCACCCAGGACATCGCCGGGCGGCGGTCGGTCTCCTCGGAGGCGCGGGGCGCGGGAGGAGTGAGGTCGGCGCGGCGCAGCGAGCCGGATGCGCGGCGCACCACGGAGGGGCGCGTGCGGCGCCGGGTCGGAGCGGGGCGGCCGGACTGAGCTGCCATGCCCTGTCTGCGAACCATGGCGGCACCCCCTTCGTCTATCGCAAGAGGCCTTACGTTAACCCTTCGTTCACCTAAGAGTCAACTCGACGCCCCTGAAACTTGGGGTCTGCGGGGGATGTGTGCGGCGTCTTCCCAGGTCGTTCCGGGTGGTGAGGCTAAGGTGAACAAAAAGTGAACAGAAGGGGGACGGTGGGGGAGCGCAGGTGGGCGCGGGGCCCCGGAGCGGGCCCGGGCGCACGAAAAAGGCGCCCGCCGTGCGGCGGACGCCCCCGGTCACCTCGGTCCCGCGGCGGTCACTTCCCCTTGTCGGGGAAGATCAGGCCGACGACCTCAAGGTAGAGCTGCTCCGGGTAGGGAACGAAGTTGATCCGGCTGAGGGCCTGGTCCTGACCGGCCGACTCCATCACGAACGTGCCGTACCCGAGGAAGCGGCCCACGAGGGACCGCTCGAAGCGCATGTCGGTGACCTTGCCGAGCGGCATCATGTTCACCTGGCGGGTGATCAGACCCTGGGTGAGCAGCAGCCTCGCCGAAGTGATCACGAAGTAGTCGACCGACCACTCCGCGACCTTCCAGACGAACCACACCAGCACCAGCAGCCACACCCACCAGATGACGGCCAGCGCGGTCGGCGTGGCGGCCAGCGCCGTGTTGCTCAGGATGCCCGCCATGATGAGGGCGCCCAGGACCAGTGCCACGGGCGTCATCAGCACGGCGGGGTGCCGCCGGATGGTGACGACGTCCTGTTCGTGGGGCAGCAGGTATCGGTTGACGGATGCGGGAGCCCGGTTCGTCGAGGCTACGAGCTTCATTGCCGCACGTTCCCTCAGGTCATGCGCTGAGCGCGTTGACGAAGCGCGACAGCGACTCGGCCGCGGACATCAGTCCGCCCAGCCCCGTCTGGATCACTCCGGCCGCGCTTTCAGGTTGAGTGAGCAGGTAGAAAGCGACGAAGGCGATGAGGGCGTACCCCAGCCATTTTTTCAACTTGGCCATGACCGACTCCCCAACAAAGCACGCTGACCCACCAACCCAAGGTGATTGTTACACCGACAATCGACCCCGTAAAGCCAGATGCCCGTCTTCGGCGTGGCGTGACGCACGTTGGGCGTGTGGTGCTGGTCACGTTCCGTGCGGGCGGTGGTGCGGTGGGGGGTCTAGGTGCGCTCCGCGAAGGCCAGGGCGAGCACCTGCAGGTGCTGGCGGGCGATGCGCTCGACCAGGTCGGGGGCGGCCCGGCCGGTGACGTCGAGGGCGCCCTGGCGTGCGGCGCCCACGCATCTGTCGACCGTGGACCGCTCGTGCACGCCGGAGAACTCGGCGCCGAGGCGGTCGGCGACGGGGGTCAGTTCGCGGTCTGCGGTGTCGGTGTGCTCAGGCATCTCACTCCTCGAGGGGCAGGGTGAGCTACGGCGCTCCGTGCTCGGGTCGTGTCGGTCAGTGATCGCTTCCGGGTGCGGTGGGGCCCGGTGCGGCGGCGCGGTACGGGACCGGTGGGGTGGGGCAGGGGTTTCGGTCGGGTCGGGGCGGCGGTCGGGTGCGGGTACCGATCAGGATCACTCTAGGGGGTCACGCCTCCATCTCAGAATCAATTCGACTGGTCAAAGTCGTGTCGTCCACGCGTGTTCGGCGCGCGGAACGGTGCGGCGGCGGCGTTCGTCGCACTGACCCCTTCTTCCCCCTTTTCGGTCATTCATTCCGGTCGAGGCCGACATATACAAAAAAGCGTCCGTCCCGTGTCGGGACGGACGCATGGCGGACACCGCTCCCCCGGAGGAAGCGGGACGGATCAGACGCAGCCGTACAGGCGGTCACCGGCGTCGCCGAGGCCGGGGATGATGAAACCGTTCTCGTCCAGGCGGTCGTCGACCGCCGCGGTGACCACCCGCAGCACCGCACCGTGGTCCTCGCCCAGCGTCTCGCCGAGGCGGTCCCGAACCGCCGACAGCCCCTCGGGGGCGGCCAGCAGGCAGATCGCCGTGACGTGGTCGGCGCCCCGGTCGACCAGCAGCTTGAGCGCCGCGGCCAGGGTGCCGCCGGTGGCCAGCATCGGATCCAGCACGTAGCACTGGCGGCCGGACAGGTCCTGGGGGAGCCGGTCGGCGTAGGTGGCCGGCTGCAGGGTCTCCTCGTCGCGGGCCATCCCGAGGAAGCCGACCTCGGCGGTGGGCAGCAGCCGGGTCATGCCGTCGAGCATGCCCAGACCGGCCCGCAGGATCGGCACCACCAGCGGGGTGGGGCGGCTGAGCTGCACGCCCTCCGCGGGGCGCAGGGGGGTGTCCACGCTCACCCGGGCGACCCGCACGTCCCGGGTGGCCTCGTAGGTGAGGAGGGTGACCAGCTCGTCGGTGAGGCGCCGGAAGGTGGGCGAATCGGTGCGCACGTCGCGCAGGGTGGTGAGCTTGTGCGCGACCAGGGGGTGGTCGACGACCAGGGTCTCCATTGAATACTCCGGGTGAGCTGCTGAAACGTGCGTGATCCGGCGAACGAGTCTATCCGTGCACAGCACCGCCTCCTCCCGGTGATCACGATCTCGGACATCCGGTTCCTCCGGGTGCCGGATGTCCGATCTAATGGGGGATGCAGGCGCCCCCCGCCGCTCGCCGCGGCGGCGTCCGGGGCTACGATGGCGCGGCCGGGGGGCTTCTGCGATCCTGGCCCGATCACGACCGGCCTGATGGGGTGGCGATGACGGAACTCGACGAGAGCGACGGGCTTCCGGGGGAGGGCGACTTCGCGGCAGTCGCCTACCGCGAAGACGACCTCTGGGATGTCTACCTTCTTCCCGAGGCCCTGACCCGCGACTTCAAGGGGCTGCTGCACGCCCTCCGCCAGCAGCCCAGTATCAGCGGGGCGATCGGACTGCTGTCGGTCGGCGACGACTTCTTCATCATCGCGCGTGTGTACGGCCACGACAATGTGACCGTGTTCCTGTCGGACGTCACCGCGTCGGTCGACTGGGAGGTCGCCCGCGAGGTGCTGGACTTCCTGGACATCGACGTGCCCGACGACGAGGACCTGGACCAGGTGCTCCCGGCGGGGGACCTGTCCATCCTGGCCGACCTGGGGCTGGAGGAGATGGAGCTGGGCGCCCTGGCGGGCGATCTGGACCTGTACCCCGACGAGGTGCTGGCGAGCGTGTCCGAGCGGCTCGGATTCCAGCAGGCGTTCCAGCGTGCCCTGGACACCATGGGGTAAGGAGCCCCACGAACGGCCATCGGGGAGGGCCCGACGGGGTAGGACGGTCCACAGCGAGCAGCCCGGGAGCACCACGTGTCGGTCTTCTCAGCGGTCTTTTTCCGCGCGTCGGGGGAGTGGGGCGCGGCGGAGGTCGACCTCGCGGACGCCGAGGGGGTGGACGACCTCGCCGACGCGATGCGCGACGCGGCGGGGGAGCACGCGCCCGGCGCCGAGGACGGGACGATGGTACTGCTGCTGGAGGCCGACGACGAGTGGTTCGGCATCGTGCGCCTGGACGACCGGGAGGACCCGCGGGTGTTCCTGTCGGACGCGCGCTTCGTGCACGAGAACGAGACGGCGGCGCTGCTGCTGGACAGCGGCCAGATCGAGGCGCCTGAGCAGGTGGAGGGGACGGGGCAGAAACCCCTCCCCGACCCGGGGGGCGACGCCGGCCTGATGGGCGACCTGGGGACCCCCGCCGGGGACCTCTCGGCGCTCGCGCTGGCCGAGGGGGCGCTCCCGGCGGACGTCCTGGCAGAGGTCGCCGAGCGCGCCGGGTTCGCCGACCGGCTGGACGCGTTGAGGACGCCTTGAGGCGTGGCGGCGTACCGGGCGGTGCCGTGGTGTCGGCGTACCGGGCGCACCGGGTGTGCCGAGCGGCGGCCGCATGGCACTGAGGACGCAGTGAGGATGGGGCGGTGACCGGAGACGGGTCCGCGGGCGCGCCCGGGTACGGGGTCGGCCCGCTCATGGACCGCGCCGTTCTGGACGCGGCTCTGATGCGCGCGCTGGACGAGGGGCGGCGCGCGGCCGATATGGGGGACGTGCCGGTGGGGGCGGTCGTCCTGGACGAGGGCGGCGGGATCCTGGCTCAGGGCCGCAACGAGCGCGAGGCGGTCGGGGACCCCACGGCGCACGCCGAGGTGGTGGCGCTGCGGGCGGCGGCGCGCGAGCGCGGCGAGTGGCGGCTGAGCGGCTGCACGCTGGTGGTGACACTGGAGCCGTGCACGATGTGCGCGGGTGCGGCCGTGCTGTCCCGGGTGGACCGGGTGGTCTACGGGGCACGCGATCCCAAGGCGGGGGCGGCCGGTTCGGTATGGGACGCCCTGCGCGACCGGAGGCTCAACCACCGCCCGGAGGTGGTCCCGCCGGACCTTGTCGGCCCCGAGGCGGCCGAGGCGTGCGCCCGCCTCCTCACCGATTTCTTCTCCGGGCGACGTTTCAGGTAGAGTCACCCTCGGTGGAGTCGCCTAGTGGCCGAGGGCGCTCGCCTCGAAAGCGAGTGAAGGGCAACCTTCCGTGGGTTCAAATCCCACCTCCAC
>NZ_ANBH01000154.1 GCF_000341185.1 Nocardiopsis chromatogenes YIM 90109
TCCGCTAGAGGCGGTGCTTTCCGCTTTGTTGTGTTCCCACTTTATCAGGGCCGCTCATTCCCGCCAAATCGGCGGTTTTCGCATTTCCCTGTGACGCTCCCCCTCCCGCCGACCGGGCCCGGCCCTGCGCGTGAAGCGCCGTGGACGGAATCCGGGTTCGTACAGAAGAGGTGTCCACTGGAGTGGACGGAGTGTCTTCGGTGAGGTGCGGCCCCGACCGCCCACCCCGTCCGGCTGTGAAGCCGTGTGGATGTTCGGGTCTCGGTGAACCGCGACGCCCTCCAGCATACACACCCGAGGACGGTGCCTCGAACGGTTTTCCAGAGAACGTCCGCCGGAACGATCGGACGCTCCCCAAAGGAAGTGCCCCATCCGGCGACTCCAGTAACGCTACCCGACCCCGTCACCGCCCCGGACCGGACACGCCGTGCGCCCTGTCACATGTGTCGGCATGAGGAAACCGCGCACGACGACACAGGGAAGGGCCGTCCCCTCCGGCGCTCCGGGCGGGGCGGCCCTCTCGATCACCCGTTCGCGCGCACCGGGTGGCCCCGGGCGCCGTACTCCCTCAGCCCAGTTCCCGGATCTCCTCGGCAAGCGCGCGGAACGCCTTGCCCCGGTGGCTGATGGCGTTCTTCTCCTCGGGCTCCATCTCCGCGGTGGTGCGGGTCTCCCCCTCGGGCACGAACACCGGGTCGTAGCCGAACCCGTTGCCTCCGCGCCGCTCGCGGATGATGCGGCCCCGCATGACGCCCTCGACCGCGGTCTCCACTCCCCCGGGCACGACGAGCGCGGCCGCGGCGACGAACTCCGCGCCGCGGCGCCCGTCGGGGGTGTCGGCGAGCTGGTCGAGCACAAGGTGCAGGTTGGCCAGGTCCTTGTCCCCGGTGGCGTCGCCGAACCGGCCGGACCAGCGCGCGGACAGCACCCCGGGCATGCCGTTGAGGGCGTCCACCCGCAGACCGGAGTCGTCGGCGACCGCCGGGAGCCCGGTGTGCGCGGCGACCGCCCGCGCCTTGAGCAGGGCGTTGCCGGTGAAGGTGGGCTCGGTCTCGGCCACCTCGGGCGCCTGCGGGTAGGCGTCGAGACCGACCACGTCGGCCTCGACGCCGGCGGCGGCCAGCACCGCCTGCATCTCCGGCACCTTCTTGGCGTTCCTGGTGGCCAGCACCAGTTTCACGCGCCCGCTCATCCCGCCAGGGCCTTCTTCTGCAGCTCGGTCAGCTCGGCGCAGCCGCCGACGGCCAGGTCCAGCAGGGTGTCCAGCTCGGACCGGTCGAAGGGGGCGCCCTCGGCCGTGCCCTGCACCTCGACGAAGTTCCCGTCGCCGGTGACGACGACGTTCATGTCGGTCTGGGCGACCGAGTCCTCCAGGTAGTTCAGATCCAGTCGGGCCTGCCCCTGCACCATGCCGACGCTGATCGCGGCGACGGACCCGGCGAGCGGGTTGTTCTTCAGGTTGCGCTTCTTGCGCAGGAACTTGACGGCGTCGGCGAGGGCCACGTAGGCACCGGTGATCGCCGCGGTGCGGGTGCCGCCGTCGGCCTGGAGCACGTCGCAGTCGAGGGTGATGGTGTTCTCCCCCATCGCCTTGAAGTCGACGACCGCGCGCAGCGACCGGCCGACCAGGCGGGAGATCTCGTGGGTGCGGCCGCCGATCTTGCCCCGGACCGACTCGCGGGCGCCGCGGGTGTCGGTGGAGCGGGGAAGCATCGCGTACTCGGCGGTCACCCAGCCCTCGCCGGTGCCGCGGCGCCAGCGCGGGACCCCTTCCTCCACGGTGGCCGCGCACAGGACGCGGGTGTCCCCGAACTCGATGAGCGCGGAGCCCTCCGCGTGGCGGAGCCAGTTGCGGGTGATGTTCACGGGGCGAAGTTGGTTCGGAGCGCGTCCGTCGGGTCGTGCCATGCTTCGCAGACTATCGGTGGCGGCGGTCCGGTCGCGCGGATCTCTGGCACCATTGGGGCCATGTTCGCGCTTCCCCGAGGGCTCCCGTGGGCACCGGCCGCCGCGGCGGCGGCAACGGTGGTGACGCTGGCGGCGGGCTGCGCCGCCGGGGAGCCGTCGCCCTCCCCGGGAACGCCCGGCGATTCGCCGTCGGGCTCGCCGGAGGCGCCCCCGGCCTGGGAGGCGTTCGGCGGCCGGGCCCTGGCCCCGGTCGGCGGACCGTCCGGTGGGCCGGGCGCGGCCGACGAGGCGGAGGCCCCGGACGGGCCGGAGCCGGTGGAGGTGCCCGACAGCTGCGAGGCGGCGGGGCTGCCGGAGGACGCGGAGGCGTTCGCGGCGATGGCGCCCGAGGACGCCCAGTTCACCCAGGTGCGCGGGGAGTCCGTGCTGGAGTGCTCGTGGGCGGGGTTCGACCGGGGCGACGGCAGCGAGGTGGTGCTGGTGTCGCTGGCGTCCGAGGGCAGCCTGGTGGAGACGGCGGGCGAGCTCCCGCCCCGGGTGCACGACGCGGTGGCGGAGGGGTCCCGGGCCTATTTCACCACCCCGGCCCTGACCGGGCTGGGCGGGTTCGCCGAGTGGCGGCCCGGCGAGCGGTTCTCGCGGGTGCGGCTGCACCTGCCGGGCCTGCTGGTGACGGTGCAGGCCAACAGCGACATGTGGGAGACGGAGGGCGGCGCGGCCGTGGAGGCGGCGACCGCCGCCGCAGAGGGGCTGCTCCCTTAGCCCCTCCCTCGGCGTCCCCTCGTCAGCCCCCCACGGCGTCGAGGGCCTCGGCCTCGACGCCGATCCGGTAGACGGCGCCCGGGCGGGCCAGCTCCACGGGGCCGGTGTAGGCGCTGCGGGCCTCTCGCAGGGTGATGGCGTCGTCGTTCCAGGGCACCAGGTGCGTCAGGACGAGGCGGCGCGCCCCGGCCCGGTCGGCGTGGGCCCCGGCCTCGGCGCCGGTGAGGTGCACCCCGTGCGGGTTGTCGTGGTGGTCGTGGAACGAGGCCTCGCACAGGAACAGGTCGGTGTCCAGGGCCAGGCGGGTGAGCTCGTCGCAGGTGGCGGTGTCGCCGCTGTAGGTGAGCGTGGACCCTTCGTGCTCCAGGCGGATGCCGAAGGCGTCGACGGGGTGGTTGACCCGGTCGACGGTGGCCGTGATGGGGCCGATGGCCGTCTCGCCGGGGGTGAGTTCGATGAAGTCGAAGGTCTCGCGCATGCCGGGGACGGGGTCGAGCCCGTAGGCCTCGGCCATGCGGTCGGCGACGCCGGGCGGGCCGTAGACGGGGATGCGGGGTTTGGGCCCGCCCTGCGGGTAGGTGCGCGCGACCCAGTAGGAGCACAGGTCGAAGCAGTGGTCGGCGTGCAGGTGACTGAGGTAGACCGCGTCGATCCCGTAGATGTCGGTGTACTTCTGGAGCGCTCCGAGGGCGCCGTTGCCGAGGTCGAGGAGCAGACGGAAGCCGCCGGCCTCGACGAGGTAGCACGAGGCGGGGCTGGCCGGGCCGGGGAAGCTCCCCGAGGAGCCGATGATGGTGAGTCGCACGTCGCTTTTGCCTTTTCGGGTGGAATGCCTCCGCGGAGACCAGCGCGGCGGCGCCGAGCCGGGCGTCTCCATGTTCTCCGTGTTACGGGTCTACCCCAATGACCGCTGCGGTGGTACCGAATGTGGCCCGCGTCTCACGCGGCCTGTATCACATGTGACCGGGTACCAGAACCGAACACTCCACGTTTTTCCTGCTCAAGGGTATCAAGGCCGGTCAAAGCCCGGATCGGGCGAGTTGCCGCGCCTGGGCGACGAGCCGCCCCTTCACATCCCACAACTCCACGCTCTCGTCGAACCAGCCGTCGGCGGCGCTGCGCCCTTCGGCGCGGAAGGCGAGCGGCCCGGGCTCGGGCACGGCGCGCATGTGCCAGGTCAGTTCCACGGTGGGGGCCCACTGCCAGGGCCGGACGACGCCGACGACGGGCGGCAGCGCGTCGACGGCCAGGGCGAGGAAGTCCGCGGGGTCGGCGGGGTCGCCGTCGGCGGGGGCGGGGCGCAGGTGCCCGGCGAGCTCGGGTTCGGGCGCCTCGGTGCGGCGGGGGGGGCGCCCCCCGNTGCGCGGGGTGAAGTACTGCTCGACCCGGCCGCTGAAGCCGTCCTGGCCGGTGGCGCTGCGGCGGGGGTCGAACCTGCGGCACGCCTCGGGCGGCGGGATGTCGGGGGCGGCGGCCGTGTAGGCGGGTGCGGCGCGGGGGTCGAGGCGCCCGGCGGCGATGTGGCCGGTGACCAGGTCGCGGCCGTCCTGGGCGAGGGTGGTGCGCAGGGTGGTGACGGTGCGCCCGGTCTTGAGCACCTCGGTGCGGATCCGCGCGGGGCCGGGGCCCGCGGGGCGCAGGAAGTGGTAGGCGGAGGAGACGGGGTGGGGGTGGCCGGGGGCCTGGAGGAGGGCGGCGCGCTGGAGGACGGCCATGAGGTAGCCGCCGTTCATGGCGGTGCCGATCAGGTAGCCGGGGTCGAGGTCGGCGGTGCACCGGCCGTCGCCGTCGGCGCGGACCCGGGTGGCGCGGTCGAAGCGGGACATGCCCCCCATTGAACCGAACAGCGTTCGGAACGCGCCACCCGGGGCGGCCTCTGCGCCCCCTGGGCCCTAGGCCCAGAGCTGGCCGTCGAGGCGCTCCTCGGCCTCGGCCAGGGTGCCCTCGTAGGCGCCGGTGGACAGGTACTTCCACCCGCCGTCGGCGATGACCAGGGCGATGTCGGCGCGCTCGCCGGCCTTGGCCGCCTTGCCGGCCATGGCCAGCGCGGCGTGCAGCGCCCCGCCGGTGGAGATCCCGGCGAAGATGCCCTCCTTGTCCAGCAGCTCCCGGGTACGGCGCAGGGCCGCGTCCGAGGGCACGGAGAAGCGGGTGGTGAGCACCTCGGCGTCGTAGAGCTCGGGCACGAACCCCTCGTCGAGGTTGCGCAGCCCGTAGACGAGTTCGCCGTAGCGCGGCTCGGCGGCGACGATCTTCACGTCGGGCCGGTGCTCGCGCAGGTAGCGCCCCACCCCCATGAGGGTGCCGGTGGTGCCCAGCCCCGCCACGAAGTGGGTGATCTCCGGCAGGTCCGCGAGCAGCTCGGGACCGGTGGTCTCGTAGTGCGCGCGGGCGTTGGCGGGGTTGCCGTACTGGTAGAGCATCACCCAGTCGGGGTGCTCGGCGGCCATCTCCTTGGCCACCCGGACGGCCTCGTTGGAGCCGCCCTCGGCCGGGGAGGAGTGCACCTCGGCGCCCCACATCCGCAGGAGCTGGCGGCGCTCGGCGGAGGTGTTCTCCGGCATGACGCAGACCATGCGGTACCCGCGCAGGCGGGCGACCATGGCCAGGGAGATGCCGGTGTTGCCCGAGGTGGGCTCCAGGATGGTGCAGCCCGGCGTGAGCAGCCCGTCCTTCTCGGCCTGCTGGACCATGAAGAAGGCCGCCCGGTCCTTGATGGAGCCGGTGGGGTTGCGGTCCTCCAGTTTGGCCCACAGGCGCACGTCGGGGGAGGGCGAGAGGGCGGGCAGGCCCACGAGGGGCGTGCCGCCCAGGGAGTCGAGGAGCGAGTCGTGGCGCATGGCGGCTAGCGCATGCCCCCGGCGACGGCCGGGAGGACGGTGACGGTGTCGCCGTCGGCGACCGGCGCCTCGATCCCGCCGAGGAAGCGGACGTCCTCGTCGTTGAGGTAGACGTTGACGAAGCGCCGCAGCTTGCCGCCGTCCACCAGCTTCTCGCCCAGGCCGGGGTGGCGCTCGTCCAGGTCGGCGATGAGCTCGGCGAGGGTGGCGCCGCTGGCCTCGACGGCCTTGGCGCCGTCGGTCAGGTTGCGCATGATGGTGGGGATGCGGACCTCGGTGGCCATGGTGTCTCCAGTTCGTGCTCGGCTGTGCTGATCGGTGTCAACGGGCGGATTCGCCGGTGAATTCCACGGGCTCTTCGGTGACCTCGCCGTCGACGATCCGGTAGGAGCGGAACTCGGCGGTCTCCGGGTCGCGGGTGGAGACCAGCACGTAGTGCGCGCCGGGCTCGGAGGCGTAGGAGACGTCGGTCCGGGAGGGGTAGGCCTCGGTCGCGGTGTGCGAGTGGTAGATGACCACGGGCTCCTCGTCCCGGTCGTCCATCTCCCGCCAGACCTGGAGCTGCTCCTTGGAGTCGAAGCGGTAGAAGGTGGGCGAGCGCTCGGCGTTGGCCATCTCGACCATGCGCTCGGGCCGGTCGGAGCCGATGGGGCCGGCCACGATGCCGCACGCCTCGTCGGGGTGGTCGCGGCGGGCGTGGGCGACGATCCGGTCGCGGATCTCCCGGTTGATCCTCAGCATGGCCCTCAGCGTAGCCGAGAAATTATCCCTACCCACTCACTGGGTATGACTTTTTCGGCGGCGCGCGCCGCCGCGCCCTCAGCGCTCGGCCATCAGCGCCTGGACCAGCGTCTCCTGCACCCCGCCCAGCCACTCGTACACGCTCAGCGCGGCCCGGTCCGCGCGGTCGTCCGCGCGCACCCGCGTCCGTCCGCCGTCCTCCTCGACGCCGAGCCGCGTGCCCAGCGCCAGCCGGACGTCGTTGAGCGCCTTGAGCCAGGCGTGCGCGTCACCGGTGTCGAGCACCAGCTCGCCGCCGCCGGGGCCGAGCCCGGACAGCCCGGAGATCATCGTCTCGGCGTTCTCCCGCTTGTGCCGCCGCAGGTCGCCCTCGGTGTAGCGGCGGAACTCCCCCGCGGCCTCGCGGTCGCCCCCGTAGGCGTCGGGCAGCAGCCGGGCGAGCACCGGGTCCTCGGGGGTGTCGGCGGCGCCGGAGATGCCGACCAGCGCCTCCAGCGGGTCGCCCCCGTCCTCGGGCGGGTCCACCAGCTCCAGGACGAGCCCGGCCATCGAGCGCAGCACCGCGGCCTCGTCCCGGTCCAGGCGGATGCTCACCCCGCCGCGCACGGCGCGGAATCCGTCGGTCATCCGGACACCTTATTCATCGTGCTGGAGCGTCGCCCACAGGCCGTAGGTGTGCAGCACCGACACGTCGCGCTCCATCTCCTCGCGGGAGCCGCTGGAGACGACGGCGCGCCCCTTGTGGTGCACGTCCATCATCAGCTTGTGCGCCTTGGCCTTGGAATAGCCGAAGACGGTCTGGAAGACGTAGGTGACGTACGACATGAGGTTCACCGGATCGTTCCAGACGACCGTCACCCACGGCTTGTCGGGCCGGACGTCCTCGTCCGCCTCCGGCCGTTCCAGCTCGACCGGCGCCGGAGCGGTCCCCATGGGTCACTCCCCCCTCACGCTCGCGCGGCGGCACCGGATCGGCGGTACCGGCTCCATTGTCCCACCGACGGGCACCGCTATTTTGGTACCGAGAGACACAAACTAGTCTGGATACCCATGACCGAGTACCCGAGCAGCGCCCTGCTCACCGACCGGTACGAGCTGACCATGCTGCAGGGGGCCCTGCGCAGCGGCGCGGCGCACCGGCGGGCCGTCTTCGAGATGTTCGCCCGCCGCCTGCCCGGGGCCCGGCGCTACGGGGTGGTGGCCGGGACCGGACGCCTCCTGGAGGCGCTGCGCGACTTCCGGTTCGGCACGGCCGAACTGGACTACCTGTCCGACGCCGGCGTGGTGGACGAACCCACCCTGGACTGGCTCGCCGACTACCGGTTCACCGGCGACGTGTGGGGCTACGGCGAGGGCGAGTGCTACTTCCCCGGCTCCCCCATCCTGGTGGTGGAGGGCACCTTCGCCGAGGCCGTGCTGCTGGAGACGCTGGCGCTGTCGGTCTTCAACCACGACACCGCCATCGCCTCGGCCGCCTCCCGGATGGCCACCGCGGCCCAGGGGCGGCCGATGATCGAGATGGGTTCGCGCCGCACCCACGAGGGCGCGGCGACGGCCTCCGCGCGCGCCGCCTACATCGCCGGGTTCGCCAGCACCTCCAACCTGGAGGCAGGCCGCCGCTGGGGCGTGCCCACCGCCGGGACCAGCGCGCACGCCTTCACCCTGCTGCACGACAGCGAGCGGCACGCCTTCCGGGCCCAGCTCGACGCGCTGGGGCCGGGCACCACCCTGCTGGTGGACACCTACGACGTGGAGCGCGCCGTGGGCACCGCGGTGGAGCTGGCCGGGACCGGCCTGGGCGGGGTGCGGGTGGACTCGGGCGACCTGGCCGCCGAGGCGGCGCGGGTCCGCAGCCAGCTGGACGGGCTGGGCGCCGCCGACGCCCGCATCGTGGTCACCGGCGATCTGGACGAGTACGCGATCCAGGCGCTGGCGATCGCGCCGGTGGACGGCTACGGGGTGGGCACCGCACTGGTGACCGGCTCGGGCGCGCCGACCGCGTCGCTGGTGTACAAGCTGGTGGCCCGGTCCCGGGAGGCGGCGCCGGACGCGCCGCTGGAGCCGGTCGCCAAGCGGTCGGTGGGCAAGCCCAGCAAGGGCGGGCGCAAGTGGGCCTCGCGCGCGGTCGGCGAGGACGGGACCGCCACCGCCGAGCTGGTGCACGGCCACGAGCCCGAGCCGCGCCCGGGGCTGCGGCCGCTGCTGCGGCGCCTGGTCGAGGGCGGCAAGGTGGTGGGCGCCGAGCCGCTGGAGGCGGCCCGCGAGAGGCACGCGCGGTCGGTGGCCGAGCTCCCGGCCCCGGCCCGCCGGATGTCGCGCGGCGAACCCGCGCTGCCCACCGAGTTCCCAGGGAGGCTGTAGATGAGTGCGAACACAGGGCACGGGCACAGAGCACTGATCGTCGTCGATGTGCAGAACGACTTCTGCGAGGGCGGCAGCATGGGGGTGTCCGGGGGCGCGGCGGTCGCCGCGGAGATCACCGCCTACATCGCCGCGCACCGCGGGGAGTACGCGCACGTGGTCGCCACCCGCGACTTCCACGTGGACCCGGGCGCCCACTTCTCCGCCGAGCCGGACTTCACCGACAGCTGGCCGCCGCACTGCGTGGTGGGCACCGAAGGCGCCGAGTTCCACCGGTCCTTCGACGCCTCCGGGGTGGAGGAGGTGTTCAGCAAGGGCGCCTACACCGCGGCCTACAGCGGCTTCGAGGGCGCGTCCGAGGACGGCCGCCCCCTGGAGGAGTGGCTGCGGGCGCACGGGGTGGACGCGGTGGACGTGGCGGGCATCGCCACCGACCACTGCGTGCGGGCCACGGCGGCCGACGCGGCCGAGGCCGGGTTCGCCACCCGGGTGCTGCTGGACCTGACGGCCGGGGTGGCGCGGGCGACCACCGACGCCGCCCTGGAGGAGCTGTCCGCCAAGGGCGTGGTCCTGGAGGGCGCGCCGGTGGTCGCCTGAGGCGCGGCTAGGCGATACCGATGGCCGCGCGGACCTTGGCCATGGTGGCCCGGGCCCGCGCACGCGCGCGCTCGGCGCCGTCCTCCAGGACGGCGTCGAGCTCGCTGTCGGGCTCCATCAGCGCGTCGTAGCGCTCCCGCATGGGCCCGAAGATGCCGTTGAGGACGTCGAAGAGCTCGTTCTTGAGCTCGCCCCAACCCATGCCCCCGGCCTCCAGCCGCTTGCGGACGGCGGCGGTGCGGTCGGCGTCGGCGAAGTGCTCCAGGAGCTGGAAGACCGCCGAGGAGTCGGGGTCCTTGGGGTCCTCGACCGGCGTGGAGTCGGTCGGGATGCGCCGCACCAGCTTCTTGAGCTTGTTCTCCGGCAGGAACAGCGGGATGTGGTTGTCGTAGGACTTGCTCATCTTCCGGCCGTCGATGCCGGGGAGCAGGCTGGACTCGCCCTCGGGGAACGCCCCCTCGGGGACGGGGAAGGCGTACCCGGCCCCGTAGAGGTGGTTGAACGACCCGGCGATGTCGGCGGTGTACTCGATGTGCTGGCGCTGGTCGCGGCCGACGGGCACGACGTCGGCCTCCATCACCAGGATGTCGGCGGCCATGAGGACGGGGTAGTTGAACAGCCCCATGTTGACCCCGGCGTCCAGGTCCTCCACGCCGGCCTCGGCGTTGCGGTCCCGGGCGGCCTTGTAGGCGTGGGCGCGGTTCATCAGGCCCTTGGCGGTCACCGCGCCGAGCACGGTGGCCAGCTCGAACACCTCGGGGACGCTGGACTGCCGGTACAGGACGGTGCGCTCGGGGTCCAGACCGCAGGCGAGCCACGTGGCGGCGACCGACCGGACGTCGTGGCGGAGCCTGGCGGGGTCCCGGACCGAGTTGAGCGCGTGGTAGTCGGCGAGGAAGTACATGCTGTCGTGCTCGCGTGCGGCTTCCAGCGCCGGGCGGATGGCCCCGATGTAGTTGCCGAGGTGCGGCATCCCCGAGGTCTGGATGCCGGTCAGGAAGGTCTTGGTCGCTGCCATGGCACTCATCTTAGGGCGTGTTTCTCGGGTCAGGTCCGTAGCGAGCGGTGTCCAGGTGCGTCCATCGCAAGGCCGGTGGGAGAGTCGGTCAGCAGGCTGTCGGCCGTTGAGAACGCGGCGAGGGGCGTGCCCGGGCGCCGCGCAGTAGGGCCTGATCCGAGAAACACGCCCTGGCTGCGGTCAGTGCCCCTTCCCGACACGGAAGGCGTACCAGTGGTCGGCCATCCGCTCGGCCTGGCCCCGGGTGAAGCGCTCCATGCAGGCGTCGTCGCTGTAGTCCATGAAGTTGTCCACCGGGTCGGCGCCGCCGCGGTGGGGGCAGGTGTCGCGGCCGGACGGGCAGCCGGTGGCCTGCTCGCGCTCGTAGGCGGTGTCGGCGACGTAGTCCCCGGGCGTGGAGCAGCCGTTCTGGAAGGTGTGGAACAGGCCGAGCCAGTGCCCGGTCTCGTGGGTGGCGGTGTGGCCCAGGTCGAAGTTCTCGCGGGTTCCGCCGGGCACGGTGCGGTGGTCGATGACGACGCCGTCGGCGCCGGGGGCGTCGGCGTAGTCCTGCGGGAAGGTGGACCGGCCCAGGATGCCGTGGCCCAGGTCGGCGGTGTAGAGGTTGAGCGTCTCGGGGCCGCCCCGGCGCATGGCGGCCCGGTCGGCGGAGCCGCGCCGGCCGACCGAGGCGAACGCGGCGTCGTCGGCGGTGCGGGTGATGGCGCGCAGTTCGAAGCCGAACCCGGTGTCGGCGCCGCCGTAGCCGCCGCCGAAGGCCCGGTTGAGCACGTCGATCTGGCGGCGGACGGTGGCCTCGGACAGGTCGCCGGTTCCGTCCTCGGCGCTGACGACGTGCACCACCACGGGGACGGTGCGCCCTTCGCCGCGGTCGCGCTGGGGCACCCGCTCCTGGCGCAGGCGGCGCTCGTACTCGGCGGCCTGGGCGTCGCTGATGGCGCCGCCCTCCGAGGCGCGCCCGCCGATGCGCCCGTCAATGCGACCGTCGATGCGCGCGTCCCCGGGCGCGCACGCCTCCCGCCCGGCGGCGCTCCCGGCCCCGCCTCCGGCCCCGCTTCCGGCCCCGCCCGCGGCGGCGGCGCCCAGCAGTCCGGCCAAGGCGGCGGCGCAGGCCGCCAGGCCCGCGCCGGTCCGCCCGATCCTTCTCGCTCGTTCCCCCATGGTGCGGAACGTACCGGCACGACTACTTTGGGCGATTACGCCGCGCGGGTCCGCACCATCCCCCTTGCCCGGTGTTTACCGGGTCAGGAGCCGCCGGTGGCCCAGGCCCGGATCTTGGCGATGCGCTCGGCGATCTGGTCCGGGGAGGCCTGGGCGATCGGGGGGCCGCCGCAGGCCCGGCGCAGCTCGTTGTGGATCATCCCGTGCGGGCGGCCGGTGCGGTGGTGCCAGGCGCCCACCAGCCCCTGCAGCTCCTTGCGCAGGGAGGCCACCCGCTCGTGCTCGGGTGGGCCCCCGTCCGGCTCCCCGCCGGAGGGCGCCTTGCGCTCCCCGGCCCTCTGGTCGGCCTTGCGCTTGCGCAGCAGCTGGGCCACCTGCTCGGGCTCCAGCAGGCCGGGCAGGCCCAGGAAGTCCTCCTCCTCGGGCGAGTCGGGGGTGCCGCCGCCGAACTCCGAGCCGTCGTAGAGCACCCGGTCGAACTCGGCCGAGGCCTCCATCGTCTCGAAGGGCAGCTCCTCCCCCGCGTCGGGGGTGTCCCGCTTCTTGCGGGCCTCGTCCAGCTCCCGGCCCTCGGGGTCGAACTCCTCGCCCTCCTTGAGCGGCCGGTCGAGCGCGTGGTCGCGCTCGCGCTCCATCTCCCCGGCCAGCTCCAGCAGGGTGGGCACGGACGGCAGGAAGACCGAGGCGACCTCGCCGCGGCGGCGGGAGCGCACGAAGCGCCCCACGGCCTGGGCGAAGAACAGCGCGGTGCTGGTGGAGGTGGCGTACACGCCGACCATCAGCCGCGGCACGTCCACGCCCTCGGAGACCATGCGCACCGCCACCATCCACCGCTCGTCGGACTCGGCGAAGCGGGAGATCTTCTTGCTGGCGGTGGGGTCGTCGGAGAGCACCACGGTGGCGCCCTGCCCGGTGATCTTGCGCAGGATGCGCGCGTAGGCGCGGGCGGCCTCGTGGTCGGTGGCGATGACCAGGCCCCCGGCGTCGGGGGTGGCGTTGCGCACCTCGGTCAGCCGCCGGTCGGCGGCGGCCAGGACCTTCTTGATCCAGTCGCCCTTGGGGTCGAGCGCGGCCTTCCACGCCTGGGCGAGGGCGTCCTGGGTGAGCGGCTCGCCCAGGCGGGCGGCGAGCTCGTCCCCGGCCTTGGTGCGCCAGCGCATCTCGCCGGAGTAGGCCATGAACAGCACGGGCCTGACGACCCCGTCGCCCAGCGCCGGGGCGTAGCCGTAGTTGTAGTCCCAGGAGCAGCGGCGCACGCCCTCGGCGTCCTGGACGTAGTCCACGAACGGGATGGGGTTGACGTCCGACCGGAAGGGGGTGCCGGTCAGGGCCAGCCGCCGGGCCGCCGGGTCGAAGGCCTCGCGAACCGCGTCGCCCCAGGACAGCGCGTCCCCGGCGTGGTGCACCTCGTCGAAGACGACCAGGGTCCGGCGCGCCTCGGTGCGGTTGCGGTGCAGCATCGGGTGCGCGGCCACCTGCGCGTAGGTCACGGCCGCCCCGGTGTACCGCCGCCCCAGCGCCCCCTGCCCGTTCTTGAAGTCGGGGTCGATGGCGATGCCGAACCGCGCGGCGGCCTCGGCCCACTGCTTCTTGAGGTGCTCGGTGGGGCACACGATGGTGACGGACCGCACCGCGTGCCGCGCCAGCAGCTCGGAGGCGAGGGTCAGCGCGAAGGTGGTCTTGCCCGCCCCGGGCGTGGCCACCGCGAGGAAGTCCCTCGGCTCTCTTCGGAAGTACTCCTCGAACGCCTCGCGCTGCCACTGGCGCAGCCCGGCGAGGCGCTCCCCCGTGCTCGTCTGCAGAACCGTCATCCGACCATTCCCCTGTTGCTCACCCGGACGAGGGTATCCGAGGCGGGGAGGTCAGCCGCCTGCCCCCGAACCCGTGTCGACCGCGCCGTCGTTGAACGGCATGTAGGGGTCGGCCCAGGGGAAGACGACGTACCAGAGCAGCCAGGCGGCCCCGGCCAGCAGGGCCAGCGCCAGGATGGCCTTGACCGGGACGGGGCCCGGGAGCAGTCGCCAGATCAGCCCGTACATCGCGTCACTCCCCCTCGCCCGCCCGGTCCTCGGGGGCCATGTCCGCGATGGTGTCGGGCATGCCCTGGTCCTTGGGGCGGGTGTCGGTCAGCTCGGCCGTCACGATCAGCCGGTGGGTGTTGTTGAGCTTGGGCGCGCAGGTGGTGAGGGTCAGCAGCGCCCGCTGGGGGTCGTCGTTGTTCTCGGGGTCGAACGGGTCGGGGTCGACCACCTCGACCTGGTCGGGGGTGACGGTCCTCTCGTCGACGACCTCGTAGGTGTAGAAGTTCTCCGCGTCCTCCAGGACGATCGGGTCGCCGTCGGAGAGCTGGTCGATGTCCCAGAAGATGCCGGAGACGCGGTGCCCGGCCACGGCGTAGTTGCCCAGCTCCCCGGCGTCGGCCGCGTCGCCGCCGGCCACGTCGTCGTCGGTGTAGTGGCCGGGGCTGTACCTGATGTCGTCGGGCTGGACGCCGCTGACGACCACCCACTGCAGGTCGAGCGCGGGGATGTACATCCTGCTGTCGGCCGATCCCGGCAGCGGCTCGGAGTCGGGCCCCTTGGGCTCGTCCCAGGCCTCCTGCAGGTCGTCGCCGAGGGCCTGCTGCTCCTGCTGCGTCTCCAGCGCCTTGCCGTACACCTGGTAGGCGGCGAAGAACAGCATGACGATCCCGGCGGTGAACAGCAGCTCGCCGATCCCGCGCAGGATCCCGCGGGCGATGTCGCCCGCGGTGACCGGCCGCCGCCTGCGGCGCCGGCGTCCGCGCTCCGACCCGCCCCTGCGGCGCGTCCCCCGCTCGGTGGTGGAAACCATGTGACCTACCTGACCTACCCGTCGTCACCGTCCTAAGGGAGCGTATCCTGCCCCACCCGCCCCTGGGTGCGCGAAACCCCTCAGTGGCGGGCGGACGGGACGACACGACCGGTCAGGCGGTCATCTCTTCGTAGATCTCCTTGCACTCCGGGCAGACGGGGAACTTCTTGGGGTCCCGGTTGGGGACCCAGACCTTGCCGCACAGCGCGATGACGGGCGCCCCGGTCACCGCGCTCTCGGTGATCCTGTCCTTCTGCACATAGTGCGCGAAGCGCTCGCGGTCCCCGTCGTCGTGCGAGATGTCGGGCCGGGTCTCGCTCTCCGGGACGACCTTGTTCAGCACATCCATGGCCATGTTCGCCTCACACCTCCTGCGTCCTGCCCACCACCGTATCGCCGCGGGCGGGGGGTCAGTTCAACTCCGGGTCGTCGGGCAGGGTGGCCACCAGGGCCAGGTCCCCGCCCTGGCGGCGCAGCACCCGGGCCCACAGCGTGCCGGGATCGGCGGAGAACACGTCCTCGGCCAGGGCGGGCAGCACGTACCAGGCGCCCTCCTCGATCTCGGCGCCGAGCTGGCCCTCGCTCCACCCCGCGTACCCGGCGAAGACACGGAAGCGGCCCAGGGCGCCGCCGAGGATCTGCGGGGGCGCGTCGAGGTCGATGACGCCCAGCCCCTCGGGGGCGGGCGGGCCGTCGGCGGGGGACTCCAGGGGGCGCCAGCCCAGGGGTTCCTCGGCGCCGCCGGGAACGCCCAGGGCGAGCCCGGCGCCCTCGCCGACGGGTCCCCCGGCGAACATCACCGGCGGGTCGCTGGCGAAGCCGCCCCAGTCGGCCAGCACCTCGGCCACGGGCAGCCGGGAGGGGCGGTTGACGACGACGCCGAGGGCGCCCTCGGCGTCGTCGTCGACGACCAGCACGACCGTGCGGCGGAAGTGGGGGTCCTCCAGCGCGGGCGCGGCGACCAGCAGCCGCCCGGTGAGGTCGGTTCCGTCCATACCCGGCTGTCTACCCCCGCCCCCGGCCCGGGTACCCGGCTAGTCCTCGGCCCGGCCGTGCCCAGCGCGCACGGCGACGTCGCGGACCGCGGCGGCCACGCTCTGGGAGAGGTTGGTGTGGAAGACGCTGGGGATGATGTAGTGCGGGCCCAGCTCCTCGTCGGTGACCGCCCCGGCGATGGCGTCGGCGGCGGCGACCATCATGTCGGAGTCGACGTGGTCGCTCTGGGCGTCCAGCAGGCCCCGGAAGAACCCGGGGAAGACCAGCACGTTGTTGATCTGGTTGGGGTAGTCGCTGCGGCCGGTGGCCACCACCGCGGCGTGCAGCCGGGCCACGTCCGGGTCGACCTCGGGGTCGGGGTTGGCCAGGGCGAAGATGATGGCGTCCTCGTTCATCCCGGCGATGTCCTCGCCGCCGAGCACGTTGGGGGCGGACACGCCGATGAACACGTCGGCCCCGTCCACGGCGCCCTTGAGGTCGCCGGAGTAGCCCTCGGGGTTGGTGTTGGCGGCGATCCAGTCCAGGTTGGCGCCGAGGTCGTCGCGGCCCCGGTGGACGGCGCCGTGGACGTCGCAGACCACGATGTGCTTGGCCCCGGCGTGCATGAGCAGCTTGAGGATGGCGGTTCCGGCGGCCCCGGCGCCGGACATGGCGATGCGCACCCCGCCCAGGTCCTTGCCGACCACGCGCAGGGCGTTCTTGAGGGCGGCGAGCACGACGATGGCGGTGCCGTGCTGGTCGTCGTGGAAGACGGGGATGTCGAGCAGCTCGCGCAGGCGGGCCTCGACCTCGAAGCAGCGGGGGGCGGAGATGTCCTCCAGGTTGACGCCGCCGAAGCCGGGGGCGATGACCTGGACGGTGCGCACGATCTCGTCGACGTCCTGGGTGTCCAGGGCGATGGGCCAGGCGTCGATGTCGGCGAAGCGTTTGAACAGGGCCGCCTTGCCCTCCATGACCGGCATGGAGGCCTCGGGGCCGATGTTGCCCAGGCCGAGCACGGCCGAGCCGTCGGTGACCACGGCGACGCTGTTGCGCTTGACGGTCAGGCGGCGGGCGTCGGCGGGGTTGGCGGCGATGGCCTGGGAGACGCGGGCCACGCCGGGGGTGTAGGCCATGGACAGCTCGTCGCGGTTGCGCAGCGGCACCTTGGACTTCATCTCGATCTTGCCGCCGAGGTGCATCAGGAAGGTGCGGTCGCTGACCTTGTGGACGACGACGCCCTCCACGGCGCCCAGGGCGTCCACGATGGCCTGGGCGTGGTCGGTGTCGCGGGCCGCGCAGGTCACGTCGATGCGGATCCGCTCGTGGCCGGCCTGCGCCACGTCCAGGGCGGTGATGACGCCCCCCACGTGCTCGACCGCGCTGGTGAGGCCGCCGACCGCGCTGCCGTGGCCGTCGACCTCGAGCCGCACGGTTATGGAGTAGGAGACGCTGGGAAGGGTGGCCACGTAAAGCTCCTCTGTGTCACGTGTCTGCTGCGCCACGGCGCGCTGAGGCTCAATGCGCGCGCCGGCGGCACCGCCGGGCGGTCCTGGCTGGGTGGGGCCGCCGGTGGCTCCCGGTGCTCAGGCGCACCCTTCATGGTGCCACCGCCGCAGATCAAACGGTGCACCGCACTACATTTCCGGTGCCCGCTCCCGGGCGAGGCGCACGATCACGTCGGTACAGGCCCGCGGGGGGACCGCGGTGGCGTCGAGCACCAGGTGGTAGAGGGCCGGGTCGGCCGGGTCCACCCGGTAGAAGCGGCGCACGTAGGCGCTGCGGGCGCGGTCGTTGGCCTCCAACTCGCGCATGTCCGTGGTGCCGGAGCGGGCGAGCCTGCGGTCCTTGGGGCCGTCCAGGCGCACGTGCAGAGCGCCGGGCCGGTCGGCGAGGACCACCGCCCCGGCCCGCCCCAGCACCACCGCGCCGGTGGCGGCGACCCGCTCCAGGACGTCCTCGGTGCGGTCGACGAACTCCTGGTCGTACAGGATGCGCCCGTCGGCGTCGGAGGGGGTGACGTAGGAGGGGTCGACGCTGCCGAGGGTGACCGTGGGCAGCCGCGCGGCGCTGGCCAGCAGCCGTTCGAAGCCGGTGGGGGCCCAGTCGTCGTGGCGGAGCGCGTCCTCCAGGGAGCAGCCGATCCGCTCGGCGACCGCCCCGGGGATGGCCCGGTCCACGAAGGGCACGCCCAGGCGCTCGGCGACGGCCGGACCCACCGTGCCGCCGCCGGACCCGAAGGTCGCCGAGATCGTCACCACGTACGGCATGAACTGGTTCTACCCGCCCGGGGGCGGGTCGGAACGGCCGCTCAGAACAGCGCGGCCGTGAGCTGCCGCCGCGCCTTGGAGACCGCGGGGTCGGCGGCGGGCAGCACCTCGAACAGCGACAGCAGGTGCTTGCGGACCCGGTCGCGGTCGTCGTCGCGGGTGTTCTTGACCAGGGTGATGAGCCGGTTGAAGGCGTCCTCGACCTTCTGGCCGTACATGTCGATGTCGGCGACCTGGATCTGGGCGTCGATGTCGCCGGGGTCGTCGGCGGCGGCCTTGCGCGCGGCGGCGGCGTCGACCCCGCGCAGCCGCCCGATCAGCCGCACCTGGGCCAGGCGCTGCTTGGCGTGCTCGTTCTTGGGGTCGGACTCCAGGGCCTTGGCGTAGACCTGCTCGGCGGCCTCGAAGTCGTCGCGCTGCAGCGCCTCCTGGGCCTCGAGGTCGATCGGGTCGACCTCCTCGGCCGGGGCCCCGGCGCCCTCGGCGCCCTCCGGCCCCAGCCCGGTGAACTCCGGCGGGAGCACGTTCTGGTTGCGCAGTTCCTCGAAGACCTGGGCCAGCCACTCGCGCAGCTGGGCCTCGGTGGCCGGGCCGGTCGGGCCGGGCACCACCTGGCCGCCGATGACCAGGGCGATCATCGGGGCGGCGGGCACCCTCAGCGCCTGGGCGAGCTGCGGGCTGGCCTGCACGTCGACCTTGGCGACGGCCCACTGCCCGCCCGCGCCGATGGCCAGCCGGTCGATGGCCGCCTCGACCTGGGAGGACTGCTCAGAGGAGGACTGCAGCACGGCCAGCACGACGGGCGTGCTCATCGAGCGCTGCAGGACCTCGTCCTGGAAGTTGTTCTCGTCGACGTCGATGGCGTACGGGTTGGCGGTCCCCGAGGCCTGCGCGGCCTCCCGCTTGGCCTCGCGTTCCATGGCGGCCTTGCGCGCCCCGAGGTCGACCGCACCCTGCATGGAGTAGTCCGATGGCTGCATGCCTCCATCCTGCCCCATCTAGAATCGTGGGTCCTCCACATAGGCGCCGAACTCCTCGCCCATCGTGCGGCAGATCTCCCCGAGGGTGGCCTCGGCGCGGGCGGCGTCCAGGATGAGGGGGACGAGGTTGCCCCCGGCGGGGTCGCGCACGGCGGCCAGCAGCCGGTCCAGGGCGGCCTGGACGGCGGCGCCGTCCCGGTCCCCGCGGCGGCGCCCGAGCAGTTCCACCTGGTCGCGCTCGACCTCGTGGCTGATCCGCAGGATGTCGACCTCCCCGGAGACCGTGGAGGTGGCGGTGTTGACGCCGACGATGCGCTTGTCGCCCTTCTCCAGCGCCTGCTGGTAGCGGAAGGCCGACTCGGCGATCTCGGAGCTGAACCACCCGTTGCGGATGCCGGCCAGGATGCCGGAGGTGACCGGCCCGATCCCGTGGTCGGCCTCCTCACCGCCGCCCATGGCGATGATCTTGGCGAAGATGCGCTCGGCCTCGGCCTCCATCCGGTCGGTGAGCGCCTCCAGGTAGTAGGAGCCGCCGAGGGGGTCGGCGACGTTGGCCACCCCGGTCTCCTCCATCAGCACCTGCTGGGTGCGCAGGGCGATCTCGGCGGACTGCTCGGTGGGCAGCGCCAGGGTCTCGTCCAGGGCGTTGGTGTGCAGCGAGTTGGTGCCGCCCAGGACGGCCGAGAGCGCCTCGACGGCGGTGCGCACCACGTTGTTGTAGGGCTGCTGGGCGGTGAGCGACACCCCGGCGGTCTGGGTGTGGAACCGGAGCCACTGGGCCTTCTCGGAGGTGGCGCCGAAGCGGTCGCGCATCCAGCGGGCCCAGATGCGGCGGGCGGCGCGGAACTTGGCGATCTCCTCGAAGAAGTCGATGTGGGCGTCGAAGAAGAAGGACAGGCCGGGGGCGAACACGTCCACGTCCAGGCCGCGGGACAGGCCCAGCTCGACGTAGCCGAACCCGTCGGCGAGGGTGAAGGCCAGCTCCTGGGCGGCGGTGGCCCCGGCCTCGCGGATGTGGTAGCCGGAGACCGACAGCGGCTTGAAGGCGGGGATGTTCTCCGCGCAGTACTCCATCAGGTCGCCGATGAGGCGCAGGTGGGGTTCGGGCGGGTACAGCCACTCCTTCTGGGCGATGTACTCCTTGAAGATGTCGGTCTGCAGGGTGCCGTTGAGCTTGGACAGGTCGGCGCCCTGGCGCTCGGCGGCGGCCAGGTACATGCAGAAGGCGGGCACCGCGGGGCCGCTGATGGTCATCGAGGTGGTGGTGGACTGCAGCGGGATGCCGCCGAAGAGGACGTCCATGTCGGCGGTGGAGTCCACGGCGACGCCGCAGTGGCCCACCTCGCCCAGGGCGAAGGGGGCGTCGGAGTCGTAGCCCATGAGCGTGGGCATGTCGAAGGCGACGGAGAGCCCGCCGCCCCCGGCCTGGAGGATCATCTTGTAGCGCTCGTTGGTCTGGCGGGCGTTGCCGAACCCGGCGAACTGGCGGATGGTCCAGGGGCGGCCGCGGTAGCCGGTGGGGTAGAGCCCGCGGGTGAAGGGGAACTCCCCGGGCCAGCCGATCCGCTCGAACCCGGGGATGTCGGCGCCCTCCGGCGGGCCGTAGGCCGGGTCGACCTCCTGGCCGGAGAGCGTGCTGAAGTCGGCCTCGCGCTTGCGGGCGGCGTCGTAGCGCCGCTGCCAGCGCTCCCGCCCGGCCCCGATCTGCTCACTGGTCGCCATACCGACGATAGTAGGACTTCCAACTAATTTTCGGTAGGGGCCTCCGGGTCGGGGAAGTCCCCGAACCCCACCCGCAGCTTGACGAAGGAGCGGTGCATCTCGCGCAGCTCCTCGGCGGTGTAGTCCTCCAGCCCGAAGTCCATGTCCAGCAGGTCCCGGGTGGCCTGCTCGACGACCTCGCGCCCCTCCCCGGTGATCTCGGCCAGGGTCCCGCGCCCGTCGCTGGGGTTGGGCTTGCGGCGCACGAACCCCTGGCGCTCCAGCCGGTCGATGGTGTTGGTGACGCTGGTGGGGTGCACCATCAGGCGTTCGCCGATCTTGCCCAGGGGCAGGCCGCCGGAGTGGCTGAAGGTGAGCAGGACCAGCGCCTCGTAGCGCGCGAAGGTGAGCGCGTAGGGCTTGAGGGCGGCGTCCAGGCGGCCGATGAGGATCTGCTGGGCGCGCATGACCGAGGTGACCGCGGCCATGGCGGGCGAGGCGCCCCAGCGGCGCGTCCAGTTCTCGTGCGCGCGCTCGATCGGGTCGAACGGCAGATTAAGCGGGTTTCCCACGCGGCCACTGTAGCGACCTGCGCACACGCGCATGTTCGCGGCGCCGTGTCCAGGGGGGCCGTGCGGCCGGAAGCGGCCACGGGGGTCCGGTCCAGCGCACGGGCGCCCGCAGGCCGGGACCGGAAGCGGCCCGGTCCACCCGCCGCCGGGGCCCGGACACCGCACCGGACGGGCGGGGGCCTTGCCCCCGCAAAAACCAATAGTTAACTTTCCTAAAAATTAGCCCCGAGCGTGAGGACACACCCCCATGTCCGCGAGACCCCCCGCACGGGGGCGGCACCGGCTCCCCCGGGCCAGGGCGGCACTGGCCGCGCTGACCGCGGCGCTGACCGCCCTGCCCCTCGCCCTGTCGGCCGCCCCCGCCTCGGCCGACCCCGCTCCCACCGCCGCCCCCGAGGGCGTCACGGTCGTCTACACCGAGGGCTCCTCCTGGGAGACCGGCTACAGCGGCCAGTTCACCATCGACAACGCCTCCTCCGCGGACCTGTCCGACTGGACGATCGCGGTCACGCTGCCCGCTGGCGTGGAGATCACCAGCCTGTGGAACGCCACCATGGAAAGGTCCGGCGCCGACTACACGCTCACCCCGCCGAGCTGGGGGGCGACCGTCCCGGCCGGCGGCACCTACCAGATCGGGTTCAACGGCTCCCTGTCCTCCGGCGCCACCGAGACCGCTCCGGTCTCCTGCACCGTCAACGGCTCCCCGTGCGCGGGCGGGCCCGGTGAGGACGACACCGAGGCGCCGACCGCGCCCGAAGGGCTGTCGGTCTCGGGCACCACCTCCAGCAGCGTCGGACTGTCCTGGACCGGCTCCTCCGACAACGTCGGCGTGGCCGGCTACGAGGTGCTCTCCGGCGGGCAGACCGTGCGCACCGTCATCGGCGACACCCCGGCGGCCACGGTCTCGGGCCTGACCCCCGACACCGAGTACTCCTTCACCGTCCGCGCCTTCGACGCCGCGGGCAACACCTCCGCGGAGAGCGCGGCGGTCACCGCCCGGACCGACAAGGACGGCGGGCCCGGCGGGCCCGGCGGCGGCAAGCGGGTCGGCTACTTCACCCAGTGGGGCATCTACGACCGCGGCTACCTGGTGAAGAACGTCGACACCAGCGGCACCGCCGAGCGGCTGACCCACATCAACTACGCCTTCGCCAACATCAACGCCAACGGCCAGTGCTTCCAGGCCAACCAGCTCGGCCAGGGCGACGCCTGGGCCGACTACGGCCGGTCCTTCCGCGCCGACGAGAGCGTGGACGGCGTGGGCGACACCTGGGACCAGGACCTGCGCGGCAACTTCAACCAGCTCCGCGAGCTCAAGGAGAAGTACCCGCACCTGAAGGTGAACCTGTCGATCGGCGGGTGGACCTGGTCCAAGAACATCTCGGACGCGGCGAGCACCCCCGAGTCGCGGCAGCGGATGGCCTCCTCGTGCATCGACATGTTCCTGCGCGGCAACCTGCCGGCCTTCGACGGCGCGGGCGGCCCCGGCTCGGCGTTCGGCGTCTTCGACGGCATCGACCTGGACTGGGAGTGGCCGGGATCGGAGGGCCACCCGGACAACGTCTGGAAGCCCGAGGACAAGCAGAACTTCACCGCGCTCGTGGCCGAGTTCCGCTCCCAGCTCGACGCCCTGGAGGCCGAGACCGGGCGCTCCTACGAGCTGACCTCGTTCATGCCGGCCGACCCGGCGAAGGTGGAGGCCGGGTTCGAGGTCGACAAGATCATGAAGGACTTCTCCTTCGTGACCCTGCAGGGCTACGACTACCACGGCGCCTGGGAGGCGACCACGGCGCACCAGTCCAACCTGGTGCTCTCCCCGGACGACCCGAGCGAGCCGGACCGGCGCTTCAGCGGGGAGATCGCGTTGGAGGCGTGGACCTCGCGCGGCGCGGACCCGGCGGACATCGTGATGGGCGTGCCCTTCTACGGCCGCGGGTGGACCGGCGTGCAGCCGGGCCCGAACGGCGACGGGATGTTCCAGCCCTCCACCGGGCCCGCCCCGGGCACCTATGAGGACGGCATCGAGGACTGGAAGCGCCTGAAGGACCTGCCCGGGTACACGCTGCACCGGGACGAGCAGGCGGGGGCCGCCTGGATCTACGACGGCACCACCCTGTGGACCTTCGACGACGCGACCGAGATGCGGCGCAAGGCCGACTGGATCAACGGGCAGGGGCTGGGCGGCGCCATGGTGTGGTCGCTCGACGGCGACGACTCCCAGGGGACGCTGATGCGCTCCCTGGACGGCGCGCTGGCCTGACACCCGCCGTCGGGGATGCGGCACCGGGGATGCGGGGCATTGTGCAGCGCGGAACCTCCATTGACCTCCACCGAATCAAATAGTTAAGTTTCCTAAAAATTCGGCACGAGAGAGGGAGTACCCCCCGCATGCGCTCTGTCCGCATCCCCCTCGCGGCGGGGGCGGCCTGTACCGCCGCCCTGCTGCTCGTCCCCCTCGCGCCCGGCGCGGCCCAGGCCGCGCCGGGCGGCGCCCCCGCCCCCACCGCCGAGCACACCGAGGTCTCCCGCTGGCCCGGCGGCTACCAGGCACAGATCACCGTCACCAACCCCACCGACGCCCCGCTGGAGGACTGGAGCCTGGAGTTCACCCTGCCCGAGGGGGCCGAGGTCCACCAGATGTGGAACGCCGAGCTGGACGCCTCCGGCGGCGCCTCCACCGCCACTCCCCCGCACTGGGGCGCGGCCGTCCCGCCCGGCGGCACCTACACCTTCGGCTACAACGGCCGCTTCGGCGGCGAGGGCCCCACCGACCCGGTCTCCTGCACCCTCAACGGCGCCCCCTGCGACGACGGGGACGGCGGCGGCGCCGAGGACCCCGAGTACCGCCAGGTCGGCTACTTCACCCAGTGGGGCGCCGAGGACAAGGGCTTCCACCCCAAGTCGCTGGAGGACACCGGGCAGGCGGACAGGCTCACCCACGTCATCTACGCCTTCGCCAACATCGACGGCGACGGCTGCTTCGCCACCGACGAGGGGGGCGAGGGCGAGGCGTACTGGGACTACGGCCGCCCCTACCCGGCCGAGGAGAGCGTCGACGGCACCGCCGACGAGGACGGGCAGCCGCTGCGCGGCACCTTCAACCAGCTCCGCGAGCTCAAGGAGGCCAACCCCGGCCTGAAGGTGTCGATCGCGCTGGGCGGCTGGTCCTGGTCGACGCACTTCTCCGACGCGGCGCTGCCGGAGAACCGCGAGGAGGCGGTGGCCTCCTGCGTCGACATGTTCCTGCGCGGCGACCTGCCCGAGCTCAACGGCGCGGGCGGCGAGGGCGCCGCCGCGGGCCTGTTCGACGGCATCGACCTGGACTGGGAGTGGCCCGCCACCCCGGGCGAGCCCGGCAACACCGTCCGGCCCGAGGACAGGGAGAACTTCACCGCCCTGGTGGGCGAGTTCCGCGCGCAGATGGACGCCCTGGGCGAGGAGACCGGTCAGGAGTACCTGCTCACCTCGTTCATGCCGGCCAACACCGGCGCCATCGACGCCGGGTACGAGGTGCCCGCGCTCATGGAGGACCTGGACTTCATCAACCTCCAGGGCTACGACCTGACCGGCGCCTGGAACCCGGCCACCGGGCACCAGGCCAACGTGCGGGCGGCCGAGGGCGACCCGGCCCAGGCGCCCCGCTCCTACGAGACGGTCGTACAGGAGTGGGTGGACCGCGGGGCCGAGCCCGAGGACATCGTGATGGGCATGCCCTTCTACGGGCGCGGCTGGCAGGGCGTGGAGCCCGGACCTGACGGGGACGGGCTGTGGCAGGCGGCCGAGGGCGCCGCCCCCGGCCCGCGCGACCCCGGCTACAACGACTTCAACGTCCTCGCGGAGATGGCCGCCACCGAGGGGTTCACGGTGTACCGGGACGACCACGCCGGGACCGCCTGGATCTACGACGGCGACCAGTGGTGGAACTACGACGACGCCACCGCCATCTCCCAGAAGGCCTCCTGGGTGCGCGAGTACGGGCTCGGCGGGGCGATGGCCTGGTCCCTGGACGGCGACACCGCACAGGGCGAGCTGACCGCCGCCCTGCACGGAGAGCTGAACGGACGCCCGGCCGCTTAAGGGGTGTTGCGTGGATCACGGCCTACTGCGCGGCGCCCGGGCACGCCC